>CBIGSA010000442.1:0-1543 GCA_966192215.1 uncultured Devosia sp. | reverse complement strand
CAATTGACGCCAACAGGCAATTGGCCTTACATCACAGCCCAGTGGTGATTTGGCCGGTCGCTTGCAGCCACTTAAAACAAGTTGCTAAAGACCGTTTGGGAACCGGCCGCCCTTTTTGCGTGCCGGTTTTTTTGTTTTGAAGGCGCAGCCAATGTCTCGTGAAAAGAACCCCCTGCTCGACCCGAAACGGCGCAGTGCCGCGACCCAGATGGTCCATGGCGGGGACAAGCGCACCGACTTCAACGAGACGAGCGAGGCCATTTTCCTCAATTCGGGCTATTCCTATCCCAGCTCCGAACATGCCGAGCTGCTGTTTCAGAACAAGATTCCCGGCGGCCACAACTATTCCCGCTTCGCCAATCCGACCGTGGACGTGTTCCAGGAGCGCATGGCGCTGATCGAGGGCGCCGAAGCCGGCCGCGCCTTTGCCTCCGGCATGGCCGCGGTCACCAATGCGGTGATGAGCCAGGTCCGGGCCGGCGACCACATCGTGGCCGCCCAGGCCCTGTTCGGCGGCTGTCGCTATGTGGTGGAAGATTTCGCCCCGCGCTTCGGCGTGGAATCGACCTTGGTCGATGGCCGAGATCCCGAGAACTTCGCCCGCGCCATGCGCCCCAATACCAAGGTCGTCTTCATCGAGACGCCGACCAATCCGACGCTGGAACTGGTCGACATCAAGGCCGTGGCCGACATCGCCCACGCCCATGGCGCCAAGCTGATCGTCGACAATGTCTTTTCCACCGCGCTCTACCAGAAGCCGCTGCAACTCGGGGCGGACCTGGTGACCTATTCGGCCACCAAGCATATCGACGGGCAGGGCAGGGTGCTCGGCGGTATCGTGCTGGGCAGCAAGGAACTGATCGAGGGTGACGTCCACACCTTCCTGCGCCAGACCGGCGCGACCCTCAGCGCCTTCAACGCCTGGGTTCTGCTCAAGGGGCTGGAAACCTACGAACTGCGCATCCGCCAGATGACCGACAGCGCCGAAAAGATCGTGGCGGCGCTGGCCAGCCACCCCAAGATCAACAGGGTCATCTACCCGCACCATTCCAGCCACCCGCAATATGATCTGGCCAAGCGCCAGATGCAGCGCGGCTCGACCATTATCGCCCTCGACGTCAAGGGTGGGCAGGAGGGTGCCTTCACCCTGTCGGACAGCCTGGCGGTAATCCTGATCTCCAACAATCTGGGCGACGCCAAATCGCTCATCACCCATCCGCGCACCACGACCCATGCGCGCTTTACCGAGGAGGTGCGGTTGGAAACCGGCGTCACCCCGGGCCTGCTGCGCCTGTCGGTGGGGCTGGAAAGTCCGGACGACCTGATTGCCGACCTGATGTATGGGCTGGACCAGGTTTAGCGGAAATGGCAAGGCGCGGCGTGTGTGACTCCACCCCACCCTCATTCCCTCCCCATCAAGGGGAGGGAGGCGCATGGGCGAAGCCCGAGAGTAGTCACAGCCGTTTCAGCCAATTGCCGAGCAGGCTTCCCTCCCCCCAGGGGGGAGGGAGTGAGGGTGGGGGTAAGTCCTGGCACAGAGGGA
>CBIGSA010000441.1:0-1588 GCA_966192215.1 uncultured Devosia sp. | reverse complement strand
GCCTGATCTACAAGGTCGATCTCGATGACGACCGCAAGCTAACCATCGACATGACGCTGACCGCCCCGGGCTGCCCGGTGGCCGGCGAAATGCCTGGCTGGGTGGAGAATGCCGCTCGCGCCGTTGAAGGCATCCAGGACGTGGAAGTCAATATGGTGTTCGATCCCCCCTGGGATGCCTCGCGTATGAGCGAAGAGGCCCAGGTGGCCCTCAACTGGTGGTAATTTGCCGCGGTTCACGCTATATATCGTGAAATGCCGATAGAAAGTACGCCCATGGCCTTCAAGATCATGTCTCTGACCGATGCCGCCGCCGAGCGCATCACCGAGATCATCGAGGATTCCGACAAGCCCGTCATCGGCGTGCGCGTCGGCGTCAAGAATGCCGGCTGCGCGGGCATGGCCTATACGCTCGACTACGTCACCGAGCCGGTCGCCGGCGACGATCACGTCAGCGACAAGGGCGTCGAAGTCTATATCGAGCCCAAGGCCACCATGTTCCTGCTCGGCACCGTCATGGATTTCGAACAGTCCAAGATGAGCTCAGGCTTCACCTTCAAGAACCCCAACCAGACCGGCGAATGCGGCTGCGGCGAAAGCGTCCAGCTCAAGCCGGCCGACCTCAAGGCCATCGCCGAGGCCAGGGCAGGCGCCTGACGCTGCCACAAACGCGGTGTCACCCCGGCCTTGAGCCGGGGCCCATCTTGAGATCGCGCCGTCACCGCTAGGTGGTACGCGCGGCCATCCAACAAAACCCGACCATCTCGGGATGGATCCCGGCTCAAGGCCGGGATGACATCGTGGTTGTAGCTGGGTAGTGCCAATTCCCCCTTCGCAACCAGTTGCACCGCGCGCAACCATCAGGCATTGATCCCGCCATCATGCTAAGCCCTCTTCCGCCCGCCCTCACCATCGTCCCGCCCAACCGTCCGCTTGCCGGCCGCGTCTCCCCGCCGGGCAGCAAATCCATCACCAATCGCGCGCTCCTGCTCGCCGCCCTGGCCAAGGGCACCAGCCGCCTCACCGGCGCGCTCAAGAGCAAGGACACGACGCTGATGGCCGCTGCCTTGCGGCAGATGGGCGTCACCGTGGACGAGCCCGACGCCACGAGCTTCGTCGTCACCAGCACGGGCCGCCTGCAGCAGCCCGCCGGTCCGCTGTTCCTCGGCAATGCCGGCACGGCCACGCGTTTCCTCACCGCGGCCGTAGCGACCGTCGATGGGGCGGTCATCGTCGATGGCGACGAGGAAATGCGTCTGCGCCCCATCGGTCCGCTGGTTACGGCTTTGCGTTCGCTCGGCATCGATGCCAACTGCCCCACCGGTTGCCCGCCGGTGACCATTCACGGCAATGGCAGCTTCGGCTCCGGGCGCGTCGAGATCGATGCGGGCCTCTCCAGCCAATATGTCTCGGCTTTGCTGATGGCAGCGCCCTTGGGCCACGGCGCCATCACGGTCGCGCTGACCGGCAAGGAGATCGGCGCCCGCGGTTATGTGGACCTGACGCTGGCGGCGATGCGGGCTTTCGGCGCAGAAGTCGAACAGTTGGACGCCGGCACCTGGCGGGTCGAGCCGTCTGGCTATACCGCC
>CBIGSA010000440.1:0-1591 GCA_966192215.1 uncultured Devosia sp. | reverse complement strand
TAAGGGGATTCGAGAGGGCGTCAACCTTTAATTCAAATAAACTTTCAGGGCGCTTAAAAAGCAAAGCGGGGAGGCCTGGCGGCCTCCCCGCTATATAGCTAGACCAGCATTCCCTACAACACGCCAACGCTGCGCAACTGGCGCACTTCTTCCGCTCCTAGCCCTAACACCTCCTCAAGCACCACCTCGGTATGCTCACCCAACATAGGCGGCGCCAGCCGATACTCGACAGGCGTCGCCGACAAACGTATCGGGCTCGCCACCTGCGGCACATTGCCTGCCAACGCATGCGGGATACTGACCGCCAGCCCGCGAGCCAGCACTTGGGGGTCGCGGAACACCTGGGCAAGATCATTAATTGGCCCACACGGCACACCGGCGGCCTCCAACTGGCTCACCCATTCGGCCGTGGTCTTGAACACGGTGGCCTGGCGAATCAATGGAATCAGCTCAGTCCGGTTGGCCACACGCAGCTTGTTGGTGGCAAAGCGAGGGTCAGTCGCCCATTGAGGCTGCCCGGCCACCTCGGCGAACTTGCGGAACTGGCTGTCGTTGCCCACGGTAAGAATGAAATCGCCATCCGCCGTCGGAAAATCCTGATAAGGCACGATGTTGGGGTGCGCATTGCCCAGGCGACGGGGCGCCGTGCCCGTGGTCAGGTAGTTCATTGCCTGGTTCGCCAGGCAAGCCACCTGCACATCCAGCAGCGCCATGTCGACGTGCTGACCGACCCCAGTCTGGTCACGGTGGGCGAGGGCAGCCAACATAGCCACCGTTGAGTACAGCCCGGTCAGAATGTCGGTAAGGGCGACACCCACCTTGACCGGGCCTGCGCCTTCCTCACCTTCCGGGCGCCCCGTCAGGCTCATCAGCCCACCCAGCCCCTGGATCATGAAGTCATAGCCAGCGCGCCGGGCATAAGGCCCGGTCTGCCCGAAACCGGTAATGGAGCAATAGATAAGCCGCGGATTGTCGGCCTTGAGGCTCTGGTAATCCAGCCCATAGGCCGCCAGCCCACCCACCTTGAAGTTCTCGATGACGATATCGCACTTCGCCGCCAGCTCACGCACCAGGCGCTGGCCCTCTGGCCGCGTGAAATCGATCGTCACCGACCGCTTATTGCGGTTGGCCGACAGATAATAAGCCGCCTCGCTCGTGTTCTCGCCATTGGCACCTTTAAGGAAGGGCGGCCCCCAGGCGCGGGTATCGTCCCCACTGCCCGGCCGCTCGACCTTGATCACGTCAGCCCCCAGGTCGGCGAGGATCTGGCCAGACCACGGACCGGCCAACACGCGCGACAGGTCCAGCACCCGCAGATGTGATAACGCGCCCATGGACTGGCTCCTTATCAATAGAAAGCCTGGATACCGGTTTGCGCGCGGCCCAGGATCAGCGCATGCACGTCGTGCGTACCTTCATAGGTGTTGACCACCTCCAGGTTGACCAGATGACGGGCGACACCGAACTCGTCGGAAATCCCGTTACCACCAAGCATGTCGCGCGCCATGCGTGCGATATCCAGCGCCTTGCCGCAGGAGTTGCGCTTCATGATCGAGGTAATTTCCACCGCCGCGGTGCCTTCGTCCTTCAT
>CBIGSA010000439.1:0-1610 GCA_966192215.1 uncultured Devosia sp. | reverse complement strand
GGCGTGGTGGCGTCGAGCTCCTGGCCGTTCCAGGTCAACCTGCTCGAAGCCGACAAGCAGCCGGTGGCCTCCGTGTTCCCCAAGGAAGGTGCCACGGGCTGGGCCGACACGACCATGCTGCATGCGGAAGCCGCGCATCCGAACTGCGCCTATATGTGGATGGAACATTCGCTGTCGCCCAAGGTGCAGGGCGATCTCGCCGCCTGGTTCGGCTCGAACCCCGCCGTTCCGGCCGCCTGCAAGGGCAATGCGCTGCTGACCGACACCGGCTGCGCGCATAACGGCTTCGAGAACTTCGAGAAAATCAGCTTCTGGAAGACCCCCGTCGCCAAGTGCAGCCAGGGCGAATGCGTGCCGTATCATCGCTGGACGAGCGATTATATTGCGGTGATGGGCGGGCAGTAAGCGCTTGACTGGTCGAGGGGTGAGTTCGAAGAGTTTACCCCTCACCAACTTCGGCCAAGGGCTCGCAAAGCTCGCCCGGCCTTCGTATCCTCTCCCGCAGGGGGAGAGGTAGACTTGCGGCCCCCCCCTCGCCTCGCATAAGGACGGTGAGCGGGGCACCCTACCTCTCCCCTTGCGGGAGAGGATAGCAAGCCCGCATGAGACCAAAGGTCGAATGCCTGGGCGCGCTTGGTGAGGGGTAAACCCTTCACGCAAGACCAATCTCACGGAGACCTTTCCCACATGACCCCGGCAGTCACTTTCCGCGCCGTGTCGCGCCATTTCGGAGCCGTCAAGGCGGTCGATAGCGTCGATCTCGATATCGCCGAGGGCGAGTTTTTCGCGATGCTGGGGCCGTCGGGATCGGGCAAGACGACCTGCCTGAGGCTGATCGCCGGCTTCGAGCAGCCGACTGGCGGGGAAATCCGCATCTTCGGCGACAATGCCAATGGCGTGCCGCCCTGGAAGCGCAGCGTCAACACCGTGTTTCAGGACTATGCGCTGTTTCCGCATATGAGCATCCTCGACAATGTCGCCTACGGGCTGATGGTCAAGGGCATCGACAAGGCGACAAGGTTGAAGGCCGCCGAGGAGGCGCTCGCCATGGTCGCCCTGCCCGGCTACGGCACCCGCAAGGCGGGGCAGCTTTCGGGTGGCCAGCGGCAGCGGGTGGCGCTGGCCCGCGCGCTGGTCAACAAGCCCAAGGTGCTGCTGCTCGACGAGCCGCTCGGGGCGCTCGACCTCAAGCTGCGCGAGCAGATGCAGGAGGAGCTGAAGAGCCTGCAGAAGGCGCTCGGCATCACCTTCGTCTTTGTCACCCACGACCAGGGCGAGGCGCTTTCCATGGCCGACCGGGTGGCGGTGTTCAACAACGGCGCAATCGTGCAGGCCGGCACGCCCGAGGGCATCTACCAGCGGCCGGCCTCGAAATTCGTCGCCGATTTCGTCGGCTCCTCCAACATCCTGCCGCCTGATTTCACCCAGAGGCTGACCGGCATGCGGGCCTGGTCGAGCCTGCGGCCGGAAACCATGCTGCTGGGCCAGGCCACCGGCGATGCGCTTGAAGTCAGCGGCCGGCTGGCGACCCGCAACTTCCTGGGGTCGGTGACGCGGGTGGGCGTCGATATCGACGGGCTGAGGCTGCATGCCAACCTGCCCGCGGCCGA
>CBIGSA010000438.1:0-1643 GCA_966192215.1 uncultured Devosia sp. | reverse complement strand
CCTCGGCATAGCCGAGGGCCTGTGCGTCCTTGAGGCAATCGGCGAAACTGATGTCCTCATTGCCCATGCGGGTGAGGATGTAGTTGCAGGTGCCGTTCATGATGCCGAAGACCTTGGCGATGCGAGCCGAGCCCAGCCCTTCGCGCAGGGTCTTGATGACGGGAATGCCCCCAGCAACAGCCGCCTCGAAGCCGAGCTGGGCGCCGGATTCCTCGGCAAGGCGGGCCAGGGTCACGCCATGTTTGGCCAGCAGAGCCTTGTTGGCGGTGACGACGGGGCGACCGATTTCGAGGGCAGCCTTGACAGCGGCAAAGGCCGGGCCATCTTCGCCGCCGATCAGTTCAACGAAAAGATCGATCCCGTCCGACTTGGCGAGAGCCACCGGATCGTCGAACCAGTCGAGCCCAGAAATATCAATGCCGCGGTCGCGGGAACGCGAGCGCGCGGCAACGGCCGTCACGACAAGCTGGCGCCCCAGTTTTCGCGCGAGCTCGCTGCCATCCTTCTGCAGGATGCGCACCAGGGTAGCACCGACATTGCCGAGGCCCGCAACACCGACGCGCAGCGGCGCCTGGGTTTCGCCATCGCCAAAATCCTGCATGGCCTTGAGAATGCGCGTACGGGTGTCCGAACGCGGCTCGCGGCCTTCGCGCAGGTCGAAGACGAAGAGCGGATCGCCCGCGACGGTGCGGCCGAACCGGGTCGGCGTCCAGCCACGGGCGGAAATGAAGGTTTCGACGGCTTGGCGGAAGGAAGCGATATCACTCATGGTGGCGCCATCTGCATAGGAATATGCCTAGCCGTCAATAGGAGTTTGCGAGAATGCGGGCGGTCCCAACAAACCCGGTGTCATCCCGCCTTGAGCGGGATCCATCCTGAAGGGTTGGGTGGGTGCGGTGGCCGTACGATCCACCTTGCGGCCGCGAGACGATCTCGGGATGGGCCCCGGCTCAAGGCCGGGGTGACATCGGGGGTGGGGTGGCGCTAGGTGCCCTGCCCTTGCCTACTTCCCAGCCGCCTTCGCCGCATCGGCGATCAGCTTGATGTATTGCGGGAAACCCCACTTGATCGAGAGGGCCGTGGGCGGAGAGACGGCATTGATGAGTTCTGCGCCGACGACATGGGCGACGGCGCCGGCCTTGACCTGCGGCTGGAGGGCGACAAGCGAATTGGCGAAGAAGGCCGCATCGGTCTCCGGGGTCTCGAAATAGGAGATCAGGATGTCGCTGGTGAGTTGTTCGAAACTTTCGTAGCTGAGGCCGTAGTAGAAGGTCTCGCCCTGGGCCAGTTCGGTGACGCTCGGGGCGAGGACCAAGCCGAAATCTTCGAGGAAGCTCATGCGCGGATCGAGCCCGGCATAGACGGCCACTTCGCCATTATATTCGGCAATACCGGCAAAGGTCGTGCCCTGGACCTCGGGATATCTGGCGGTCTCATCGATCATGAACTGCTCGAGTTCGGCCACCAGGGCGTTGGCCTCGTCCGGCTTGCCAATGGCCTTGCCCGTGGTGGTGATGACGTCCTGCCAGGAAGTGCTCCATGGCACTCCGGGATAGGCAACGACCGGGGCAATGCCGCTCAGCACGTTGTATTCGTCTTCGGTGAGGCCGGAATAGACGGCGATGATGAGATCGGGTTGGAGC
>CBIGSA010000437.1:0-1653 GCA_966192215.1 uncultured Devosia sp. | reverse complement strand
CTCCGCTAGGGCGCGTTCCATGGAGCCGGTGGTGCGGTCGGCGTAGAGGACGACTTTGCCGTCGACGTTGCGGGCGGCGCGGCCGATGGTCTGGATGAGGGAGGTTTCGCTGCGCAGGAAGCCTTCCTTGTCGGCGTCCAAAATCGCGACGAGGCCGCATTCGGGGATGTCGAGGCCTTCGCGCAGGAGGTTGATGCCGACCAGGACGTCGAAGGCGCCCAGGCGCAGGTCGCGGATGATTTCGATGCGCTCGATGGTGTCGACATCGGAATGCATGTAGCGGACGCGGATGCCCTGTTCGTGCAGGTATTCGGTGAGGTCCTCGGCCATTTTCTTGGTGAGGACGGTCAGCAGGGTGCGGTAGCCCTTGGCATTGGTCTGGCGGATTTCGTCGACCACGTCATCGACCTGGGCCTTGGCCGGGCGGATTTCGACCGGGGGATCGATGAGGCCGGTGGGGCGGATGACCTGTTCGGCGAAGACGCCGCCGGTCTGGTCCATTTCCCATGAGCCGGGCGTGGCCGAGACATAGACCGATTGCGGGCGCATGGCATTCCACTCCTCGAAGCGGAGGGGGCGATTGTCCATGCAGGAGGGCAGGCGGAAGCCGTATTCGGCCAGGGTCGCCTTGCGGCGCAGGTCGCCGCGATACATGGCGCCGAGCTGGCCGATGGTGACGTGGCTTTCGTCGACGAAGACCAGGGCATTGTCGGGCAGATATTCGAACAGGGTCGGCGGCGGCTCGCCGGGCTTGCGGCCGGAGAAGTAGCGCGAATAGTTCTCGATGCCGGCGCAGGAGCCGGTGGCTTCCATCATTTCGAGATCGAACAGCGTGCGCTGTTCGAGGCGCTGGGCTTCGAGGAAGCGGCCGGCGCCGTTGAGCTCCTGCAGGCGCGCGGCCAGCTCGGACCTTATGGCCTTGATGGCCTGGTTCATCGTGGTGCGCGGCGTGACGTGGTGGCTATTGGCGAAGATGCGGATGAAGGTGAGGTCGGCGCTCTTCTTGCCGGTCAGGGGATCGAATTCGACGATGGATTCGATCTCGTTGCCGAAGAGCGAGACGCGCCAAGCGGCGGCTTCATAGTGAGCGGGGAAGATTTCCACCGTATCGCCGCGCACGCGGAACGTGCCGCGGACGAAGCCGGTATCGCCGCGCTTGTATTGCAGGGCGACCAGCTTGGCGAGCAGCTCGCGCTGGTCGATCTTCTGGCCTTTCTGCACGTCGATGGTCATGGCGGTATAGTCTTCCACCGAGCCGATGCCGTAGATGCAGGAGACTGACGCGACGATGATGACGTCGTCGCGCTCGAGGATCGCGCGCGTGGCCGAGTGGCGCATGCGGTCGATCTGCTCGTTGATGGTGGATTCCTTCTCGATATAGGTATCGGTGCGCGGGACGTAGGCCTCGGGCTGGTAATAGTCGTAGTAGGAGACGAAATATTCCACCGCATTGTCGGGGAAGAAGGACTTGAACTCGCCATAGAGCTGGGCGGCCAGGGTCTTGTTCGGCGCGAGGATCAAAGCCGGGCGGTTGGTGGCGGCGATCACCTGGGCGGCGGTGAAGGTCTTGCCCGAGCCGGTGACGCCGAGCAGAACCTGATCGGTCTCGCCATTGTTGATGCCTTCCACCAGTTCGGCGATGGCGGTGGGCTG
>CBIGSA010000436.1:0-1686 GCA_966192215.1 uncultured Devosia sp. | reverse complement strand
CCTCCAGAAAAATGTAAAACCGGACTACGCCTCTCAAGTTAGAAAATCAAATGGAATTCAATAGTTTGGAAGAGATCTAAAGTGGAGCTGAGTATAGCGTGACACTCCCCGTTTCACCGGACCCACCCTCCCCTTGTGGGGCTTCGATCCGGCACGCAGGGCAAGATCGCTCCAGTGGAGCGATTTTAGGTGAGAAGGCCATGAGGCCTGCCGTGATCGAGCAGGGTGGGGTGTCGGGCGAGCTCGATGCCTGGGGCAGATACCCCACCCAGCTTTGCTACGGCCCTACGGGCCTAGCGACGCTGCCCTCCTCACAAGGGGGAGGGTGACGACTGAGACATTCGGCGCCCCGCAATTTTTGACCATCTGGACTAAACTGTCACAAAGAGGCACTGTCATAATCGCAACTGGGAGGATGCGGCTTGGGCGGAGGATCGCGCGCAAACGGTTGAACCATGGGCGTTCCCGGCCGTCACGCACCGGGCCCGCGCACCGTCATCGCGCTGTCATACCACCACACTACTTGCCTCCTCGGTCGCCGGATCGCCCCCAGACGGACGATCGCGAACGACTTTTCAGGGAGACTGATCATGTCCATCAAGAATGTCCTCGGCGCATCCGTTTCGATGCTTGCCGTGCTCGCCGTTTCTGCCCCCGCCTTCGCCCAGGCCGATCTCGACGCGCTCTATGAAGCCGCCAAGGCCGAAGGCCAGCTCACCACCATCGCCCTGCCCCATTCCTGGTGCAACTATGGCGGCGTGATCGAAGGCTTCAAGGCCAAGTATCCGGGCATCACCGTCAACGAACTGAACCCCGATGCCGGCTCCGCCGACGAGCTCGAAGCCGTCCGCGCCAATATCGGCAATACCGGCCCGCAGGCCCCCGACGTGCTCGATATCGGTCTCGCCTTCGGCCCCCAGGCCAAGGATGAAGGCCTGCTGCAGGCCTATAAGGTCTCCACCTGGGACGACATCCCCGATGACGCCAAGGATGCCGATGGCTTCTGGTATGGCGACTATTACGGCGTGCTCGCCTTCGGCATCAACAAGGACATCATTACGGGCGACAACCCGGCCTCCTGGGCCGACCTGAACAAGGACGAATTCGCCAATTCGGTCGCCCTGGCCGGTGATCCGCGCACCGCCAACAATGCCATTATGTCGGTCTATGCCGCCGGGCTCTCCACCGGCGCCGCCAGGGATGCCGCCGCCCAGGCGGGCCTCGACTATTTCAAGTCGCTCAACGACAAGGGCAATTTCGTCCCCGTCGACGCCGAAGCCGCCGCCATCGCCCAGGGCACCACGCCCATCGCCATCAACTGGGACTACAACCTGCTGGCCGCGCGCGACAACCTCAATGGCAATCCGCCGATCGACGTCGTCGTGCCGTCCGATGGCGTCGTGGCTGGCGTCTATGTCCAGGCCATCTCCGCCCACGCGCCGCACCCGAACGCCGCCAAGCTGTGGATGGAATATCTCTATTCCGACGAAGGCCAGCTCGGCTGGCTCGCCGGCTATTGCCACCCCATCCGCTTCAGCGCCATGGCCGAAGCCGGTGTGCTGCCCGATGACCTGATGGCCAAGCTCCCGGCCGCCGAGAACTACGCCAAGGCCGTGTTCCCCTCGATCGAAGAGCAGAACGCCAACAAGGCCACCATCACGACCGGTTGGGACACCACGGTTGGTG
>CBIGSA010000435.1:0-1693 GCA_966192215.1 uncultured Devosia sp. | reverse complement strand
TTGGCAACCGCCTTGGTCTTCCGGTAACGGCTTTGCGCACGCTTTCCCCACACGGTCCCGAGGCCAATGTCCGATCCGCAAAACCTGACATCAAACGGTCTGTCATACAAGCAGGCGGGCGTCGATATCGATGCGGGCAACGCCTTGGTGGAAGCCATCAAGCCCGCCGTGCGCTCCACGCGCCGCCCCGGCGCCGATGGCGAGATCGGCGGCTTCGGCGGCTTGTTCGATCTCAAGGCCGCCGGCTTTGCCGATCCGGTCCTGGTCGCCGCCAATGACGGCGTCGGCACCAAGCTCAAGATCGCCATCGATACCGGCAACCACGGCACGATCGGGCAGGACCTGGTGGCCATGTGCGTCAACGACATCATCGTGCAGGGCGCCGAACCGCTGTTCTTCCTCGACTACTTCGCCACCGGCAAGCTCGACGTCGAACAGGGCACGGCCATCGTCACCGGCATTGCCGAGGGCTGCCGCATCGCCGGCTGCGCCCTGATCGGCGGTGAAACCGCCGAAATGCCCGGCATGTATCACGGCAATGACTATGACCTGGCCGGCTTCGCCGTCGGCGCCGCCGAGCGCGGCACCCTCCTGCCCCGCGCCGATATCGCCGAAGGCGATACCCTGGTCGCCATTGCCTCTTCGGGCGTTCATTCCAACGGCTATTCGCTGGTCCGCAAGATCGTCGAACTGTCCGGCGTGGACTGGTACATGGATGCGCCCTTCGCGCCCGGCCAGTCGCTGTCCGAAGCCCTGCTCACGCCTACCCGCATCTATGTGAAGCCGCTCCTCGCCGCCCTCAAGGCCGGCATTGGCATCAAGGCCCTGGCCCATATCACCGGCGGTGGCTTCATCGACAATATTCCTCGCGTCCTGCCCGACCACCTGGCCGCCCATGTCAACCTCGATGCCGTCACCGTGCCGCGCGTCTTCGGCTGGCTCAGCCATGTCGGCGGCATGAACGAGCGCGAAATGCTGCGCACCTTCAATTGCGGCGTGGGCATGCTGGTCGCCGTCGCCCCTGACGACGCGCAGAAGCTGGTCGATCACCTCACGGCATCGGGCGAAACCGCCGCCGTCGTCGGTAGCCTTACCGCCCGCTCCGGTGAACCGGTCACCTTCCAGGGCAAGCTGGCGCTGTGAGCCGCAAGCGCGTCGGTATCCTGATTTCGGGTCGCGGCTCGAACATGTCGGCGCTAATCGAGGCCGCCAGGGCCCCCGATTACCCCGCCGAAATCGTCGGCGTCCTCTCCAATCGCGCCGCTGCTCCCGGCCTTGCCATTGCCGCGGCCGAGGGCATTGCCACGGCCTCGCTGGCCCAGAGCAAGTTCCCCAGCCGGGACATGTTCGAAGATGTCATGACCCAGATCCTCGAAAGCTGGAATGTCGATATCGTCTGTCTCGCCGGCTTCATGCGCATCCTGGGCGAAGATTTCACCCGCCGCTGGGCCGGGCGGATGATCAACATCCACCCATCCCTGCTGCCGCTCTACAAGGGCCTCCACACCCATGAGCGCGCTTTGGCCGACGGCGCCACCACCCATGGCTGCACCGTCCACTTCGTCACGCCAGGCCTCGACGAGGGCGCACCAATCCTCCAGGCCGAAGTCCCGGTTCTTCCGGGCGACACAGCCGACACACTCGCCGCGCGCGTCCTGGTCGAGGAACACCGCATCTACCCCGAAGCCCTGCG
>CBIGSA010000434.1:0-1746 GCA_966192215.1 uncultured Devosia sp. | reverse complement strand
GGTCATGGTCTGCATGCGCGATCCCCATTGCGTCGCGCCAGATTTAGGGCCTGTCCGCGCCGATTACCAGACAAGCCGCGTGAGCCCGCGAAAGATCGCATCGAATTCGGGGCGGAAGGCCCGCCCTTCGACCTCATGCAGGGCGCGGCTGGCAAGCAGGGTCAGCGGCGCCCGCGACCCCTTGATGCCGCGCACCAGGACGCGGCTCGCCGGCTCGCCCTCGCGCGGCACCAGTGGCAGCACGGTGACGGCGCCGAAGCGCTGGGTGAAACCGGCCAGCAAGGACCCAAGACTCTGTGCCGGATAGACGAAGATCACCTCGCCACCGGCCGCTGCCATGCCGGCGGCCGCCTTGATCCACAGGTCCAGCGCCGCAGCGTCCATATGGCGCGCGCCGGCGCGGCCGGGATCGCTGGCCAGCGTGCCATCGGCAAAGAAAGGCGGGTTGGCGATGACGGCATCGTAGCCATTATCCACAAGACCCGCCGCGCGCCGGTCGGCGCCCTTCCCCTCGATATCGGTGATGACGATCCGTGCCCTGTCGGCCAATCCGTTGTCCGCGGCATTGGCCTCGGCCAGCGCGGCCATTTCCGCATTGCTGTCGGCCAGCGTAGCCGTTAGGCCGCCATTGTGGGCCAGGGCCACGAAGGCGGCCGTACCCACGCCACAGCCCATGTCCAGCAGGGTTGTGCGATCAGGCGCCACGGCGGCGCCGAGCAGCACGCTATCGAGCCCTGCGCGGAAACCCCTGGCGGGCTGCGACAGAGTGAGCCTGCCACCCAAAAAGGCATCGCGCGTTACCGATTGGTGTTTTACAAAGGCTTTTGGCTGGTCTAGGGACATCGCACCCCGAAAGGCCGGTTTGGCGCGACCATAAAGGCCGGGTGCCACAGGCTCAACCAGATTTGCCTGATGCGGCAAACGAGGACGGAAACAGCAGTGTCAGTTCTGACGCAGATGAGAGAAGCGCCGGCGGCCAATCCGGTCGAACGGCTGCTCGAAGCCACCGCGCCCGATATGGCCAAGGTCAACGCACTGATTCTGAGCCGCGCCGATTCCCATGTCGACATGGTGCCCGAGCTGGCCCGCTACCTCATCGAGAGCGGCGGCAAGCGCCTGCGGCCCATGCTGACCGTGGCGGCGGCGCAGCTTTTCGGGCGCGGCAAGGGCAGCGCCATCAATTTTGCGGCTGCCGTCGAATTCATGCACAATGCAACCCTGCTCCACGACGATGTGGTCGATGAGAGCGACATGCGCCGCGGCAAGCCGGCCGCCCGCATGGTCTGGGGCAACAAGGCCTCCATCCTGGTCGGCGATTTCCTGCTCGGCCAGGCTTTCATGATGATGGTGGAAACCGGCGACATCGCCGCCTTGGGCGTACTGTCGGCCGCCTCGGCCGTGATGGCCGAGGGCGAAGTGTTCCAGCTCGCAAAGACCGGCGACCTGACGACGACCCCCGCCGATTATGCCGAAGTCATCCGCGCCAAGACGGCCGTGTTGTTTCAGGCGGCCTGCGAAGTGGGCGCCATGTCCGGCGGGGCCGATACGGCCGGCCGCGAAGCTCTGGCCCGCTATGGGCTCGAACTGGGCAATGCCTTCCAGCTCGTTGACGACGCTCTCGACTATGGTGGCCAGTCGGGCACGCTGGGCAAGAATACCGGCGATGACCTGCGCGAAGGCAAGATGACCCTGCCCATTATCCTGGCCCTGGCAGAAGGCAACGAAGCGGAACGCGGCACCATCACC
>CBIGSA010000433.1:0-1760 GCA_966192215.1 uncultured Devosia sp. | reverse complement strand
GCCCCACGGCCCTTGCCGAAGGCCAGACCGCCGAAGTCCCCGACTTCTCCGAGCATCTCGAAAACCGCATCGCCATCGAGACCGCGCGTCTTGCCGCCCTCGAAGCCGTGCAGCCTTCGCTGACCGCCTTCTTCGACAGCCTCACCGACGAGCAGAAGGCCGAGCTGACGCCGCAGCGCCCCGATCGCGGTTTCATGCCCGGCTTCATGGGCAAGGGCGGCCTGCGCCATCACGAGGGCGGCCCTTCCGCTCCTCATCAGGGCCAGCACGGCCGTCCCGGCGCCTCCGCTCCGGCCGAAGCGCCCGCGACCAACGGCTGACACCCATCCGCCCCGGTCCCTCCTTCACCGGTGGCGTCCCGAGCGGCGGCCGATGTCCCCCGACGGCTGCTGCACGAACCCCGGCCCGCACTGGCCGGGGTTTGCTTTTGTCATGCCATCCACTACCAATCGAAGACCACCCGACTGGATAGACCATGACCGCCCTGCCCCTCGACCCCGCCCGTATCCGCGCTGAATTCCCCGCCTTTGCCGAACCGTCCCTGAAAGGCCAGGCCTTCTTCGAAAATGCCGGCGGCTCCTATACGTCGCGCGCCGTATTGGCCAAGCTCGACCATTATTATCGCGCCACTAAGGTGCAGCCCTACGGCCACTATCCGGCCTCCCAGGCCGCCGGCGCGGCGATGGATCTGAGCTTCGAGAGGTTGGCCCAGGCGCTCAACGTCACCGCCGACTGGATCCATTTCGGCCCCTCCTCCTCGGCCAATACCTATGTGCTGGGCAATGCCTTTGCCGGCTGGCTCAAGCCCGGCGACGCCGTCATCGTCACCAATCAGGATCACGAGGCCAATACCGGGGCCTGGCGCAAGCTGGCGAAAATGGGCGCTGAAATCAGGGAATGGCAGGTCGACCCCCAGAGCGGCCGCCTGTCTCTGTCGGAGCTCGACAAGCTGCTCGACTCCAGGGTCAAGCTGATCGCCGCCCCGCATTGCTCCAATGTCTCGGGCGAGATCAATCCGGTGGCCGAAATCGCTGCCCGTGCCAAATCCATCGGCGCGGTCACTGCCATCGACGGCGTCAGCTATGCACCCCATGGCCTGCCGGACCTCGCGGCGCTCGGCGCCGACATCTATTTCTTCTCCGCCTACAAGGTCTATGGCCCCCATCAGGGTGTCATGGCCGTCCGGCCGGAGCTCGCCATGTCGCTGCCCAATCAGGGCCATTTCTTCAATGACAATAAGCCGCGCTACCGGCTGACCCCGGCCGGCCCCGACCACGTCCAGATCGCCGCCGCCTCCGGCATCGCCGATTATCTCGAAACCGTGGCCGCCATTGCCGGCAACAGCGTCGAAGGCGCCAATCCCTTCCGCCGTGCCCATGCGGCCATGCGCGCGCAGGAAGTGGCCCTCGCCACGCCCCTGCTTGATTACCTGCGCGGGAAGAATTCCGTCCGCATCATCGGCCCCGACGATCCCAACCTGCGCGCGCCCACCATCGCGCTGGGCCTTGCCGAACCCGGCGCCGCCGTCGCCGCACGCCTGGCCAAGCACAACATCATGGCCGGCGGCGGGCACTTCTATGCCTGGCGCCTGCTCGAAGCCGTCGGCATCGCCCCCAGCCACGGCGTCCTGCGCCTCTCCTTCGTTCACTATACGACGCCGGAAGAGATCGACCAGCTTATCGGCGCGCTGGATGCGGAACTGCCCTAGCCTTTCAGTCGGCACCCACCCTCCCCCTTGTGGGGAGGGTGGCCCCGAAGGG
>CBIGSA010000432.1:0-1765 GCA_966192215.1 uncultured Devosia sp. | reverse complement strand
AACGACCTGCCGCCCGTGCAGCGCGGCATCGCCATGGTGTTCCAGTCCTATGCGCTCTATCCGCATATGAGCGTCTATGAAAACATCGCCTTCCCGCTGCGCGTCGAAAAGCTGCCCCAGGCCGAAGTCGATGCCCGCGTCCAGGCCGCCGCCAAGGTGCTCCAGCTCGAAAGCCGTTTGCAGCACCGCCCCGGCCAGCTTTCCGGCGGCCAGCGCCAGCGCGTCGCCATCGGTCGCGCCATCGTGCGCCAGCCCAAGATTTTCCTGTTCGACGAGCCGCTCTCCAACCTCGACGCTGCGCTCCGCTCCGAGATGCGCATCGAGCTGATGGAACTGCACAAACGCCTCGGCTCCACTATGATCTACGTGACCCATGACCAGGTCGAGGCCATGACCATGGCCGACAAGATCGTGGTGCTCGATGCCGGCACCATTTCCCAGGTCGGCTCGCCCCTGCAGCTCTATCACAAGCCTGACAATCTCTTCGTCGCCGGCTTCATCGGCTCGCCCAAGATGAACTTCATCAACGGCACGGTGAAATCGGCCGATGGCACCACCGCAGTGGTCGATCTGGGCGCCCTGGGCACTATCAACCTGCCGCGCCAGTCCAAAGCCATCGCCGGCCAGTCCGTCACCATCGGCATTCGCCCCGAGCATCTGCGGGTCGGCGCCGGCGCCGGCTTCTCGCTCACGGTCACGCCCAATATCGTCGAGCAGCTCGGCATCCACACCGTCATCTATTCGACCCTGCCGGGTGGCGAGAATTTCATCGGTCTGTTCGAGGGCGATCCCAGCGTGCCTGAGGGCCAGCCGCTCGAAGTCAGCTTCGCGCTCGATCAGGTCCATCTCTTTGACCAGGCAGGTCTGGCGGTCTACTAACGCCATGCCGCTAGGGGAGGGGATTCATGCTGGACATTGTCGGCCTGCTGCAGACCGAGAAGAATGAGTTCACCCGCTCCGAGCGCGCCTTGACCGAGATTGTCCTGGCCGATGTCGACCGGGTGCTCAAGATGTCCATCGTGGACCTGGCGGCCCATGCCGATGTCTCCCCGCCCACGGTCACGCGCTTCTGCCGGCGGCTGGGCTGCGATTCCTATGCCGATTTCAAGGTGCGGCTGGCCCAGTCGCGCTTTGTCGGCCAGCGCTATTTCGCCCCGGCCACCGGCCCCTCCAGCGTGCGCGAAATCGCCCAAGGCGTGGTCAATGGCATCCAGTCCACCATCTACGAAACCTTCGACCATCTCGATTTCGACGCCGTCGAGCGCGCCGCCGAGACCATCGTCAAGGCCAGCTTCGTGCTCGCCTTCGGCTCGGGCGGCTCCTCCTCCATGGTGGCCACCGAAACCGAAATGCGCCTGTTCCGTCTCGGCCTCAAGATCGCATCCTCCACCGATCACCAGGTGCAGATGATGCGCGCTGCCTCCTCGCCCTCGGGCACGGCCGTCGTCGCCTTCTCGCTCTCGGGCAACAACCTGCCTTTGGTCAAGGCGATGAGCGTGGCCGGCGAATATGGCCAGACCCGCATCGTCGTCACCCGCTCCAATTCGCCCATGGCCGAGCAGGCCGATATCCTGCTGCCCATCGACCGGCGCGACAATCCCGACATATTGCGGCCCACGCCCGGCCGCTATGCGCTTCTTGCGGCGGTGGACATTCTCGCCCAGACCGTCGCCACGCGCCTGGGCTCCCCCGCCGTCGCCTCCATGCGCCGCATCAAGCACCAGCTCGTCGTCAACCGCGACGGCGACGACGCCCAACCGCTGGG
>CBIGSA010000431.1:0-1778 GCA_966192215.1 uncultured Devosia sp. | reverse complement strand
GTGCGCAGGCCGGCACCTCGCGGCGGTCACGGGCCACGAAGGCGACGGTGAGGGAAATACGGGCGCCGTAAAGCTGGCGGACGAGGACGTCGCGGCCGAGCTGGTCGGTGCCGAAGACATAGGTGCGGTTCCAGGACCAGCCAGAGGGGCTGATGGTGGCGCCATCCTCGGCCACCAGGCGGGCGGGCAGCCTGGAATAGTCCAGGGTGATGGTGGTGTCGCCGAAGATGAAGGCCTGGGACTTCTTCAGCATGTCCTTGCGCTCGCCGCGCAGCAGGCCGAGGACATGACCTTCGGCGTCGACCTCGTAGAGATTGAAATTGGAGGCGTTGAGGAAGAAGCGGGTGGTGGCGCCCTCCCCTGACGTGACGCTGTAGGTTTCAAAGGCCGGCGGGATATTGGCGAGGCGCAGGTTCTGATCGGCATAGGTGAAGGGGCTGAAGAGAGGCCCGAAAATGGCCGCCAGGATCAGCACGATGATGAATGCGATGGAGACCATTGCCGGCTTGTTGGCAAAGAGGCGCCGGCGCGCATCCTGCCAATAGGTGAGGCTGGGCGCCGAGGTAACCGCGGCGGGATCGGCGGGCGGGAGCTTTTCCCACATGTGCGGGGCGATATCGCTCATGCGGACGCCTCGGTCAGCTTGATGCGCGGATCGAGCACGGCATAGAGCAGGTCGACGATGAGGATCATCACCATGAGGGCCGCGGCGTAGAAAATGGTGATGCCCATGATGGCGGTATAGTCGCGGTTGGTGATGGACAGCACGAACTGCCGGCCGATGCCGGGCAGCGCGAAAATCTGCTCGATGACGAAGCTGCCGGTGATGAGATTGGCCACGACCGGGCCGAGAATGGTGATGACCGGGATCAGTGAATTGCGCAGGCCATGCCTGAACAGGACCTGGCCGGGGCGCAGGCCCTTGGCGCGAGCAGTGGTCATGTAGTCCTGTTCGAAGGTTTCGAGCAGGGACGAGCGGGTGAGCCGGGCGACGAAGGAAATCCAGAAGCCGGAGAGGGCAAAGACCGGCAGGATATAGCCGCGCCAGTCGTCGAGGCCGAAAGTGGGCACCCAGCCCAGGCGCAGGGCGAAGATATACAGCGTCACGGTGGCGATGACATAGCTGGGGATGGCGACGCCGATGGTGGCGATCAGCATGACCGTGGTGTCAGGCCACTTGTTGCGGTTGAGCGCCGCAACGATGCCCAGGGGTACGCCGAGGGCGACCACGGCGATGACGGCGAGGAGGCCCGTGCGCAGGGTGACCGGCAGGCCATCCGCGATCATGGTGTTGATGGAAACGCCCGGATATTTGAAGGACGGGCCGAGATCGAAGGTCATGATGCCGCGCAGATAGCTCAGATATTGCTGCCAGATCGGCTGGTCGAGGCCGTATTTGGCATTGAGCGCGGCTTCGATTTCGGGGGCCAGCATGCGTTCGGAGACGAAGGGACCGCCGGGAACCGCATGCATGAGGAAAAAAGTCAGCGTGACGATGGCCCAGAGGGTCAGGAGCATCATGCCAAGGCGCTGAAGAATGTAGACAGGCATATCAGCGCGTCCCGGAAAGGCAGGGATGCCAGACGCAAATGTCTGACATGGCTGCTATTCCAGCACCAAAATTTTTTTACTGCAAGCGGGGTTGATGGGAGAATTTTGCGGAGATGGGGCGAATGGCCTCTTCATGAGGCTTGGCGTTTGCGACCCCACCCCCCCCACAAAAACAACCCCTAAAAGGGGGGGTGGCGGCAGAACGAGCCTAAAGGGGGATAAGGTGA
>CBIGSA010000430.1:0-1786 GCA_966192215.1 uncultured Devosia sp. | reverse complement strand
GGACATGGTGACCGCTCTCAGCGAGACCGAAATCGCCATCGAAAGCATGGTGACGGTCCGCGACCGCGTGATCTCGGCCTACGAAGAAATCATGCGGATGCCGATCTAGGAACCACCATTGTCTCGCGGCAGGCGTACAATGACCGCGGACGACGATTCGTCCGGCAGGAACCGACAATGACCGGCGCAGAAGTTCTCGACATTGCGGGCGACGGCATCTGGACGCTGATCATCGTGTCATCGCCCATGATGCTGGTGGGCCTCATCGTCGGCGTCATCATCGCCCTGTTCCAGGCGCTGACGCAGATCCAGGAACAGACCCTGGTCTTCGTGCCCAAGATCATCGCCATCTTCGTCACCATGCTGCTGACCCTGCCGTTTCTCGGCGCCACGATGGGCGGCTATATGAACCGCGTGGTCGACATGATCATCGTGGGCGGCTGACGGTGACGGTCGGGCTCGACTGGCTGCCCAATACGGCCTTCCTCTATCTGCTGCTGTTCTCGCGCATCGGCGCCATTCTCATGCTCATGCCCGCGCTGGGCGAGGACATGATCCCGATGCGCATGCGGCTGAGCTTCGCGCTGGCCTTCACCCTGGTGGTCTATCCGCTGCTGTCGCCGCAACTGCCCTCCATGCCGGCCGATTTCATGGCCATTGTCGGGCTCATCTTCCACGAGCTGGCCATTGGCATCATGCTGGGAGCTATCGTGCGCATCACCGTCATGGCCACGCAGGTGGCCGGTGCCATCATCGCCTTCCAGGCGGGCCTTTCCGCCGCCATGGCGGCCGATCCGACGCAGGTGGGTGTGCAGGGTGCGGTGTTCGGCAGCTTCCTCAGCTTTCTGGGCATGGTGCTGATCTTCGCCACCGACCTGCATCATGTAGCGCTCGCCGCCACCTATGACAGCTACGCGATTTTCCCGCTCGAAACGCCGCTGATGTTCGACGATGCGGCCCAGCTCGCCATCCGCACCGTGGCGGGGGCGTTCAGCGTTGGCGTGCAGATGGCCGCGCCCTTCATCGTCTTCGGCCTGGTCTTCAACCTGGGCGCCGGCATTCTCGCCCGCCTGATGCCGGCCCTGCAGGTCTTCTTCCTGCTGATGCCGGCCAATATCATCCTGGGCCTGGTACTCTTCGCCGTGCTGCTGGCCATGATGATGGGCTGGTATCTCAGCAGTTTCGAGGCTCATCTGGCGATGTGGAGGGGCTGAGCCGTGTCAGATGAAGCCCCCGAACAAGACGCCAAAACAGAAGACCCTTCCCAAAAGAAGCTCGAGGATGCCCACAAGAAGGGCGATGTCGCCAAGAGCCAGGAAGTGGTCACCTGGTTCATGCTGCTCGGCTCGGCGGTGATCTTCGCCATGATGGGGCCGGGGGCGGCCGCCGCCCTGGCGGATTCGCTCAAGGTCATCATCATGAATGCCGACCGGTTCGAGCTGGGCGGGGCAGGGTTCGGGGCCTTCTTCAACAACCTGGCGCTGGCCATGATCGGGACGGTGCTGCTGCCGCTCGTCGTGCTCTCCACCTGCGCGGTGCTGGCCAATCTCATCCAGCACCGGCCGCTCTTCTCGGCCGAGCCGGTAACGCCCAAGCTGTCCAAGATTTCCCCGCTGGCCGGGGCCAAGCGCCTGTTCTCCACCGAGTCGCTGGTCAATTTCGGCAAGGGCCTGCTCAAGATCGGCATTGTCGGCGCCGTGGTGATTGCCGTGGTGTGGCCCGAGCGCGACCGGCTGGACACGATGATGACTGCCGATCCGCAGATTATCCTGGCCGACTTCCAGGA
>CBIGSA010000429.1:0-1786 GCA_966192215.1 uncultured Devosia sp. | reverse complement strand
TGAGCGCAAAGCCGTGTGGTTCGCTTCGGTTGCCAGGGTCCTGCCGGTCGTGATCGTTGCGCTGCTGCCTGCCGCAGCCTGGGCGCAGAGCTCCGCCAAGCTGGGCGCCCCAGCCGTGGCGGCACCAGCCCGACCGCAGCCCGACCCCGGAACGCTGTTCGCCTTTGCCGATGCGGTGGGCCAGACACTGCAATTCTCGGTGGTGGGCAGTACGGCCGGAACCGTATGGGGCGACGGCACCTATACCAGCGATTCCGTGCTGGCGACCGCGGCCGTGCATGCCGGGCTGCTGGAGCCGGGCGAGAGCGGGGTGGTGACGGTCGAGATGATTGCTGGGCTCGACGAATATGCCGGCGCCGAGCGCAATGGCGTCGAGAGCCTGGCTTATCGAAGCTGGAACGTGGCTTACCGTTTCGTCGGCGTCGCTGCCATTGATGGTGGCGTGACGCTGCCCGATCCAGGCGACCTGTCTGGATTTCGCGGGCAGAATGGAGTCGTGCTGACTTTCGAGGTGACGGGGGACAGCGTGGGTTCGGTCTGGGGTGATGGGGTCTATACCGATGACTCACGGCTCGCCGCAGCGGTGGTGCATGCCGGTATATTGCAGCCGGGCCAGACGGGACTGGTCAGTGTCGAAATCCTGCCGGGGCAGGAGGCTTACGACGGCGCGGAGAGAAACGGGGTGTCGTCGCGGACCTATGGCAGTTGGCCGGGCAGTTATCGGGTGACGGCGCTGAGCAGCAAGGCGACGAGCAAGCTGTCAAACTAATAGACCGTCGTCAGAACCTCGATTTCGCGGGGGGAGCCGGCCTGGACTTCAAATTCGCGATTGAAGACCTGGCTGCCCTGCTTGGCGAGGACGAGATATTCGCCTTCGGCCAGCACGGTGGAGGGGAAGGCGCCGAGCTCGGAGAATACGGTGGCGCCGTCGGCCGTCTTGACGGTCCATTCGACGTCGGCAATGGCCTCGCCCCCGGGCTCCGAGACCAGCTTGAAGCCGATCTGGCTGGCATGGTGGTAGAGCGTGGCATCGGTCAACTGGCCGGACTCGACGCGCAGGTCGGCGCGGACCACGGCGTTGGTCGTACCGAAATAAGAGACGATGTGATAGGTGCCTGCGTTGAGCGTGACGATGTCGTTTGGCTTGAGGCCCTCGGCCACCAGGGCCCGGTCGTTTTCCTCGCCGGCGGTGAAGACGTCGAACTTCAGCAGGCCGGCAGGGATGGCGATGTCGCCGGTGACGGCAGAATTCAGCCGCAGGGCGCCGGCATCGAGCACGAAGGTCTTTTCATTGGCGCCCGGAACCACCGATAGCGGCTCGCTGGTCTGGGCGCGGCCATAGGCAACGTGGACGACATATTCGCCGGGCGGCAGCTCCACCGTCGGGGCGCCGGCATCGGACTTGGCGACCAAAGCCAGCTCGCCGCTGGCATCGGGCTGGGTATCGAAGATGCGCCAGACCAGGCCATCGGGAATCGGGGCGCCATCGGGCGTGATGCGGGCGCTGAGCGTCACGGGCTGCGGCACGGAGGTCAGGGCTGCAATGGCTTCGGTGGCTGCCGTAGCCGATGGTTGGGGCGCGGGCGCCGGGGTTGGCGGCAGGCTGTCGGGATCGGGCCGGGGACGCGGCATGGGAGGCATTTCGGCCGCCGCCTCCTGGGCGAAGGCGGGCATGGCTGGGGCCTGAACGAAGGGCGCCGCGACAGCCAGCATAGCCAGGAGGGCAAGTCGTGGTCGCAAACGCATCGGGTCTCCCTTGGCTTTCGCTGCCAAGCCGGCTGAATCA
>CBIGSA010000428.1:0-1886 GCA_966192215.1 uncultured Devosia sp. | reverse complement strand
GCGCCAACCACCACCACGTCGAATTCGTGGTCGATGAGTTCGTAAGTGGCCATCGGCTAACCCCAGAAGACGAGCTTGAGAAGCGCGGCGACACCGGCCACCGCGACGAGAATACAGAACAGCGTGTTGAGCAGCATCAGCAGGCGATAAAGGCTGCCGGCGAAATAATCCTCCAGCACATCGCGCATGCCATTGCGCATGTGGATGGTCACGACCACCAGCAAGGCCGCCAGCGGCAGGCCGATCCAGCCATTGCCCAGCACGGCGACCATGTCGACCCGGTCCTGTCCGGCCAGCCGCACCACGATAAAGAGTAGAAAGAGCAGGAAGACGATGTTGATCGCCCCGGTCACCCGCTGGGTGATGAAATGGCGGGTCGAGGCCTTCTTGTTGCCATAGGCCGTCTTGGGATTGGCGACCATGTCGCGGGTAATGACGGTATCGCGCATCATGCCATCCAGACAAAAACGGTCCAGACCAGCAGGGTCAGGACGATGGAACCGATCAGATTGGCCCAGGCCAGCGCCTCGCGCTGTCCCGGCTCCATGCCGATGATGAAATCCCAGATGAAGTGGCGGATGCCGCCCAGCATGTGATGGATCAGACTCCAGGTGAAGCCGAACAGCACGAGCTGGCCGAACCAGGAACCATAGATCTCGTTGACGACATTGAGCGCTTCCTGCCCGCTGGCGGCGGCGCCGAGCCAGATCACCAGCAGCACCGTGCCGGCATAATTGGCGATGCCGGTGGCGCGATGGGCGATCGACATGGCCATGGTGATGGTCCAGCGGTAGATCTGCAGATGCGGAGAAAGGGGGCGGGAACGAACCGTCATGAAGCCTCGCTGGCGCGCGGACTAGCCGCTCGCAGTTTGGAATGGTTCGAGACTTCTAGCGCCCAAAGGTTACAAAATCAAAGCGCTGGACTGCAACTTTTGGCGCATTGCGCACTTTGTTCGTATAGCGAACGCGGTGTGCGGGGGGCGCGCTTTTGTCGGTAGGCACGTCGAATCTGTCTCTGCCCGCTCGTCGTCAGGGCAGAGAAGAGGAGATTTCCATGTTGAGACGCACCTTTCTGTCACTGACTGCCGCGCTGGCCCCGCTCATGGCGCTGCCGGCATTTGCCCAGCAAGCCGACCCATCCACGCAAGGAGCCGCCATGTTGCCCGCCCCGTCGAAATCCGGCTACGCCCCCGTCAATGGCGTTGAAGTCTATTATGCCGTCTATGGCGAAGGCGATCCGCTTGTCCTGCTGCATGGGGGCCTCGCCAATATCGACATGTTCGGACCCAATGTCGCCCTGCTGGCGCAGGGCCGCCAGGTCATCGCCATCGATCTGCAGGGGCATGGCCACACTTTGCCCTTCGACCGCCCGATGAGCTACGAGGCCATGGCCGACGACGTTGCCGGCGTCATCCGGTATCTCGGCTTCGAAAAGGCCGACGTCATGGGCTATTCGCTTGGCGGCGGCACGGCGCTGCGCGTGGCGATCCAGCATCCGGCGCTCGTGGACCGGCTGGTCGTCGTCTCCGCACCCTATGCCTGGAAGGGCTGGCACGACTACAACCAGCAGGGCATGCGCTCGATGACGCCCGATATGGCCGAGGGCATGAAGGGCTCGCCGCTCTATGACAGCTACGCTGCGGTGGCGCCCGACGTGAACAACTTCCCGGTGCTGATCGGGCAGGTCGCGGCGATGATGCAGCACGATTTCGACTGGTCTGCCGCGGTCGAGCAGATCAAGGCGCCCACGCTGCTGATCTTTGGCGATTGGGACGCCGTGCGCACCAGCCATGTCGCCAGCTTCTTCGAACTGCTCGGTGGCGGACGGCAGGATGCGCTGTGGGATGGGTCGGGCATGAATGCCAACCGCCTGGCCATCATTCC
>CBIGSA010000427.1:0-1927 GCA_966192215.1 uncultured Devosia sp. | reverse complement strand
GCGGCCCCTCGAACATGGAAGAGGACATGCTCGATTTCGCCTTCGACGTGAAGGCTCAGAGCCGGCTGTCCTGCCAGATCAAGGTGCGCGACGAGATCGATGGCCTCGTCGTCCACGTTCCCACCCGTCAGGGCTGATCGGTACACCGGACATAGACATAGGGCAGGCCCCAATCCGCTTCGGTTTCCGGCACCGTGTCATAGAGATAGAACACGTCCTCTCCGACCCAGAAGGCGAAGAAGCTCGGCCCGCCTCCCAGATCCACCCATAGCGCACCGCCGTCCCGCTCCTGCAGTTCCATGGCAGTGGTGGGTTCGGCCTCGCGCGGCCCCAGATAGAAGATGTGGTTCTCGTCGGCGGCCTGGATGCGCACCGGTAAGGTGCAGCGCGCCAGAATTTCGCTGGGCTCGGTCACTTCCATCGTGGGAATGCTGATGCTCCAGGCGCCTGCGAAGGGCGCCGAGTTGCCGGGGTCGAAATCCGGGAAGGGCTCCGGCCTGGGCAGTGGCAGCAGGGCATGGGCAGTCGAAATTCCGCCGATCATGGCAAGCGTCAGCACGGTGCATCGCAAGGCGTGTCGCATCATTTCCTCCTCCTCCCTCGCCGCTGAGCGCGTGGCGGACTGCCCGCCTGCGGGCAAAATATTCTATCGCCGCCGCTGCGAAAGATTCATTTAGCGGCTTTGGCTCAAAGCCATGTGCCGCATTCCAACGCCAGCCCTTGCAGGGAAATATAAAAGCTATTGAATTTCAACGTCTTGCTGCGATGGGCTGGTTTGGATTATTTTCCCGCCATTCATCATCAGGGTTCCAATGGGTCAACTCAACACATTTCCGTTGAGCTACAAAGTTCAGGGCCAGCGCATCGTCATCGTCGGCGGTGGAGAAGAAGCCCTCAACAAAGTCCGGTTGGTAACTAAGACGACTGCTTTGGTAGTCATTATCTCCCGTCATATCGAAGCCGATTTCGGCGCTTTTGCGGTCGAAGTGATCGAGCGCGCCTTTGCGCCCGGCGATCTCGACAATGCGGCCTTGCTCTTCGTGGCCGAGGGTGGCCCGGATGCCGAGCTGGCCAAGGCCGAGGCGCGGGCCCGCGGCATTCCGCTCAACGTGGTCGATGTGCCCGCCGAGTGCGATTTCTATACGCCCTCCATCGTGGATCGCGCGCCGCTGACCGTTGCCATTTCCACCGAAGGGGACGCGCCGGTGCTGGCCCGCCTGGTGCGCGCGCGGATCGAGGCCATGCTGTCGCCGCGCATCGGGAAAATTGCTGGCCTGGCCGGGCGTTTGCGCAAGGCAGCCGAGACTTTGATTCAGGATGGTTCCGCCCGCCGTCGCTTCTATGAGGCGCTGGTGACCTCACCCGAAATCGAAGCGGCTGAAATCCGCGGACAGGGGCTTGAAGCCGCCGAAAGCCTGCTGGCTTCTCACGCCAATGCCGAAGGGCGGGGCATGGTCTGGCTGATCGGCGCCGGTCCGGGCTCCGAAGACCTGCTTACCCTGCGCGCCCAGAGGCTGCTGCAGGAAGCCGATGTCATCGTGCATGACCAGCTTGTGCCATCCGTCGTGGTCGATATGGGGCGGCGCGATGCCGAGCGTATCCTGGTCGGCAAGGCCAAGGGTCATCACAGCTTTTCGCAGGCGCAGATCAATACGCTGATCGTGCGGCTGGCGGCGCAGGGCAAGCGCGTGGCTCGTCTCAAGTCGGGCGATCCCATGGTGTTCGGCCGCGCCGGCGAGGAAATTGCTGCCCTGCACAAGGCTGGTATCGCTTATCAGATCGTGCCCGGCATCAGCGCCGCCCTGGCCGCCGCTGCCGATACGGCCACGCCGGTCACCCTGCGCAAGGTGTCATCCGGTTTCATCATGGCCACGGCCCATGGCGCCGATGACAGCGATCTCACCCATTGGGCCGCCCTGGCGCAGTC
>CBIGSA010000426.1:0-1947 GCA_966192215.1 uncultured Devosia sp. | reverse complement strand
GTCTGCGAAGTTCCCGGCGACCTCTATCCCGACATGCTGGGCATTGCGCCGGCCGATGCCAGCTCGATCCGGGTTTCGTCCAGCAACGACGCCATGCTGGGCCTGATCGGCGCCCTGGAAGCCGACCCGGAAAGTCCCTATCCCGCAGGGACGACCATCTATCACCGCTGCGACAATCTGAGCGAGATTCCCGTTGACTGACCTGACCAAGCTGAGCCTCGCCGACGCGCGCAAGGGCCTCAAGGCCAAGAGCTTCACTGCCACCGAGCTGACCGGCGCGTATCTCTCGGCCATCGAAAGGGCCAATCCCGCGCTCAACGCCTATGTGGCGGTGACGCCGGAACAGGCGCTCGAGATGGCCAAGGCCAGCGACGCCAAGCTGGCTTCCGGGCAGGGCGGGACGCTGGAAGGGATTCCGCTTGGCATCAAGGACCTGTTCGGCACCAAGGGCGTGCATACGCAGGCGGCCAGCCACATCCTCAACGGGTTCAAGCCGGAATATGAATCGACGGTGACCAGCAATCTGTGGCGCGACGGCGCCGTGATGCTGGGCAAGCTCAACATGGACGAATTCGCCATGGGCTCGTCCAACGAGACCAGCTACTACGGCCCGGTTATCAGCCCGTTCCGCGCCGAAGGCAGCAATGCCAACCTGGTGCCGGGCGGTTCGTCGGGTGGTTCGGCTGCCGCCGTCTCGGCATGGCTCTGCGCCGGGGCAACGGCGACCGATACAGGCGGTTCGATCCGCCAGCCGGCGGCGTTTACCGGCACAGTGGGCATCAAGCCGACCTATGGCCGTTGCTCGCGTTGGGGCGTGGTGGCTTTTGCCTCCTCGCTCGACCAGGCCGGGCCGATTGCCCGCACAGTGGAAGACGCGGCGATCATGATGACCTCGATGTCTGGATTCGATCCCAAGGATTCGACCAGCGTGGACATCGCCGTGCCCGACTTTGCCGCGGCGGTGGAACGCGGGGTCAAGGGCCTCACCATCGGCGTGCCGAAGGAATACCGCATGGACGGGATGCCGGCCGAGATCGAAAAGCTCTGGGCAGAGGGGCTGGAGTGGCTCAAGGCGGAAGGCGCCACGGTCAAGGACATCTCGCTGCCGCATACGAAATATGCCCTGCCGGCCTATTACATCGTGGCTCCGGCCGAAGCGTCGTCCAACCTGGCGCGCTATGACGGTGTGAAATATGGCCTGCGCGTGTCGGGCAAGGACATTACCGACATGTATGAGCTGACCCGCGCCGCCGGTTTCGGCCGCGAGGTGAAGCGCCGCATCATGATCGGCACCTATGTGCTGTCGGCGGGTTATTTCGACGCCTATTACGTCAAGGCGCAAAAAGTGCGGACGCTGATCAAGAAGGATTTCGAGGACGCCTTCAATGCGGGCGTCGACGCCATCCTGACGCCGGCCACGCCCTCGGCCGCCTTCGGCATTGGCGACGAGGCACTGGCTGCCGATCCGGTGGCGATGTATCTCAACGACATCTTCACGGTGACGGTGAACATGGCCGGCCTGCCGGGCATTGCCGTGCCGGCCGGCAAGGACGCCAGGGGCCTGCCACTGGGCCTGCAGCTCATCGGCAAGCCGTTTGACGAGGAAACGCTGTTCGCGGCCGGACGGGTGATCGAGAAGGCCGCTGGTGGGGATTTTGCGCCGAAGCAGTGGTGGTAGGGGGCTTACCTCTCCCCTGGGGGAGAGGTGTGCCGTGACCGCCCTACTTGATCCCCGCCGCATTCCGCCTTATTTGGCGCCCATGCACAAATTGAAATTGGTTGCGACGTCGCCATTCGTGGCGTCCGGGCCGACAAGGGTTTCTCCGATGGCCGCTGACATCTTTACTTCGCTCGACTGGTCCGAGCCGCCCAAGGACATGAGCAAGCCGCTGCAGGCTTTGTGGTGGCTCAAGAAGGGCGGGCTGCGCGTGGGGCCCGAATGGGAAC
>CBIGSA010000425.1:0-1961 GCA_966192215.1 uncultured Devosia sp. | reverse complement strand
ACCCGGTGGCGACGACGGCGGGCTATGACCTCTATTATCTCAACGTCATGGCCGGGCCAAAGCGCGTGTGGAAGTTCCACAACGCTGCCGAGCATGAGTGGTTGTTGAAGTAGAGGCACGCCCGCGTGGTTCGAGGGTGGCCACGCTCCCGCCTCACCATTAGGGCTACTGGGACACCGAGTTAGCAGTAGCCCCTGCTGGTGAGTACGAGCCCTTCGCGAGCCTCGAACCAAGAGGGCGTGGCGCAGCGTTTTACCGCCCCTGGAACACGCTCTTGTCTGCAAGCGAGCCGGTGACTTCACTCACCTTCACGGCCCGGCCCTCCTTCACCGATTTCAGCGCTGCATCGGCCAGTGCCAAGGCAATCAGCCCGTCTATGCCGCTGGGCGAAGCTGGAGCCTTCGATTCCACAAAGTCGATGAAGGTGCTGATTTCGTTGGCATAAGCCTCGATATAGCGGGTCATGAAGAAGTCGTGCAGCGGCGGACGGGTATAGCCGGACGCATTGGCGACTTCGATGGAGACCGGGCGCTGGTTCTCGGCGCACACGGCGCCCTTGCTGCCGTGGACTTCGATGCGCTGGTCATAGCCATAGGTGGCGCGACGGGAATTGGAGATAGTGGCATGCTTGCCCGAGGCGGTAGAGAGCATGACCGAGACGCTGTCATAGTCGCCGGCGGTGCCGATGGCCGGATCGACCAGCACCGAGGCCTGCGCCGAAACGGTATCGATCTCCTCGCCCAGCAGGAACCGGGCCATGTCGAAGTCGTGGATGGTCATGTCGCGGAAAATGCCGCCTGAGCGCTTGATATAGTCCACTGGCGGCGCGCCGGGATCGCGAGAGACGATGGTGACCATTTCCACCGTGCCGATCTCGCCGCGGTCGATCACGTCGCGAACCGCCCGGAAATGGGGGTCGAAACGACGGTTGAAGCCAACCATCAGCGTGCCGTCGGCCGCGTCGACGACCTTGAGGCAGGCCTTGACCCGCTCAACGTCGAGATCGATGGGCTTTTCGCAGAAAATGGCCTTGCCCGCCTTGGTGAACCGCTCGATCAGGTCGGCATGGGTATCGGTCGGCGTGCAGATCACGACCGCGTCGATATCGGATGCGGCCAGAATGTTATCCACACTCCGCACGGCGCAGCCATATTGGGCAGCAAGGTCGCCGGCGGCCTTTTCAAAGGCGTCCGCGACTGCAACGAGCTGTGCTTTGGAATTGGACGAGATGGCCTTGGCATGCACCTTGCCGATGCGGCCAGCGCCGAGCAGGCCGAAACGAACGGTCATTTTGTGATCTCCGGAAACGATATGTCGATGCAACATATGTACCGCAATGCTGTCAATCTAGAACATTCGTTCCACGGTTGCCATTCAAGCACAACCACCGTCGCCTTGGGTGTTCAAATCGCTGCACTGGAGCGTTTTGTCCCTACGGGACGCGCTCAGGCCTCCCTGGCGCGTTCCAGGATGCGTTTGCATTCCAGCAATTCGCGCAAAACGTCGGAGAGCTTGTCACGAGACTCTCGATCCAGGCCCGGGCCTGCCAGCATCACAGCTTCTTCGATTTCGGCCTCGTCGCCAGCCGCCTCGGCCTGCTCGATCATCGGCAGGATATCTTCAAGCGGCCGGCCCTCGCCCACGGCGATGACATAGCGGGTGCCCTGATCCTTGAGGATGCGCTGCACGCCCTTGATGGTGAAGCCCTGATCGTAGAGCAGGTGGCGGATGCCGCGGAGCAGCAGCACGTCTTCGGGGCGGTAATAGCGTCGCCCGCCGCCGCGCTTCAGCGGCTTGATGTTGGAGAAACGGGTCTCCCAGAAGCGCAGGACGTGCTGGGGCAGGTCCAGCTCATCGGCGGCTTCGGATATCGTCCGGAAGGCGTCTGGCGACTTGTCCACGGAGGCTGAGACTCGCTGGATGGCTTATTTTCCAGTACGAACCATAGATTTGTTGATCTT
>CBIGSA010000424.1:0-1962 GCA_966192215.1 uncultured Devosia sp. | reverse complement strand
AATTGCCGCATGCGCAGCAATTCGTCCGATGCCATGGCGTCGTTGATGAGGTTGGCCCGCCCACGCACGATCACTGTCGGCTGGCTCGTGGGCGAGGCCTGCGCCAAGGTGGCAATGCCGGCATCCACCAGCTTCTGCGTCAGCTCGTCGAGTTCCGCGCGCTGCTCTGCCCGCTGTTCGTCCAGCGCCTTGCGCGCCTCGGCAATGGTGCGACCCACCACATAATGAGCCAGGTAATTGCCCGCCTGGGTCAGCGCTGCGGCGGTGAGGCCGGGCGGAATGTCCATGATGCGGTTTTCCACCTGCCCGTCCTGCCCGACCAGGATGGCCATGGCGCGCGTGGCGTCCAGCCGCACGAATTCGATATGCTTGAGCACGATATCGCTCTTGGTGGCGATGACGACGCCGGCGCCCTGGCTGAGGCCCGAAAGGAGCTGGCTGGCCTCGGTCAGCACGTCCTCGACCTGGCCGCGATGCTGCCCCTCGATGCTCTTGGCGATCTGGCTGCGCTCGCGCTCGTCCACCGCGCCCACTTCGAGCATGGCATCGACGAAAAACCGCAAGCCCTCCTGCGTCGGCGCCCGGCCCGCCGAAGTATGTGGTGCCGCGATCAGGCCGAGATCTTCCAGATCCGCCATGACATTGCGCACCGAGGCTGGCGACAGGCCCACCTGCAGCATGCGGGAAAGGTCGCGCGACCCCACCGGCGATCCGGTGTCCAGATATCGCTCGACGATCTTTCGGAAAATGTCCTGGCTGCGGGCATTGAGCACGCTCAGGAAGTCTTCGGGCGGTCTGACCATGGATGTTCGATAAAATCGTCCGCTTTAACCCTGCCCCCTCATTTAAGCGCATTGCTGCCTCCCGCCAAGCGCCCGCGGCTTGTGAGCGGGCCCGGCTAGGGTTAAGAGGCGGTTAACTGCAATTTCTGACGGATTCCCGATGCGCCCTTCCGGACGTGAGCCCAACCAGATGCGCGCCGTGACTATCGAGCGCAATGTCGCCATGAAGGCGGAGGGCTCCTGCCTCGTCAGCTTCGGCAATACCAAGGTGCTGGTCACGGCCTCGGTCGAAACCAGCCTGCCCGGCTGGCTGCGCGGCAAGGGCCAGGGCTGGGTCACCGCCGAATATGGCATGCTGCCCCGCGCCACCGGCTCGCGCACCCGCCGCGAAGCCACGGCCGGCAAGCAAAGTGGCCGCACCCAGGAAATCCAGCGCCTCATCGGCCGTTCGCTGCGTGCCGTTGTCGATATGCAGCTGCTGGGCGAAAACCAGATCACCATCGATTGCGACGTGCTCGAAGCCGATGGCGGCACCCGCACCGCCTCGATCACCGGCGCCTATATCGCCCTCAGCGATGCCATCAAATGGATGGACGAGCGCAAGCTGACCAAGGGCGCTGCTTTGCGCGATTCGGTCGCCGCCGTTTCCTGCGGCATCTATCGTGGCACGCCCGTGCTCGACCTCGACTATCTCGAAGATGTGGAAGCCCATACCGATGCCAATTTCGTCATGACCGGCGCGGGCAAATTCGTCGAAATCCAGGGCACGGCCGAACAGGTCCCCTTTTCGCGCGAAGAATTGAACAGCCTCATGGCCCTGGCCGAACAGGGCATCGGCGAACTGACGCTCCGGCAACAGGCGGCGCTGGCATCATGATTGGCTGGTTCTCGAAAAAGGCCACCTCACCCGTCGGCTCCGCCGCGGACCTCTCCTCCCAGGGAGAGGTGAAGGGCGCTGAACCCCACCTCCCCCTTCGGGGGAGAGGTCGCCACACAGTGGCCGGTGAGGGGGCCTTGCCCTCTCCCACCTGTGCCATCTGGAACGACATTGCCCGCGCCCTCGATAGCAAGCCCAAAGTCATCAAGGGTGGTGCCAAATGACCGCGATCCCAAAGCTCCGCGAAGGCGATCGCCTGGTCCTTGCCACCCACAATGCCGGCAAGCTCAAGGAATTCCAGGA
>CBIGSA010000423.1:0-1977 GCA_966192215.1 uncultured Devosia sp. | reverse complement strand
GACAGCGCAGAACCGATTGCCGGCGCCACGGTCCGCCTCGTAGCGGTCAACAATGAAATCCTGGGCGAGGCGACCACCGATGCCGATGGCCGTGCCGTGTTCGCGCCGGGCCTGGCGCGCGGCGAAGGGGGCAGGGCGCCGCAATTGCTGGTCGCCGAAACCGGGGATGGCGACTATGCCTTCCTCGATCTCAGCCGCCCGGCCTTCGACCTTACCGATCGGGGCGTGGAAGGGCGGCCGTCCCCCGGCCCGCTCGATCTCTTCGCCACCACCGAGCGCGGTGTCTATCGGCCCGGAGAAACCGTCTATCTCACCGCCCTGCTGCGCGATGATCGTGCCAATGCGGTTACCGGCCTGAAACTGACGCTGGAAGTCGAGCGGCCCGACGGCGTCGTCTCCAGCAAGCAGGTGCTCGATGACGAGGGCGCGGGTGGCTATTTCGTGGCTCTGCCCCTGGTCGAAGAGGCCATGCGCGGCTCCTGGACCGCAAGGCTCTATGCCGATCCGGAAGCCGAGGCGCTGTCCAGCACCAGTTTCCTCGTGGAAGATTTTGAACCCGAGCGGCTGGCCTTCGAGATCAGCGCCGCCGATGCGCCAATGGTGGCGGGCGAGGTGACCGAGATCGATGTCGACGCCAAGTATCTCTATGGCGCCACCGCGCCCAATCTCGCCATCGAGGCCGATGCCATCATCCGCCCGGTGACGACGCTGCCGGAATTCCCCGGCTACACGTTCGGCCGGGACGACGACACGATCGAAACCAGCCGCGAGCCGCTGGGCGTGGTGGGCACGACCGACGAGGCCGGCCATGCCGTGGCCGAAGTGGTGCTGCCCGAACCGCAGGCCACGACGCGCCCCTTGCAGGCACAGGTTCTGATGCGGCTGGTGGACACCAATGGCCGCGCCATCGAGCGCAGCATCAGCCGCCCGGTGCTGGCCACCGGCGACCGTATCGGCATCAAACCCGTCTTCGGTGACGCCTCCGGGCTGGCCGAGGGCAGCGAGGCGCGCTTCGATATCATCGCCGTTTCGCCCGAGGGCGAAGCCGTGGCCGTCGAGGGGCTCGACTGGACCATTTCGCGCATCGAGACGAACTACCAGTGGTACCGCTCGGGCAGCACCTGGCGCTGGGAGGCCATCACCACGTCGCGCGAAATCGCTAGCGGCACGGCCGATACGCCCGAGGGCGGTCCCGTGAGCATCGGCGCCAATGTTGATTGGGGGCGCTATCGCGTCGAGGTGCAGAGCACCGGAGAGAGCCCGACCTCGTCGAGCTACGAATTCTATGCCGGCTATTATTATGCCGATGCCGGCAGCGATACACCGGACACGCTGCAGGTGGCGCTGGACAAGCCGGCCTATACGGTTGGCGAAACCGCCAATCTCAAGCTCGATCCGCAATTTGCCGGCACGGCCCTGGTCATGGTGATCGACAATCGCGTCATCGCCATGCAGGCCGTCGACGTGCCTGAAGGCGGCACGACGGTGCCGCTTGAAGTGACCGAGGAATGGGGCCCTGGCGCCTATGTGACGGCCATTCTCTACCGCCCGTCCGACGCTGCCGAAAAGCGCATGCCGTCGCGGGCGCTGGGCCTGGCCTTCGCCGATGTCGAGCCGGGCGACCGCAAGCTCGATGTCAGTCTCGATACGCCCGACGTCACCCTGCCGCGGCAGAGCTTCACCGCCACGGTGGAACTGGGCAATGTCGTCGCCGGCCAGAAGGCCTATGTGGCCGTGGCCGCGGTGGATCTGGGCATTCTCAACCTCACCAATTTCAAGGTGCCGGATCCGGACGGCTGGTATTTCGGCCAGCGCCAGCTCGGCATGGATATCCGCGACCTCTATGGCTCGCTGATCGACCCGACCCAGGGCCTGGCCGGCGCCATGCGCTCGGGTGGTGATGGCGGCTCGTCCCGCACCGGCACCCCGCCGCCGACTTCGGTTCTCGTCGCGCTCCATTCGGGCATCGTGGAAGTC
>CBIGSA010000422.1:0-1991 GCA_966192215.1 uncultured Devosia sp. | reverse complement strand
CCGACCATACGCTCGAAGAAGTCGGCCAGCAGTTCTCGGTGACCCGCGAGCGTATCCGCCAGATCGAGGCCAAGGCCCTGCGCAAGCTCAAGCATCCGAGCCGGAGCCGGAAGCTGCGGAGCTTCCTGGACAATTAGGCGGCTACCATGGCCGCCCTGCGCCTCAAGCTCACCTCCATCCGCGCCATCGTGCCGTTCAAGCTGGTGGTGGCATTTTCGGACGGCTCGCACGGCACGTTTGACGCTGCTGGCATGATCGGTGAGCGGGGCGAGGGCACGGAGCCGTTGCGGGATCGGCGGTTCTTTGGCACGGTCGAATTGAAGAATGGCGTGCCGACCTGGCCGAACCACTTCGATATCTCGCCGGACTGGCTGCGCGAGGAAATGGAAAAACGCGGCGAACTGCAGTTGCCGCTGCCGGTTCGCCGCAGGCGCTGACCGGACGAAGTAAAGGAGACGAACCATGTCGTTCTGGAAGAATTTGTTCGGTGGTGGTTCGTCGAACAGCGAGCCGGAAGGCGACAAGGCGCTGGGCGAGGAAAGCTACAAGGGCTTCCTCATCAAGGCCATCGAGATGAAGGCCGGGAGCGAGCTGCAACTGGCCGGTACGATCGAAAAGGACATTGGCGGTGAGATCAAGACTTACCGCTTCATTCGCGCCGACCGCATGAGCTCGCGTGACGACCTGGTGGCGCTGGCCTTGTCCAAGGGCCGGCAGATCATTGACGAGCAGGGCGAAGGCATCTTTCGCTAAGCGACAAAGCTGATTTCAGGCAATCGGGTACTCGCGGACGCATTGTCCGGCGAGACCGATCTGCCGCACAGGAGAATACCAATGGCCAGGAAACCTACCGCGCGTAGCGAATTCGTGATGTTCGACGTGGTCTATGAAGACGGCAGCCAGCGGTCCAACCGCAAGGTGGATGCGAGCCTGCTCGGGGGCCTTGACGGCGACGAACCGGCCAAGGCCGCCATCGAGGAGCAGGATCGCGCCATTTCGGAAAAGTCCGGCCTGCCGCCGCTGGCGATCAAGACGATCAAGCGCAGCGGGAAGTAGACGAGCGCTTCAGGACTGGCCCAGCGCCTTGTCCACGGCCGGCTTCACCACAGTCCCATAAAGCTCGATGGCCTTCATGACCTTGTCGTGGGGCAGGGTGCCGACGCTCAGCTGCAAACCGAAACGGTCATGCCGGAACCATTCGTGCTGCATCAGGATCTTGTCGATGATCTCCTGCGGCGAGCCCATGAAATAGGCGCCCTGCGGGGTGGCACCGGCGTCGAACTGGGCGCGGGTGGTGGGTGGCCAGCCGCGTTCCTTGCCGATGCGGCTCATGGCGGCGCTATGGGCCGGGAAGGCGATGTCGCGGGCGTCCTGGCTGTCCTCGGCGATGAAGCCATGCGAGGAAATGCCGACGGGCAGGGATTTGGGATCGCGGCCGACCTTTTGCGCAGTCTCCCGATAGAATTGGACCAAGGGGGCGAATTGCTGCGGCTGGCCGCCGATAATGGCGATCATCAGGGGCAGGCCGTAGTAGGCGGCGCGGGCCACTGAATTGGGCGTGCCACCCACGGCGATCCAGAGCGGGAGCGGATCCTGCACCGGCTTGGGATAGATTTCGATTCCGGGAATCGGCTTGGTATGCTGGCCGCCCGGCCAAGCCACCTTGCCGCCCTCGCGTATCTTCAGCAGGAGTTCTAGCTTTTCCTCGAACAGGCTGTCGTAGTCGTTGAGGTCCAGCCCGAAGAGCGGGAAGCTCTCGATGAAGGAGCCGCGGCCGGCCATGATCTCGGCCCTGCCATTGCTGATGAGGTCCAGGGTCGCGAATTGCTGCCAGACGCGGATCGGGTCTTCCGAGCTCAGTTCGGTCACCGCGGTCGACAGGCGGATATTCTTCGTGCGGGCAGCGGCCGCGGCGAGGATGGTCACCGGCGCCGAGGCGACGAAGTCGGGGCGGTGGTGTTCGCCCAGGCCGTAAAAGGTAAGACCGAGCT
>CBIGSA010000421.1:0-2030 GCA_966192215.1 uncultured Devosia sp. | reverse complement strand
GCCTCCTATCTCGATCGCCGCCCGCGCGCCCTCTCCGGCGGCCAGCGCCAGCGCGTCGCCATCGGCCGTGCCATCGTGCGCGAGCCAAAGGCCTTCCTCTTCGACGAACCCTTGTCCAACCTCGACGCCGCTTTGCGCGTCAACATGCGGCTCGAAATCACCGAACTGCACCAGCAGCTCAAGACCACCATGATCTACGTCACCCATGACCAGGTGGAGGCCATGACCATGGCCGACCGCATCGTGGTGCTCAATGCCGGCAATGTCGAACAGTTCGGCTCCCCGCTCGATCTTTATCGCAAGCCCGCCAACCGCTTCGTCGCCGGCTTCATCGGCTCGCCCAAGATGAATTTCATCGATGGTCCGGAAGCCACCAGGCACAATGCCCATTCCATCGGCATCCGCCCCGAACACTTCAAGCTCGCCACGACGCCGACAGCAGGCGCCTGGAAGGGCAAGGTCGGTGTCGCCGAACAGCTCGGCTCCGACACCTTCCTCCACGTCCATGTCGAGGGCTTGGACCTCATGACCGTCCGCACAGATGGCGACCAGATGTTCAGCCATGGCGACGACGTCTATCTCACGCCCGATCCCACCCGCATCTACAGGTTCGACGCGGCGGGCAAGGCGCTCTGACAATGACCACCAAACTCTCCGCCGCCGCCCTGCCCGCTATCACGACGGCGGCCACCCCCGTCTATGACCGGAGCACCCTCAAGCCCGGCATCGTCCATTTCGGCGTCGGCAATTTCCATCGCGCCCATCAGGCCGTCTATCTCGACGACCTCTTCGCCACTGGCTCCGACCACGATTGGGCTCTAGTCGGGGCCGGCGTGCGCGAAGCCGACGAAGCCATGCGGCAAAAGCTCATGGCGCAGGATTGGCTGACCACCGTCGTCGAGCAGGAAGCCGATACCAGCGCCGCCCGCGTCACCGGCCCGATGATCGACTATCTCCGCCCCGGCGACAGCGCCGCTGTCATCGCCCGCCTGTCCGACCCCGCCATCCGCATCGTCTCCCTGACCATCACCGAGGGCGGCTATTATATCGACCCGGCGAGCCAGAAATTCGATCCACGGCATCCCGACATCACTTACGATGCCAATCATGCCGACGCGCCGAAAACCACGTTTGGCCTCATCCTTGCGGGCCTTGTCGCCCGCCGCGCCGCCGGAATCGCGCCCTTCACCGTGATGAGCTGCGACAACATTCCCGGCAATGGCCATGTCACCAAGAATGCCGTGGTCGGCCTCGCCCAGCTTGTCGAACCGGCCTTGGCCCAATGGGTCCGCGACAATGTCGCCTTCCCCAATGGCATGGTCGACCGCATCACCCCCGCCACCTCACCGCGCGAGATTTCCCTTCTCGCCGAGCAATTCGGCATCGAGGACAACTGGCCGGTCTTCTGTGAGAGCTTCAAGCAGTGGGTGCTCGAAGACAATTTCCCCGCCGGCCGCCCGGCGCTGGAAAAGGTCGGCGTGCAATTCGTGCCCGACGTCGCGCCCTATGAGCACATGAAGATTCGCATCCTCAATGGCGGCCACGCCACCATTGCCTATCCGGCCGGATTGCTCGATATCCACTTCGTCCACGAGGCGATGGCGCATCCCCTGGTCTCGGCCTTCCTCAGGAAGGTCGAGCAGGACGAAATCATCCCCATCGTGCCACCGGTGCCCGATACCAATCTCGATGATTACTTCGCTCTATGCGAAAAACGGTTCGCCAATCCCAAGATCGGCGACACCGTCCGCAGGCTGGCCCTGGACGGGTCGAACCGGCAGCCGAAATTCATCATTCCATCCGCACTCGATCGCGCTCAACGTCAACAGTCTGTTAGCGGATTGTCACTCGTTTCCGCTCTCTGGTGTCGCTATTGCTATGGCACGACAGAGAGCGGCGCCATCATCGAACCCAACGATCCAAGCTGGGATCGCCTCACCGCCCAGGCCAAACTTGCCAAGACCGATCCCCGCGCCTGGCTCGCCATGACCGATATCTATGGCGACCTCGCTCACAGCCCCGCCTTCATC
>CBIGSA010000420.1:0-2060 GCA_966192215.1 uncultured Devosia sp. | reverse complement strand
GGGCAAAGGCCAGTGCGATGCCGATGGTGATCGGCACATCCATATTGGTGCGGCCATGACGGATGGCATTCCATGCCGAGCGATAGAAGATGCGCCCCGAATAGAGCAGAGCCGGCAGGGTCAGCCCGGCGCAGATCCAGTGCAGGATATCGCGTGTCGCGCCATCGGCCCCCGACCAGACCGAGCCCGACAGCATCATGATATTCATCGAGGCGAAGGCGGCCACGGCCAGCGCCCGGATAAGGCCCGGCAGGGTGCGGTCTTTCTGGATGTCCTCGGTCTCGTAGAGATGGGGCTCATAGCCCAGCCCGACCAATGTCTCGACCATGGCCGGCGGCGTAGCCCGCTCGGGCCAGCGAATGGCAACGCGCTTGGTCGACAGATTTACCCGCGCCGAGTCCACGCCTTCGAGGGCGTTCAGCGCCTTTTCGATGCTCTGGATGCAGCCCCCGCAATGCACCGCCGGCACTGACAGGTCGGTCTGCCGCATGCCCCTGCCGAGGTCGCGGCTGGCCAGGCGGATTTCGTCATCCGACGGGCCGCGCCGGATCGGACCGGCAGCGGCCTCGATAAAATCGGGCGGGGGCAGGCAGCAGGTCATTTCTCGTCGCGCATTGCGGCATAGGCATGCCAGGTGGCGTGGCCGAGCAGCGGGAAGATGACGATGAGCCCGATCAGCGCCGTGCCCAGGCTGAGCAGGGTCAGCAGCAGGATGATGGCACCCCAGAGCAGGGCGGCGGGCAGGTTGTACCACCCCAGCGACAGGGACAGGGCCAGGGCCGAGAAGGCGTCGAGCTTCCTGTCGAGCAGCATGGGAATGGAAAAGGCGCTGATGGCGAAGGAGAAGGCGGCAAAGAGGCCGCCGATCGCCGTGCCTGTCACCAGCATGGTCAGGCCGACAGGCGTGGTGAACAGCATGGTGACGATGTGATCGAAGCCGGGGAAGGGCCGCCAACCGAAGAAGAGCGCATAGAGCAGCACGGCGGCGCGCATCCAGACCAGCATGAGCGTCAGGAGGATCGCCCCTACAAAGAGCAGATGGGTGCCCGCGCCGCGGCCAGGAAACAGCATGCGCCAGAGCGAGACTGGCTCGCCCGCTTCCAGCCGCCGGCTCTTTTCATAGAGCCCGGTGGCCAGCAGCGGCCCGACGACGAGGAATCCGGACAAAGCCGGGAACAGGACCTGCGCCCAGCCGAAATTGACCATGGCGGCGATGACCAGCAGCGAGAGCAGGGCCACGCCCAGTCCATAGAGCAGGCTGGGCAACGGCGTGGTCCAGAGGTCACGCCAGCCCAGGGCCAGCCAGCGGAAAGCGGCGCTGGCCGGCAGGTGCCGGTTATGGTCGACCGCCTTGGGCAGGGGTGCCACATGGGCGGGAATGGGGTGCAGCGTCTTGGCCATGGGCGGTTCCCTTTACTGGTCAGCAGGCCGATTTGGCGGCGCGGTAGGTGCCGTGTCCGCCTTCGCCCTTGAGATGGGCCACGCAGTCGGGCTGTGAGGAGAAGGCGACATAGACAAGGTGGGCATTGGCGGCCAGCAGCACGCCGACGGTCACCAGGGCGCCGACGGCCAGCATGCGGCGCGTGCCGCGCCGGCGCCGGGCGTCATTGTCAAGCGTGGCCGCGGGTGCGTTCATTGCTCGTTGGCCCTGAGATCGAGGACATAGAGCGTCAGCAGCTTGATATGAGTGGGCGACAGCCGCCCTTCCCACGATGGCATGGTGCCGGCGCGACCGTTATAGACCGACTGGCGGATGGTGACGTGATCGCCGCCATAGGTCCAGTACTGGTCGGTCAGGTCAGGTGCCCCGGTATCGGTCATGCCCCTGGCATCCTCGCCATGGCAGCCGGCGCAATTGGCGGCGAAGACTTCAGCGCCATAGGCCAGGGTGTCGGCATCCATGCCACCGGTCAGTTCGGGCCGCGACAGGGTTTCGACATAGCTCACCACCGCGTCGATATCGGCGCGTTCCAGCATGTGGTCGCGGCCGAAAGCCAGCATCTGGGCATAGCGCGTTTCCGGGCTCGTGCCGTTGATGCCGACGCGGATGGTCTCGGCCA
>CBIGSA010000419.1:0-2087 GCA_966192215.1 uncultured Devosia sp. | reverse complement strand
GCTGCTGCAGCACGAAGTGGCTGGGATCGTAGAGCAGATTGGCGCGCGGATGGTTATTCACGCGCTCGAGGAACATCTCGTAGGTCACACCGTCATGCAGATCCTCGCCCGGATGGATCTCATAGCAGACATCGACGCCGTTTTCGTCAAAGGCATTGAGGATGGGAGTCCAGCGGCGGGCCAGTTCGTCGAAGGCCTCTTCGACCAGGCCGGCCGGGCGCTGCGGGAAGGGATAGAGGAAGGGCCAGGCGAGCGCACCCGAGAAGGTCGCGTGTTCGGTGAGGCCGAGATTCTTCGATGCCTTGGCCGCCCAGTGGAGTTGCTGCACCGCCCATTCCTGGCGGGCCTTGGGATTGTTGTGAACCGATGCCGGGGCGAAGCCATCAAGCATGGTGTCATAGACCGGGTGGGCCGCAACGAGCTGGCCCTGGAGATGGGTCGAAAGCTCGGTGATGGCCAGGCCATGCTTCGCTGCAGTGCCGGCCAGTTCGTCGGCATAGGTCTTGGAGGTAGCAGCCTTTTCGAGGTCGATCAGGCTGCCGACCCAGGTCGGGATCTGCACACCCTTGTAGCCGTAATTGGCCGCCCAGCCGCAGATGGCGTCAAAGGAATTGAACGGCGCCGCGTCGCCCGCGAACTGCGCCAGAAAAATAGCCGGCCCCTTGATGGTGCGCATATCGTCTCTCCTCTTCGGGCGCTTGGCACCCATGTCTTTTTGCCACTTCATGCAAACAGGCGGCGGGTGTCCGCCGCCTGTCTGGCCTATTAATTCATACTGTTGACCGGCTGGTGATGCCTGTCAATGAGGTACGCACCTCACACCTTCAGCAGGGCCTGAGCCTCGGCCGGGGTGAGCGCCTTCGGGCGATCGCAGGTCGTCGACAGCGTCAGCACCTGGCCGCTTTCGCCGGCCTTGAGCAGGCTGGTCATGACGTCGACAGCATGGAGCGCAACATCGAGACCGCAGCGGGCATTGTACCCCCCCTCGATCGAGGCGATCATGTCGGCCAGGCCTGCCGTGCGGTAGTTGGCGCGTGGATTGGCGCTTTCGAGGTCCTGGTTGGGCTTGCCGAAAGGATGATCCCACGGGGTCACCTTGCTGCGGGTGCCGGCAATGTCCGCCGTGACCAGTTCACCGCCGAAGAAGTTCGGATCGGGTACGAAGATGGAGCCGTCGGTGCCGTAGAGCTCGATATTGTGGTGGCCATGGGCTGCCACGTCCCAGCTTGCGCCAATGGTGACGATAGCGCCGGAGACGAATTCGAGCACGCCATGGATGGTCGTGGGGGTGCCGACCTTGATGAAAGTGCCCTTGTAGGGACCTTCAGCGGTCACTTCGCGTTCGGTGCGCGCCATGTTGGTGAAGGCAGACAGGCGCTTCACCGGGCCGAGCAGATGAATCAGGTCGGTGACGTAATAGGGGCCGAGATCAAGGATCGGGCCGGCGCCGGGCTGGAAGAAGAAGTCCGGATTGGGATGCCAGTGTTCCATGCCACGGCTCATGACATGCATGGTGCCGCTCATGATCTTGCCCAGCTTGCCCGAGTCGATGATGTCGCGGGCCTGCTGGTGCGCACCGCCCAGGAAGGTATCGGGAGCCGAACCGACCTTGAGGCCGCGATCATCGGCGGCCTTTTTCAGCGCCATGCCCTCTTCGAGGCTGAGCACGAAGGGCTTCTCGGAATAGGCATGCTTGCCTGACGAGACGATGTCCATGGACACCGCATAGTGGGTGGCCGGGATAGTGAGGTTCACGACAACGTCGATTTCGCTGTTCTTGAGCAGCTCGTCGGGCGTCTGCGCCTTGACGCCGAATTCCTCGGCGCGCTTCTGGGCGGCGGCGGGAATGATATCGGCCACGGCACGCACTTCGAGCCCCTTGAACAGGGGCGCGAGGCGCAGATAGGCGCTGGAGATATTGCCGGCACCCATGATGCCGACGCCAAAAGTCTTGGCCATCTGGATTACTTCCACTTGCTGGCGGTTGCGATGGAGCGGGTTGCGAAACGCTCGGCATCGGAGGGCTTGTCATGTTCGGCGACGAAATACTGCGCCTTGGTCTTGCTGGTGACCTTGCCGATCAGGTT
>CBIGSA010000418.1:0-2106 GCA_966192215.1 uncultured Devosia sp. | reverse complement strand
GAGCCGCTTCACCGCCCCGCATTGGGAAAATGCCGAGGTAATGGACCTGCTCGGGCAATATACCCAGGTCAAGGACCCCGCCGAGCAGAAGGCGATCATGGACAAGATCCAGCTCATCGTGGCCGAGGCCATGCCGGTTATCCCGGTCTATAACAGCCCCAGCTTCTACGAATACAATACCAGCCGCTTCACCGGCTGGGCCAATGCGGACGATCCGAAATATTCGCCCGTCGTCTCCAATGCCAACCCGGCCCGCCTGCTGCAGTTGCTGGATCTCGATCCGGTGGAATAGGCTTCGGCTCTGATATCGGGGCCAACCGTCACCCCACCCTCAATCCCTCCCCATCAAGGGGAGGGAGGCGCCAGCCCAGAGGCTAGTGTTCATCGTCTCCCTCCCCCTTGTGGGGAGGGATCAACGATGAGGGTGTTTGGCCCCGATATAGGCGCCACCCCGCAACCGAAAGGAACACATCACAATGGCCTTTCTGCTGCGGCGACTGGCGTTCTATCTCGCGGCCTTCATCGCCGCCGCCACGATCAATTTCTTCCTGCCGCGCATGATGCCGGGCGATCCCATCGAGATCATGTTCGCCAGCGCCGGCTCCGAACTCAGCCTCGAAAATCTCAACGCGCTCAAGCTCACCTTCGGCTTCATCGATGCGCCGCTGCATGAGCAGTATCTGTCCTATCTCAAGAGCGTCTTCACCGGCGATCTCGGCCGCTCGATCAAATATTTTCCCCTGCCGGTCACCGACCTACTGGGCCGCGCCCTGGTCTGGACGGTGGGCCTGGTGGGCCTCGCCACAATGGTAAGCTTCGCGCTCGGCACGTTCCTGGGCGTCATGGCCGCCTGGCGGCGCGGCACGCTGTTCGATTCCGTGGTTTCGCTGCTGGCCATCTTTTCCAGCTCGGTGCCCGCGGTGGTCGTCTCGCTGATCGTGCTCTTCGTCTTCGGCTACACGTTGGGCTGGTTCCCCAATGGCTATGCCGCCGATCCCATGCTCGATCCGGGCCTGAACTGGACCTATATTTCATCCGTGCTCTATCACGGCACCCTGCCCATGCTGACGCTGGTCACCGTGCTGACCGGCGGCTTTGCCGTCACCATGCGCAACAACATGATCAATCTCTTGGGCGAGGATTATATCGTCATGGGCCGCGCCAAGGGCCTTAGCGACGAGAATGTCATGCTCTGGTATGCCGCGCGCAATGCGCTGCTGCCCACGGTCTCGAGCCTGGCTATCGCCATCGGCACCATTCTCTCCGGCTCGCTGATCATCGAGGTCGTGTTCAACTATCCCGGTCTGGGCAACACGCTCTACCAGGCGATCCTCGCCCGCGACTATCCGGTCATCCAGGGCCAGTTGCTCATCATGACCGGTGCCATGCTCGTTTCCAATTTCGTGGTCGACCTGAGCTATGTCCTGCTCGATCCGCGCCTCAAGAAGGCCTGAGCCATGACCCTCTTGCGCCAGCTCCTCCACAACAGGAAGGCCGTGATCGGGCTGACCATCCTGGTCCTCATCGTGCTCGTGGCCATCTTCGCGCCTGTCCTCACCGAATACAGCCCGGTCAAGCGTGTCGGCCGCCCGCACCAGCCGCCCTCATGGGACCACTGGCTGGGCACTACCCGCCTCGGCCACGATGTCTTCTCCCGCCTCGTCCATGGCGCCCGCGTCTCGCTCGCCGTCGGCATTGGCGCGGGTCTGCTCATCACCGTCATCGGCACGGTTCTGGGCATCATCGCCGGCTACAAGGGCGGGGTCATCGACGAAGTCATCAACTTCTTCACCAATATGGTGCTGGTCATCCCCAACCTGCCGCTGCTCTTGGTACTGGCCGCCTTTATCGGCCAGGCGAGCCCGCTGGTCATCGCTGTCATCCTCGGCTTCACCTCATGGGCCTGGGGCGTGCGCGTCACCCGCTCGGAGACCCTCTCCATCCGCCAGCGCGATTATGTGAAATCTGCCGAAATGCTGGGCGAGCCGGGCTGGCGCATCATGGCTTTCGAGATTTTTCCCAATCTCATTTCCATCGTCGGCATCAATTTCATCGGCAGCATCATCTTCGCCGGGAGCGTCATCACCAGGACGACGGCGACCGGCC
>CBIGSA010000417.1:0-2119 GCA_966192215.1 uncultured Devosia sp. | reverse complement strand
ATCGCCAATGATGTTCATGACTTCCGATACGCCGGCGCGCGGGCGGCGCTTGTCGACGATGGCCAGGCTGGCCCCGATGCGGCCGGCGACATTGCGCGCGCGCACCACGCCGCCCACGTCGGGTGAAACGATCATGACATTCTTGACGTCATAATTGTCCTGAATATCGCGCACCATGACCGGGGCGGCGGTGAGGTTGTCGGTGGGGATGTCGAAGAAGCCCTGGATCTGGGCAGCGTGCAGGTCGAGCGTCAGCACGCGGTTGGCGCCGGCCTGGGTGATGAGGTTGGAAACCAGCTTGGCCGAGATGGGTGTGCGCGGCGCCGATTTGCGATCCTGCCGCGCATAGCCGAAATACGGCAGCACGGCGGTGATGCGGCGCGCCGATGACCGGCGCAGGGCATCGGTCAGGATCAACAGCTCCATCAGGTTGTCATTGGCCGGATAGGAGGTCGATTGCAGGATGAAGGCGTCTTCGCCGCGCACATTTTCATGTACCTCGACATAGACTTCCTTGTCCGCGAAGCGCTTGACCGTACAATCTGTCAGGGGAAGTTCGAGATAGCTGGCAACGGCCTGGGCGAGGGCTCGGTTGGAGTTGCCGGTCACCAGCTTCATGGGCGCGATCCTGTCTCAACTGGTCCCGGCAGGTGGGACCACCAGTTTCGGGGCACCTTTAGCGAGTCGTTCCGGGCGGCGCAACGCGACAAATGGATGACGCTGCATTTTGGGTGAACGAGAGACTACGCGACATCTAGCGATAGACCTCGTTTGGGTCGAACAGGCGCGGCAGGCCGCGATCTTCCAGCGAGACGGCGCCATCGGCAACGACGGCGCGCCGATAGAAGCAGGACTTGCGACCGGTATGGCAGGCGGCGCCGCGGCCCGCCTGGTTGACGACAAGGACGATAGCGTCCTGGTCGCAGTCGGTGCGCAGTTCCACGACTTCCTGCAGCTCCCCCGAAGTCTCGCCCTTCTTCCAGATCTTGCCGCGCGAGCGCGACCAGTAATGGGCGATGCCGGTTTCGAGCGTCAGCGAAAGGGCTTCGGCATTCATATGGGCCAACATCAGCACATCGTTGCTGCCGGCTTCCACGGTGACCACGGCAACGAGGCCCGCCGCATCGAAGCGAGGGGCAAAGGCGGTGCCTTCCTCCAGCTCGTCATGGGAGAGGGGGGCGGGGTCGGTGAAGGTAATGGGCATCGGGTCGCCTCGTCATCGTTGCGACGGCAGTAGCGCGCATTGGTACCGGGCGCCAGTGGCTGCGATCAGTTGAGGACCGTTACCTCGACCCAATCGCGCCCGTTGCCGCGATAGATATCTACCTGGATGACGGCGCCGCCCCCCAGAATGGCGCGCCGCGCCGAACCGGTAATCGTGCCGTTGGCCAGCATACGCTCCATGGCGGCGCGATTGTCCGCGCCCGCGAAGAAGCTGTCGCTTTCGTCGAGCCGATCCCGGATGCCGAAACGATGATAGTTGGCCCGATCCTGGCGGATCACCTGCCAGGGTTGGCCGAGCCGGGCACCTTCGGAATTATAGAGATCGTCTTCGCCAATATAGGCGATATAGCTGTCCAGCAGGTTGGCCCCGCCGGATCGCGTTATGGAAGACTGCGCGCTGGCCGGCACGATCGCGGCGGTCAGCACCACCGCCACAGCAAAACCCTTGAGCATGAACCTGTTCCCCCTGCTTTCCACACAGGATAGCAGGGAAGAACAGGTAGCGGAATTGGCTCAGCGCTTGCCGATCATGGCGAAGAAGCGGTCCTGCTCGACGCGGTCTTCAGCGAAGACACCGGTAAAGCGGTGGGTGATCGTGGCGGCGCCATGGGCGTGCACGCCGCGCATGGACATGCACATATGTTCGGCTTCGAGCATGACGGCCGCACCACGGGGGCCTAGGTTTTCGTTGATGGCGTCGATGATCTGCGCCGTCAGGTTTTCCTGGGTCTGCAGGCGCCGGGCAAAAACATCGACCAGGCGCGCCAGCTTGGAGAGGCCGACCACGCCGTCATGCGGCAGATAGGCGATATGCGCCTTGCCGACGAAGGGCACCATGTGGTGCTCGCAGTGGGAACTGAACGGAATGTCCTTGACCAGGACGATGTCGTCATAG
>CBIGSA010000416.1:0-2165 GCA_966192215.1 uncultured Devosia sp. | reverse complement strand
CAGCCGCAATTTCCGCACTTGCATCGGCCATGGTGGCTACAACCGAGGCGAGCTTTGCATCGACAGGTTGCGCGGCAAGCCATTGGGCGAGGGTCGTGGTCATAAGAATACTCCGGGGTTGCCCCCAGTGTCCTGATACCTTGGTTACACACAAGGCCGACTTTCGCTGCATCGGTGCGTGTGGTGCCACCCCACCCTCTATCCCTCCTCATCGAGGGGAGGGAGGCACATGGGCGCCGCCAGTGGTCCAATATTGTCACATCCACTGGCGGGCTTCCCTCCCCCTTGTGGGGAGGGAATGAGGGTGGGGGTGAGCCGCATGTGCCGAATGCGAGATGTACCCCTCATCCCTCCTGCGCCAGGTCGGCCAGCAGGCCCGCTGCCACGCTCAGCCGCGACACCGTTAGCTCGCCCTGCGTCAGTTCGGCCACTGCCGCCGCAGTCCGCCCGATCCCCGGTCGGGCCCGCCAGCCTTCAAGTCCGCCCTCGGCCTTGAGCACATCCGCAGTCAGGTCGCGCTGGGCGCGCATCAAATTGGCCAGCGCCCGGTCCAGTGCCATGCGGTCGAACCGATCGCTGAGCGCGATTTCCCGGCCCTGTTCGATCACCGGCCATAATTCGAAAGTCGCAAAGACCCCGAAGAAGGCCTCGGCCCCCTCAGCCAGCGAAACGCCGGACCGTTCGCTGACCAGCACGATGTCGCTGGCATAGCTCAGCGCGGGCAGTTCGGCGACCCGCCGCGCAAGTGCCTCGGGCACACCCTGTTCCGTCAGCGCCGCCACGCGCATGGCAATGCTCTCGGCCAGCGAAGCGGGCAGGGTGCTGTTCAACATCGCGCGCAGCGCCGATACGCCCGCCGCATGCCGCTCCACCAGGCCTGCCAGCCCCTGCGTTACATCGGCATTGCGCAGGAACCACAGGCTCTCCTGCCGCAGCAGGTCCATCACCTCGGCATAGAGCCCGAGCTGCACCTGGCCCGGCACGACCCCATCCAGCCCGTCAATGGCGGTATTGAGTTCAGTCAATCCATAGGCATCGCGCGTCGCCGCATAGGCCAGTGCCACCTCGCCCGGGCTGGCGCTGGTCGCCGCTGTGAGTTCGCTCACAAAGGCCGGCCCGCCGCGATTGATCATCGCATTGGCCAGCACCGTGGCGATCACCTCGCGCTTCAGCCGGTGTTCGGCCACCGCCTCGGGATAGGCTCGGTGCAGCGTTTCGGGGAAATAGCGGTAGAGCTCGCTGGCCAGATAGGCATCGTCGATCGACTTGCCTTCCAGCAGGTCGGCATAAAGCGTCAGCTTGGCATAGGCGAGGATCACCGCCAGTTCCGGCCGCATCAGCCCCTTGCCACCTGCTGCCCGCACATCCATTGCCGCATCACCAGGCAGAAATTCCACCGCCCGGTCCAGCAGACCACGTTCTTCCAGCCGTTCGATCAGTTCGCGGTGGTCGGGCAATTCGCCCGTGCCCGCCCGCTCGGCCAGCGAGAGCGCCAGGCCTTGCAGGTAGTTGTTGCGCAGGCAGAGTGCCGCCACCTCATCGGTCATCGTTTCGAGGAACGCATTGCGTGTCGCGATAGCCAGCGATCCATCCGTCAGCTTGGGCGCCAGCGCGATCTTGATATTGACCTCGAGGTCGGAGGAGTTCACGCCCGCCGAATTGTCGATGGCGTCCGTGTTGATGCGGCCGCCCTTCAGCGCATATTCGATGCGCCCGCGCTGCGTAACGCCCAGATTGGCGCCTTCCCCCACCACCCTGGCCCGCACCTCGCTGCCGGTAATGCGGATGGCGTCATTGGCCCGGTCACCCACCTCGGCATTGGTTTCCAGGCTTGCGCGGATATAGGTGCCGATGCCGCCGAACCATAAGAGGTCCACCTCGGCCTTGAGAATGGCGGTCATCACCTCGCCCGGCGTGGCGTGATCGACACTCAGCCCCAGCGCCGCCTGCATTTCCTTGCTCAGCGGGATCGATTTGAGCGAGCGCGAAAACACGCCACCGCCCTCGGAGATCAGCCCCTTGTCATAGTCCTGCCAGCTCGAGCGGGGCAGGGCGAACAGCCGGCGCCGCTCCTCCAGGCTCACTGCCGCATCCGGGTTAGGGTCGATGAAGATGTCGCGGTGGTCGAAGGCCGCCACCAGCCGTGTCTGCGGCGACAGCAGCAT
>CBIGSA010000415.1:0-2181 GCA_966192215.1 uncultured Devosia sp. | reverse complement strand
TAGATCTGCGTGGTCGAGAGGCTGGCATGGCCCAGCAGCTCCTGGATGGCGCGCAGGTCGCCGCCCCGTCCCAGCAGATGGGTGGCAAAGGAATGGCGCAAAGCATGCGGTGTCGCCGATGGCGGCAGGCCCAGCGCGCCGCGCAATTGCACCATGCGCTGCTGGATCAGCCGCGGCGACAGCACCCCGCCCTTGACCCCGCGGAACAAAGGCTCCTCCGGCCAGGACTTGAAGGGCGTCAGTTCGAGATAGAGATCGATCGACTTGCGCACCGCCTCGATCAGCGGCACCAGCCGCACCTTGCCGCCCTTGCCGGTCACCCGCAAAACCTGGCTTTCGAGATCGCCCGCCGTCAGTGCCAGCGCTTCGGAAATGCGCAGGCCCGCGCCATAGCACAGCGACAGCACGGCCATGTCGCGCGCCGCCACCCAAGGGCGTTCCTCCATGCTTTCCGTTACGACAATGGTCTGGCGCGCCTCGTTCACGGTCAGCGCCTTGGGCAGGCTCTTGGGCAGCTTGGGCGTGCGAATCACGTTGAGCGCCTCCGTGGCCACGACGCCTTCGCGCTCGAGGAAGCGGAAGAAGCTCTTGAGCGCCGACAGCACCCGCGCCAGCGAGCGCGAGCCCAGGCTTTCGGTGCGACGCTGCGCCATGAAGGCGCGGATATCGGCGCCGCGCAATTCCCTCAGCGTCGCCAGCGTCACCGGACCGCCGGCATGGCCGGCCAGGAAGCTCAGGAACTGGTCGACATCGCGGCTATAGGCCTCCAGCGTATTGGCTGCCAGCCGGCGCACCGAACCGAGCTCGCGCTGCCAGGCGGCGAGCTGGGCCCGGATGAATTCATCGGTGGCGAAGGCGGAATCGACCATGAACACAGTCTCAACCGGCGTGGTAAACCCAACCTTAACCCCGGCGCGGCCAAGGTCGTTGCACAGGAGGCAAGGCCCATGCGCATGTCGTTCATTTCCGTCCTCGGCATTCTGACCTTGCTCGGCCCCGGCACGGCCATGGCCCAGTCGCCCGACTTGTGGCTACAGGATTCCTATTGGAATGGCGCCGCCGCGCCGGCCAGTCACCCCGATGATACGGTGCGCGCCCAGGCCAGCATTGGCGGCATGTATCTGGAAGGCAATGAAAAGGTGCTCAGCGGCAATTACACCGTCAGCCACCTGATATGGCAAACCTTGACGCCGGTATTGCGCGGCAGTCTTGCCGTGGATTTTGGCGGTGGCTTTAGCGCCAGCCTCGAAGGCAGCACGGCCGGCTTCGGCAGTAGCTATATGGAGGACTATGACTGGCTCAAGGGCGATGACACCTTTGCCAACTGGTCCCATCGCAGCCAGCATCCCGATACCCAGCTCGATCACTATTTCACCGGGGCAGCGGCCCTGGGCTACGAGCTGGTCAATGATGGCAGCGCCGTCATTCGCGCGCATGGCGGCATCGAATATACCGATGTGCAATGGACCGCCTATGGCGGTACTTATGTCTATTCCAGCGCCGGCGGCTTCCGCGATATTTCCGGCATCATTCCCGATGGTATTGCCGGCATCACCTATCGCCAGCAGCTCCCGGAGCTCTTCCTGGGCGTCGATGGCGAAGAGCGTTACGGCAATTTCCGCGTCGGCGGCCTGCTACGGGGCGGCCTGACCGTCATGGGCGTGGCCACGGACGATCATCATCTGCGCATCCCGCCACTGCATTTCGTCGATTCGCTCTGGGTCGCGCCGACCTTTACCGCAGGTGTCGATGTCGGGTTTGCCCTGGGGCGCAATGCGGAGCTGACCCTGGCGGCCCGCTATGATCATATTTTCGAGCAGCGCGGCGATACGAAAATGTACGACGCCAATACCGATACGCTGATCAGCAGTTCGACGGGCACTGCCGCGGCCGGTCTGCGCAGCGCCGAGATCACGGCGGGGCTCAAAGGCTCGTTCTAGCGGCCGTGCGGGGTGAAGTCGGGGCGCTGGCTTGGCGGAATACCCAGGTCGTCATAAAGATGCGGCGGCAGGTTCTGGGGAATGCGCTGGCGCCGCAGGGCCTGCTGCAACAGGGCAAAGAGGCTGGCTCTTTCGGCGATGGCGACCAGGTCGTCATTGAGGGACAGGCGATCAATCATCTGCGTCATGACACTCTCCTCTGCTTGGGAAAGCAGAGTGCGCCCGCGCCCTGACAGAGCCT
>CBIGSA010000414.1:0-2197 GCA_966192215.1 uncultured Devosia sp. | reverse complement strand
AGGAGACGATGGTGACCGTGCCGCCAACGACGGTGATCGTGTCGCCGTCGAGGGTGGCGGCGCCGAAGGCAAAATCATAGCCCAGGGGCTTATAGACTTCGGCGATCCGATCGACGAAGGCCTGGGCGTCGAGCGCCATGGCGGGGCCCATCAGGGCAATGGTCGCAACCCCGCTCAGCAGCAGGCGGGTCTTGGTGGTCCTCATCGTCATCTCCGGCATTTGTGTGGTTTTGCTTTGTCGGGTGGGCGCATTGAACAATAGACCGGCGCCATTGTGTGGCAGATGGCCTCTTGTCCGTTGAATTGCAATAGATTCCGGCCGCATGGTGGCCGGACTTTTTTATTGTCGGTTTACTGCAGCATAACGCCCAAGACAGTGTTGTGACACTCCCGGTTCAGGGGCGGCCGCGATCGAGAAAGCGGCGATAGGCCGGATTGTCGGTTTCCTCCCAATAGGGAAAGCCGATGGCATCGATATGGGCGAGGAAATCGTCCCGCGTCGCCGCCGGTACCTGCACCCCGACCAGTACGCGGCCATAGTCGGCGCCGTGGTTGCGATAGTGGAACAGGGTGATGTTCCAGCGATCGTTCAGCCCTTCGAGGAACTTGAGCAGGGCGCCGGGCCGCTCGGGGAACTGGAAGCGGTAGACCACTTCATCATCGAGGTCGCTGACCCGCCCGCCGACCATGTGGCGGACATGGAGCTTTGCCACTTCATTGTCGGTCAGATCGGTCACGCCAAGACCCTGCTTTTCGAGCAGGGCGATGATCTCGTGCTTTTCCGCATCCCCCCGCGTCAGCTTGATGCCCACAAAGATATTGGCCGTGGCGCCATGGGCGAAACGATAGTTGAACTCCGTGATCGAGCGCTGGCCGAGCAGGCGGATGAAGGCGCGATAACTGCCGGGCCGTTCCGGAATTTCGACGCTGAGCAAGGCTTCCGCCCGTTCGCCGATCTCGGCGCGTTCGGCCACGTAGCGCAGCCGGTCGAAATTGACATTGGCGCCCGAATTGATGGCGATGAGCGCGCCGGCCGGGGCTTCGCCCAACTCCACCTGGCGCCGCAGACCGGCCAAAGCCAGCGCGCCGGCAGGCTCGGCAATGGCGCGCATATCGTCGAAAATGTCCTTGATGGCGGCGCAGATCTCGTCGGCCGTGACGGTGACGATATCGTCGAGCAGTTCACGGCAGAGCCGGAAGGTCTCCTCGCCCACCTGCCGCACGGCCACGCCATCGGCGAACAGCCCCACCTGGTCGAGGGCGACCGGATGGCCGGCTGCTATGGCCGCCTTCATGCTGGCCGCCTCTTCTGGCTCGACGCCGATGACGCGGATGTCGGGGCGCAGGAACTTGACGAAGGCGGCAATGCCAGCGGCCAGGCCCCCGCCGCCCACCGGCACATAGATGGCGCCGATATCGCCCGGATGCTGGCGCAGCAGCTCCATGCCGATCGTGCCCTGGCCGGCAATGACATCGGGATCATCGAACGGGTGGACGACGACATAGCCATGCTTGGCCGCCAGTTCGGCCGCATGGGCGCGGGCTGCATCGAACCCGTCGCCGAACAGCGCCACTTCGCCGCCCAGCCGGCGCACGGCATTGACCTTGATGATCGGCGTCGTGGTTGGCATGACGATGATGGCGCGGATGCCCAGCCGCGTGGCTGAGAGCGCGACGCCCTGGGCATGATTGCCGGCCGAGGCGCAGATGACGCCACGGGCCCGCTCGGCGGCCGTGAGCTGGGCAATGCGATTGTGGGCGCCGCGAATCTTGAAGGAAAAGACCGGCTGCATGTCCTCGCGCTTGAGCAGCACTTCGGCGCCCAACCGGGCGGAAAGCAGCTCCATCTTTTCGAGCGGGGTTTCCTCGGCGGCTTCATAGACCGAGGAGGTAAGGATGCGGCGGACATAGTCCTGCATGGCGGGCACTCCAGTTCGTGCCGTGTTGGAGGCCCGGCGTGGTGTTTTGTCAATCGGGCATGCCAAAACGCCGCCTGCAATGCGGTTGTCACGGGGAGATGGGCGGCCGTTGGACCAGGAAAACTGTCGACATAGAACGGACCAAGGGCCGCCCATCACGAGCCGCTTTTTTGCGAGGTATGGTTCAGGCGGTACCAATCTTGCAGGCCCGGCTGCCGTATTCCCCCTCACTGGACAGGCGCCCCCGTCCCACGGTCTCCCCGCCCGGCCCTGCGTCG
>CBIGSA010000413.1:0-2207 GCA_966192215.1 uncultured Devosia sp. | reverse complement strand
CTGATGGCCGTGGCCGACCGGCGGCTCTACCGCGCCAAGGCGCAGGGCCGGAACCGGCTCGTGGCCAGCGACGCTATCGAGGAACTCGACCTGCCCGCCTAGCCCTTGGGGTAAGCCACGTAGGCCAGCCGGCGGCTGTCGGGCGCCCAGGAATTGACATTGATCGTGCCCTGGCCGCCGAAAAAGCTGGCCAGCACGCGCTGGTTGTCACCTTCCGGCGTCATCAGCCGCAGCAGCACATCCTTGTCGGGCGGATGGCCCGTGGTACCCCTGGGATAGCTGAGGAAGACGACCTGGCGTCCATCGGGCGACAGATGCGGGAACCAGTTGACGAAACTGTCGAAGGTGAGCTGTTCGAGGCCGCTGCCATCGGCGGCGTTCATGCGGAAAATCTGGGCATGGCCGGGCCGGCTCGCCGCCAGTTCGGAGTTGAAATAGATCCAGCGGCCATCGGGGGAATATTCCGGGCCGTCATTGGGCATGGAGAGGTCGGTCAGCCGCGTATCGGGTCCGCCGGCGGCCGGAATGGTGAAGACATTGACCTGCCGCTCGCTGCTCCGCTCCTCCACCGCGACATAGGCCAGCGTGGCGCCATCGGGCGAGACGCCGTGCAGGTAGTAGTGGAACGGGGTGACATGCGTGTTGGAGACGCGGCGCGGCACTCCGCCGGCGAAGGGCAGGGCATAGAGGTGCCCGTCGTCGGAACTCACATAGATTGCACTGCCATCGGGCGAGAGGACATGGTCGTTATTGAGATTGGTGAGGTGGCCGGTATCGATCTGCTCGGGCTGGCCTCCGGTGGGCGCGATGCGATAGAGCCGCCCGCCCGCATTGAACACCAGCCATTGTCCGTCGGCGGACCAGTTGGGCGCCTCGATCACGTCGCTGGCGGTGAAGATCACCTCGGCCTTGCCATCCAGATCGATGACGACAAGTTCGGAGCGCTGTCCCGTGGCCAGCGAACGGCCGCGGCGAGGGAAGGGGAAGGTCATGATCTGGTACACCGGAGGCGGGACGACGGCTGAAAGCCTAGCATGGGGGCAAAAGCGATGGCCAGATCGGGGATCGCGCGGCGCGGTTCCGGGCTATAGATGTTCCAATGGAGGTGCAGTGGCATGAGCGGAGTGTTCGATCATTTTCCCGAAGCGACGCGCCGCTTTCTCGCGGGCATTGCCGCGCATAACGAGAAAGCGTGGTTCGACGGCAATCGCGCCCTTTACGAGACGGGTTATGTCGAGGCCGGCAAGGCATTCGTCACGGCGCTGGCGCCGCATCTGCAGGCCCTGTCGCCTGAGGTCCGTGCCGAGCCGCGCGTCAATGGCTCGATCATGCGCGTCAACCGGGATGTGCGCTTCTCGAGCGACAAGCGGCCCTACAAGACCCATCTCGATTTCTGGTTCTGGCATGGCCAGAAGAAGGGGCGGAATTGCCCGGGCTTCTATCTGCGCGTCACGCCCGAGGCGGTGTTCATCGGCACCGGCATGCACCGGTTCGACAAGGAGATGCTCGACAGCTTCCGCCATTCGGTCATCCTGCCGCGCTCGGGCAAGGCCCTGCTGGAAACCGTGCGGCAGGTCGAGGCGGCCGGGCCCTATGAGGTCGGGGAGCGGACCCGCAAGCGCCCGCCCAAGGGGTTCGAGACCGAGCCGGAACGGGCCGGATTCCTGTTGTTCGAGGGCCTGACTGCGACTATCGAACTGCCGGGGGAAGCGGCGTTCTCGCCCGGTTTCGTCGACCTTGCGGCGGGCCATTTTGCCGCAACCTGGCCGATCGGGGCGTGGTTGCTCAACGAAATCTCGTTCTGAGTGTTTCGGTGACCTTGCCCCCGTTGCCCCGCCCAGCGGCATGGCCTACATAGGCGGCCAATCACCGTAACGCCCCGAAGAGGTCCGCAAGCCTATGGCTCGCCAGTTCATCTACCACATGCACGGAATGTCCAAAGCCTATGCCGGCGGCAAGAAGGTGTTGGACAATATCAATCTCAGCTTCTACCCCGATGCCAAGATCGGCGTGCTGGGTCCCAATGGCTCGGGCAAGTCGACCCTGCTCAAGATCATGGCCGGCATCGATACCGAATTCACCGGCGAGGCCTGGGTGGCCGATGGCGCCAAGGTGGGGTACCTGGCGCAGGAGCCCGAGCTCGATCCGGCGCTCAACGTGCTGGGCAATGTGATGACCGGCGTCAAGGAAAAGAAGGCCATCGTCGA
>CBIGSA010000412.1:0-2220 GCA_966192215.1 uncultured Devosia sp. | reverse complement strand
CCCGATATGCCGAGATCGACGGCCCGCATGATGACGCAGGGCATGCCATTGTCGATCAGCGTGCAGTCGATGCCCTCGATGACATCCACCGCATTGCCGGTGGGCAGCAGGGCGCCACAGGATGAGCCAGCCGTATCGGCAAAGGTGATGGGAATGGGCGCTGATGTGCCCGGCACGCCATCGATGCGGGCGTCGCCGGCGTAGGTCACCTGCCCGCCGGGCGTTTCGACACGCGCCTCGGCGACCTGGCCGGTATTTTCCATGAAAATGCGGACAACGGTCTGGCCGTCCTGCGCCGGAACAAGCCCGCGCTCGATGGCGAAGGGACCGATACCGGCAAGGATATTGCCGCAGTTCTGCGCGTCGGTGACCACGGGCTGGTCGACGAAGACCTGGAGGAACAGGTAATCGACATCGATGCCCGGCCGGGTGGATTTCTTGACTACCGCGACCTTGGAGGTCAGCGGATTGGCGCCGCCCATGCCGTCGATCTGGCGCGGATCAGGCGAGCCCATGGCCGATAGCAGGAAGGCGTCGCGGCCGACGAGGTCGGAGGGCAGGTCCGAGGCCAGGAAATAGCCGCCCTTGGACGTGCCGCCGCGCATCCACATGCAGGGCACGCCGGGCCTAGACATATTTCAGTCCCTTCTCGGCGAGCTTGTCGCGCATGTTGTAGATGTCGAGGCCGAGTTCGCCGGCGGCTAGGCGCTGGCGCTTGTCTTCCTCGAGGGCCATACGCGCCTCGGCCTTGTCGGCGACCTCGGCGGCCTCCTCGCGGCGGACGACGCAGACGCCGTCGTCATCGGCGATGATCACGTCACCCGGATTGACCAGGGCGCCGGAACACACGATGGGGATATTGACCGAGCCGAGCGTCTCCTTGACCGTGCCCTGCGCAAAGACGGCTTTCGACCAGACCGGAAATTGCATGGCGGTGAGATCGGCCACGTCGCGCACGCCGGCTTCGATGATGAGGCCCCTGCAGCCCCGGGCGAGGGCCGAAGTGGCGAGCAGGTCGCCGAAATAGCCGTCTTCGCTGGGGCTGGTCGGGGCCAGCACCATGATGTCGCCTTCGCGCAACTGCTCGATGGCGACATGGATCATCCAGTTATCGCCCGGCGGGGCCGAAATGGTGACCGCCGAAGCCGCGAGCCGGGCGCCGGAATAGATGGGCCGCATATAGGATGCGAACAGCCCCTTGCGGCCCTGCGCCTCATGCACGGTGGCGACGCCGCAGGCGGCAAGCCGGTCGATGACAGCGGGGTCGGCGCGCTCGATGTGCTGGACAACCACGCCGCTCATCAGAGTTCATCCACGGTGCGCGGGAAGACCGACTGGAAGCCCTCGGCATATTTCGCCGCGCGCCCGCCGGACTGGCCGCCGGAATTGCGGGTGAAGTGATTGGCACGGTTCTCGGCCACGTTCCTGTAATAGTGCCAGAGGTGTTCCTGGCCCTCCATGGCCTGGATGGCGGCCCATTTCCTGTCCCAGACATCGGTGATGTCGAGGAAGACGTCAGGCTTCCAGTCCATCTGCTCGGTCTGGTGCGGCTCGAACAGATAGACCTGCGGCGCGCCGAGAATTTTCTGGCCCGGATTATGGCCCCAGGCCTGCGCGATCGCCCGGCATTCCAGGGTCCACTGCGACACATACATGTGGTCGGTATTGTAGGGGTCAAACCTGGAGTGGGTCATCATGAAGCTGGGCTGGGTGGCCCGCATGACGTCGACCAGCCGGTCCTTGGCTTCGCGCGTCATCTCCAGCGGGTAATCGCCCAGGTCGAAGAACTGGATGTCATGCACGCCGAGCGCCCTTGCGGCATTCTCGGCCTCGCGGCGCCGCTCGGTCTTGACCTTGTCGAGCGTCATGCCCGACTGCTTCCACAGCTTGGCACTTTCGCCGCGCTCGCCATAGGAGAGGCAGACGACGGTGACCTCGTAGCCCTTGGCGGCATGGGCGGCGATGGCACCGCCGCAGCGCCAGACGAAATCGGCCGAGTGGGCGCTCACGATCAGGGCGGTGTTCTTGCTCATCTAGTAGTGCTCCAGATCTATCAGTTCGGCGAGATGCGGTGTGCCGGGAAGCCTTCGGCCATGGCGATGATCTCGATACTTTCGACCACCCCCGCCAGGTTGAATGGATCAGCCTCGGCGAAGGCGAGAGCATCCGCCCAGCTGCCGGCTTCCAGAATACCGAAATTGCCATTGCGGGTACCGTTTT
>CBIGSA010000411.1:0-2237 GCA_966192215.1 uncultured Devosia sp. | reverse complement strand
GGACTCCCTAGTGTTTATTGCGGCGGTAGAGCGTGTCGAGCCACACCGCGAAGACAAGGACCGCACCGACGACGATGGATTGTAGCGGGCTGTCGAGCCCCATCAGCACCATGCCCGATTGCAGCGACTGCATGACCAGCGCGCCGAGCAGCGCCCCGGCAATAGTGCCCACGCCACCAGCCAGCGATGTGCCCCCGATCACCGCCGCGGCGATGACATAGAGTTCGTCCAGCGTACCCAGCGCATTGGTCGCCGCGTTGAGGCGGGCCGAGGAAATGGCGGCCGCGATCGCACAGAGCGCGCCCATCAGCATGAAGATCTTGACCGTGACCCAGCGCGTATTGATGCCGGCCAGCTCAGCAGCTTCGGGATTGCCGCCCATGGCAAACACGTAGCGGCCGAAGCGGGTACGGGTGGCGATGAAGGTCATGACCACGCCGACACCCAATGCGATCAGCACCGGAATTGCGATGCCATGCGAGATGAAGAGCCCATCCGCGGGCACCGCAATGCCATTGGCCTCGGCATAGCGCTCGGCGATGCGCACCGGCCAGGGATAGGCATTGGCGACCAACACCGCGCCGACGACCAGTCCGCAACCGATAACCGCCAGTGCGGCCTCGGCCCAGATCGGCCGCAGCGGGAAATTGAAGCGCAGGCGCTGCCGCCGGCCCCACCACAGCCCGATCAGAATGGCCGCGCAGGCGACGACGGCAACGATCCAGCTCCATAGCGAGCCTATCGAGCCGGCAGGCCCGCCACCCATGAGCTGGAAGGTCGGATCCATCGGCGCCACGGTGCGGCCCATGGTGACCCACCAGGCCGCGCCGCGCCATACCAGGTAGCCGCCCAGCGTAACGATGAAGGCCGGCACGCGCAGATAGGCAATGATCGTGCCCTGCAGGGCACCGATGCCGACGCCAACGACCAGGCCTGCCGACAGCGACAGCACCCAGATCATCGGATGCCCCAGCCCCAGGCCGAGCTGGATGGGCAGGATATCGGTCTGCATCACGCCCATCACCATGCCGACCAGGCCCAGGATCGAGCCGACCGACAGGTCGATATTGCGCGTGACGATGATGAGCACCATGCCGGTGACCATGACGGCCACCGAGGCCGTCTGCACCGACAGGTTCCAGAGATTGCGGGGCGTCAGGAACAGGCCGCCCGAGAAGATATTGAAGCCGATCCAGATAATGGCCAGGGCGCCGATCATGCCCAGGAGGCGCGTGTCGAGCTCGGTCGCGATCAGGAAGCGCTGCAGCGGATTCTGCACGAACCGGCTCGGATGAATATTGGTTGGAATGGCGTGCTGTTCTGCCAAGGTGCGTCTCCCCCGCTGGGCTGCCCCGACATCCGGCGGTGCTGTCCTGTCACGTCGATTCCGCAGCGCGAACGCCGCGGCACCGCTTCAGTCAGGATATTACGATTGTGCCTCAGTTACACGCGGCAACCGAACCGGCGGTCACGCCGGCGCAGACCACGTCCTTGGAAACCCAGCCGGCGTCGATGACGACGTTGAGGTTGTCCTTGGTGATGGCGACAGGCGCGATGAAGAAGGCATTCATGGCAACGCCCTTCGGCCCGCCATTGAAGGGCACCACGCCGGTGACAGCGTCGAGAGCAGTGCCGCCGGCCAGCTCGAGAGCCACTTCAGCGGCCTTCTTGCCGAGTTCGCGTGCATCCTTCCAGACCGAGACGGTCTGGGTGCCGAGCGCGATGCGGTTGAGGGCGGCATGGTCGCCATCCTGGCCCGAAACCGGCACCGAGCCGGCCAGACCCTGGGCAGCCAGCGCGGCGATAGCGCCACCGGCCGTACCGTCATTGGAAGCGACGACGGCGTCGACTTCGTTGTTATTGGCGGTCAGGAACTGTTCCATGTTCGCCTGAGCGACTTCCGGGTTCCAGTTGTCTGTATAGGCTTCGCCGACATTCTTGATCGCGCCGGAATCGATGCCGGCCTGCAGCACTTCCATCTGGCCTTCGAACAGGAAGTCCGCATTCGGATCGGCCGAGTTGCCCTTGATGAAGACATAGTTGCCTTCCGGCTGGACAGCAGCAACGCCGGCAGCCTGGAGACGCCCGACTTCCTTGTTGTCGAAAGTCAGGTAGAAGGCATCCGGATTCTCGATCAGGCGGTCATAGCCGACCACCGGAATGCCTTCGGCCACGGCCGCGGCAACGGCGGGGCCGACAGCCTCGCTGTCCTGCGCCAGCACGATGATCGCGTCAGC
>CBIGSA010000410.1:0-2251 GCA_966192215.1 uncultured Devosia sp. | reverse complement strand
GCATTGGCGATGCGGGCTGCCTTTTCAGGATCCTCGGAGCGGACCTGGACGGAGATCAGGTAGGTGAGGCCCCGACGCTGCACCGAAATGGCATTGCGCAGGCTGGTCAGGGCTTCATTGAGCGCTTCGGCGCCGGTGGGAAGCGTGGGTTCACGCAGCCGCAGGAAGGACAGGATGCGCGCGGTCATGCCCAGCGAGACGCCGAATTCGGGATCCTTGACCAGCTCCTCCTGCTCGATGACGCGCAGGAGCACGCTGTCTGAGCGGGCGAGTTCGACCTCGCTGTCGATGCGCGCGCTATCGGCGGATGTGCTCATCATCTGCGATTCGGGATCGAGCAGGTTCTTGTTGCTCGGATCGACCAATATCAGTGCAGAAGATGTATAGGTGGGGGTGAGCGCAAAGGCGATAATAGTGGCAAGGCCAACGACTACCACAATTGTCGTGAGTATGAGCCGAAACTGACGCTGCAAGACGCCGAGAATTCCGCGAAGGTCTAGTTCCGTCTCGCCCATGAATGTCCTCGGAGGTCTGCGTCAATCGTCGCAGATCGCTATCAGATAAGACTTATTAAGTGGTATCGATGGGAGCGCATAGCCCCTTTGCGCAGCTTGGCACGAATGTATGAAGCTCGGTAAACGAACGTGGCTAACCCCTTGAGTAGTCGATGATCCGGGGTTCCTGATCCGAGGCAAGCCGCACCGCTGTGAGGCGACCCGTGGCGAAGGCGCCGGTATCGACGCATATGCGACCCGGCACCATCACGACATCCCTGCCGGGCGTGTGGCCATGCACGACCAGGCGCCCGGGAACGGGTGGGGCCTGGAAGAATTCCTCGCGTATCCAGAGCAGGTCGTTTTCCGCCTGCCGGTCAATGGGGATGTCGGGCCGCAGGCCGGCATGGACAAAAACCACGCCCGGCAGCGACAGGGTCAGCGGCAGGTCGGCAAGGAATTCCACGTGGTCCTGCGGCACATGGCTGTCGAGGATGGCGCGGCGCTGGCGGGTCGGCGTCGCGAGCAGGCGCGCGGCGTCTATGCCGTAGGATGCCAGGGTTTGCTGCCCCCCGAACTGCAGCCACTCGGGCTGGCTGGCGGGGTTTTCGAGAAAAGCCAGCATCATGATCTCATGGTTGCCGGCGAGGCAGATGCGGCGGAAGCCCTGCGGCGGCCGGGCCAGGAGATGGTCGAGAACGTTGACGGAATCGGGTCCGCGATCCACGAGGTCGCCGAGATAGACCAGCCACTTTTCGCCATCGGTGGTGGCGGCGTCTTCCACAATCCGCTGCTCCAGCCCGCGCAGCTCGGTGAGGCAGCCATGCACATCGCCGATGGCATAGACAAAGGCGGGCCATTCCGCGGCCGCGAGATGCGCGCGCTCCGAACGCTGGCGACCGGCAGGCGCAGCGCCGAACAGGGACCTGAGCCTAGCCAGCATCGGTCGCTTTCCGCCGGCGCTCGCTGTCCGGCATGGCCGCGAGCCCTGCGGCGATCAGGGCGATGAACAGGAATGTGTTGGCGGGGATTTCGAGGCTGAAATCGGCCAGCGAGTGGACGCCGCACTGGATGATGACGGCCAGGCCGGCGACCTGGGCGCGCCAGGAACCACGGCGGGTGATGGCGTTGCGCAGGAACCAGAAGGCGATGATCGCCACGGCGACAATGGGCAGCGATCCAGCGACCAGGCCCAGTTCGGACCAGAGCGCGAGATAGGTATTATGCGCCTTTTCCCACACCATGTCGGGGCTCACCGGCGCGTGCTGTACCAGCGGAAAGGCCAGTTCGAAGGTGCCGCCGCCAAAGCCGGTCAAGGGCCGCAGCATGATGAGTTCCCAGGTTTGCCGATAGAGTTCGCCGCGGACTTCGCCCGAGCTTTCCAGCGAGCCAAGCCGCTCGAAAACGCCGCCGCCGAACAGGACGAGCCCAGCCGCCAGTACGAGCAGCAGGCCCAGAATCGCATAGCCGCCGAACCGGAAATTGCGCGCGGCGCTGAGTGTCAGCAGCACGACGACGATGGAGCCGATGAGCGTTGCGGCCAGGCCCATGCGCGACTGGGTCGAGATGATGACGACGAGCAGGAAGGCATAGGTGACACCGAGCAGCAGGATGGCGCTGAAATTGTTGGTGATCCGGCCATCATCCTTGTGCCGATCGGCCTGGCTGACGATGCGGCTGGCGAGCATCGACAAAGCCAGGATGGCGCCCATGCCCTCGAAAGTTGCGAAGGAATTGCGGTTCACCATGGGACCTGT
>CBIGSA010000409.1:0-2264 GCA_966192215.1 uncultured Devosia sp. | reverse complement strand
CCCTCGTGGTTCGAGGCTCGCAAGAGCTCGCGCCTCACCATGAGGGCTACTGGGCATGTTGGCCGATTTAAAACTCGATGCCCTTCTGGGCTTTCACGCCGGCGCGGAAATGGTGCTTGATTTCGGTCATTTCGGTGACGAGGTCGGCGATGTCGATGATTTCGTCCTTGGCGTTGCGGCCGGTGACGATGACATGCTTATCCGCGGGCTTGGCCTTGAGGAATTCGACGACTTCCTCAAGCGGTAGATAATCGTAGCGCAGGACGATGTTGAGTTCGTCCAGCAGGACCAGCTTGTAGCTCGGGTCCGCGATCAGCGCCTTGGCCTGTTCCCAGGCCTTGCGGGCGGCGGCCAGGTCGCGCTGGCGATCGGCCACATCCCAGGTGAAGCCTTCGCCCATGGCGTTGATAGTGACGAGATCGGGGAATTTGTCGAGCACGTCGCGCTCACCGGTTTCCCAGACGCCCTTGACGAACTGCACGACGCCGACCTTGAAGCCGTGGCCGAGGGCGCGGAAGACCATGCCGAAAGCGGCGGTGGATTTGCCCTTACCCTTGCCGGTATGGACGATCAGCAGGCCTTTTTCCTGCGTCTTGGTCGCAAGAATCTTGTTCCTTGCTTCCTTTTTCTTGCGCATTTTCTCGGCATGATAGGCATCGCGCTCCGCCTCGGTCATCAGGTCGGTCTTCTTGGCGGGCTTGTCGGTCATTTGGATTCCTCCAGATAGGCGAAAGCGGAATTGGAGCGCGGCACCCAGAGGCCGCGCTGGCGGGCGTCGTTGAATTTGGCGATCAGTTCGGCATAGCCGTGCGCATTGGCCGACCTGAGCCAGTCGCGCACCGCATCGTCCTCGACGAAGGCTTCGAAGGCCAGGTCGAAATGATGGGTTTTCACGGCGCCCGTCGTGGCGGCGAAGGCGAACATGAAATCGACGGTGGCTGTTATTTCGAAGGCGCCACGATAACCGTGGCGCTGCATGCCTGATATCCATTTCGGATTGACCACGCGGGAGCGCATGACGTGGGACACTTCCTCGTCCAGCGTGCGGATCAGCGGGCGCTCGGGGCGGGAATGATCGTTGTGATAGGCGGCGGGCTTGTGGCCGGTGAGGCTTTCGGCGGCGGCGGAAAGGCCGCCTTCGAACTGGTAGTAATTGTCGCTATCGAGCAGGTCGTGCTCGCGATTGTCCTGATTGTGGATGACGGCGTCGATATCGCTGAGGCGGGCGGCGAAGCGGTCGCGCTGGGGCGTGCCGGCGTCTTTGGCGCCATAGGCATATTGGCCCCAATCGAGGGCGCGATTAGCAAGGTCGGCTTTGGTGGACCAGGCGCCGGAATCGATCATGGCATTGAGGCCGGCACCATAGGTGCCGGGCCTGGAGCCGAAGATGCGGTGGCCGGCGGCGGCTTCGTCCTGGCCCCTGGCGATGAGGCCGAGAGCATCCGACCGCATGGTGGCGGCGATGGGATTGTCCTCGGTGGGTTCGTCCAGAGCGCCAATGGCGCGGATGGCGCGATCGAACAGGGCAATCTGGGCGGGGAACGCATCGCGGAAGAAGCCCGATATGCGCAGGGTGACGTCGACGCGGGGGCGGCCGAGCTTGGCCAGCGGGATGATCTCGTAGCCGGAGACGCGGAGGGAGCCAGGGTCCCAGGCGGGACGGGCGCCGATCAGGGCCAGGGCCTGGGCGATGTCGTCACCGCCGGTGCGCATGTTCGCGGTGCCCCAGACTGAGAGGGCGACCGAGCGCAGGTGATGGCCATGATCCTGCAGGTGCCGGAGGACGAGGCTTTCGGCGGACTTTTTGCCCAGCTCCCAGGCGGTGGGCGTGGGCACGGCGCGGGAATCGACGGAATAGAAATTGCGGCCGGTGGGGAGCACGTCGAGGCGGCCGCGCGAGGGGGCACCGGAGGGGCCGGGGGCGATGAATTTGCCGTCAAGGCCGGCAATGAGGGCGGCCATTTCGGCCGGGCCGGAGGCAGCAAGGCGGGGGCGGATGGTGGATTGCACCGTGGCGAGGACGGCAGCGGTGGCGGTCCAGTCCGGGGGGAGTTCGAGGGTGCCGTCAACGAGAGCGGCGGCGAGATTTTCCAAGTACTCGACCACGTCGCCCAGTGTGCGTGGCCCCACCCCACCCTTGATCCCTCCCCATCGAGGGGAGGGAGACGACTGATGGTTCAGCGGAACGGGATCAGGCTTCCCTCCCCCCTGGGGGGAGGGAATGAGGGCGGGGGTAGGCCCGGTCCAGGGGGTGCCGAGCTTGG
>CBIGSA010000408.1:0-2310 GCA_966192215.1 uncultured Devosia sp. | reverse complement strand
CAAGGTCGACATCCGGCAGCGAGGGCATCGGCAGCGTGCTGGGAATGCCGCCGAAGCGGCTGCCGATCGTCGCCACCGGCAGGCTCATGAGGGCCGCGGCAAGGCCGGTCGCGGCGACCGCGACCAGCATGCCGGGCCAATGCGGCCGCAGGCGCTTGAACCCGAGAATGGTGACGATCGTGGCCAGCGCCAGCGCGACGGTGGCCGGATCGATCGTGCCGAGGCCCGACCACAGGACGGGGAGCTTTTCCAGTAGCGGACCCGGTTCGGCCCGCGAGAGGGTCAGTCCCAGCAATTCCTTGACCTGGCTGGCGAAGATGATCACCGCGATGCCCGCCGTGAAGCCGACGGTGACGGGATAGGGGATGAACTTGATATAGGTGCCGAGCCTGAACAAGCCGATCGCCGCCAGCATCAGCCCCGACAGGACGGTGGCGAGGATCAATCCCTGCATGCCGTGCTGCTGCACGGTGGCGGCCACCAGCACGATGAAGGCGCCGGCCGGGCCGCCGATCTGGAAACGGCTGCCGCCCAGCAGCGAAACGAAGAAGCCGCCGACAATGGCCGTGAACAGGCCCTGCGCGGGCGTGGCGCCGGACGCGATGGCGATGGCCATGGAAAGCGGCAGCGCCACGATGGCGACGGTGAGGCCGGCGATCGCATCGGCGCGGAGATTGGCCAGGCGATAGCCCTCGCGCAGGACGGTCAGGAGCTTCGGCGTATAGAGTTCGGCAAAAGTGGGATCTGGAGAGCGTGGCGAGGAAGCAGTCTTTGCTTGCATGATCTGCGGCTACCTTGAGGTAAGGCGGCGTGATCGTCGGCAGTCCGTCGGCGGTCGTCGTCGCGAGGCGAGAGGTTATGGCTTGGGCGACGGCTCCCTTAGGCGCACGCCGCGACCGCCGGCCAGGCTCTGGGCACCCTCGCCGATCAGTTCGACACCGGCATCGTTCAGCGCCTCCACCACCTTGGACAGGCTATCGACCACGCCGCGCACATTGCCCTGGCTGGCCTCCATGCGTTGGATCGTCGGCACCGACACGCCAGCGCGCTCGGCCAGGGTCTTCTGATCGATGCCGAGAAGCGCGCGCGCCGCCCGCAATTGCGCAGAGGTCATCATGAGCTGGGTCTCAAACCATCATTGTTTCGATTTATAGCAGTCATACTGATGTTTCAAGCATCATTATTCAATCGTCTGATCTGAGGCGCAGAGCGTTCCGCCTCCGCCCCTCAACCGGCTGCCGCCACCTTCTGCCCGTGATACGGGGAGAAGGGTCTCGTGGCGCTGTCAGCGCCTCCCGCGTCCCCTTTTACCGCGTGAGGGAGAAGGCTGAGGTGAGGGGCAAGGGCGGGGCGATAGGCGGCCATAAGCCATATAAAGACTTCTTTATATCCTTATTGCTTTTGCGGGCGAAGGCTGCTAAACGGCTCGCCATGCCAAAATCGGCGCGCCTCAACCCGCGCCCCTCCGCGCCCCGGCTCTCAATGCCGGCGCCATCAATCTGGAGATCACGAGCCCATGACCGCTGCCAAGGACTACCACGTCGCCGATATCGGCCTCGCCGACTACGGCCGCAAGGAACTGACCATCGCCGAAACCGAAATGCCCGGCCTGATGGCGGCGCGCACGGAATATGGCGAGAAGCAGCCGCTGAAGGGCGCTCGCATCACCGGTTCGCTGCACATGACGATCCAGACCGGCGTGCTGATCGAGACCTTGGTGGCGCTCGGCGCCCAGGTTCGCTGGGCCTCGTGCAACATCTTCTCGACGCAGGACCATGCGGCCGCCGCGGTCGCCGCCGCCGGCATCCCGGTCTATGCCGTCAAGGGCGAGACGCTCGAGGAATACTGGACCTACACCGACCAGATCTTCCAGTGGCCGGACGGCGGCTTCTCCAACATGATCCTCGACGACGGCGGCGACGCCACCATGTATATCCTGCTCGGCGCCCGCGCCGAGGCCGGCGAGGACGTGCTCTCCAATCCCGGTTCGGAAGAAGAGGAAGTGCTGTTCGCCCAGATCAAGAAGCGCATGAAGGCGTCCCCGGGCTGGTTCACCAAGCAGCGCGACGCGATCAAGGGCGTGACCGAAGAGACCACGACCGGCGTGCACCGCCTCTACCAGCTGCAGGAAAAGGGCCTGCTGCCCTTCCCGGCGATCAACGTCAACGATAGCGTCACCAAGTCGAAGTTCGACAACAAGTATGGCTGCAAGGAATCGCTGGTCGACGGCATCCGCCGCGGCACCGACGTGATGATGGCCGGCAAGGTCGCCGTGGTCTGCGGCTATGGCGACGTGGGCAAGGGCTCGGC
>CBIGSA010000407.1:0-2319 GCA_966192215.1 uncultured Devosia sp. | reverse complement strand
TTCGTCGCCCTGCCCAAATTCGAGCCCCTGCACGGGGCCGTCATCCTCGCCAAGCAGAACTTCGCGTCAAACTAAGGGACTGCCCCAGTGTCCAGCCGTATCATTCCCGTCCAGCCTTTCGACTATGTGGTGTTCGGCGCCACCGGCGATCTGACCAAGCGCAAGCTGATCCCGGCGCTCTATCACCGGTTCAAGGATGGGCAGTTCGACGAGAATAGCCGCATCATTGGCGTGTCGCGTTCCAAGCTCAGCGATGCTGATTTCCAGAAAATCGCGCGGGACGCCATCACCCAGTTCGTCGAGAAGGAATACCAGGACGCCAAGGTCATGGACCGGTTCGTCGGTATCTTCTCCTACATCGTCAACGATGTGACCAACGAGGCCGGCTGGGGCGATATCAAGAAGGCCCTGCGTGACGACCCCGAAATCGTCCGCGCCTTCTATCTTGCCGTGGCGCCCGATCTGTTCGAGCCCATTGCCGAGCAATTGTCCAAGACCAAGGTCTATCGTCGCGACGCCCGCGTGGTGATCGAAAAGCCGCTCGGCCACGACCTGGCTTCGTCGATGGAAATCAACGACGGCGTCGCCAAGATCTTCAAGGAAGATCAGGTCTACCGCATCGACCATTACCTGGGCAAAGAGACGGTCCAGAACCTGCTGGCCCTGCGCTTCGCCAATACGCTGTTCGAGCCGATCTGGAATTCGGCCCATATCGACCATGTCCAGCTCACCGTGGCGGAATCGGTCGGCGCCGGCACGCGCGGCTACTACGATGAATCAGGCGCCCTGCGCGACATGATCCAGAACCACATGCTGCAGCTCCTCTGCCTCGTGGCCATGGAACCGCCCGCTTCGGACGATGCCAATGCCCTGCGCGACGAAAAGCTCAAGGTCCTGCGCGCCCTCAAGCCCATCACCAATGGCGACGTCGCCCGCAACACGGTGCGCGGCCAGTACAAGGGCGTGAAGTCCGAAACCACCTCGGTCGCCGGCTATCAGGATGAACTGCCCGACGACAAGAAGGGCAGCCGCACCGAGACCTTCGTTGCCCTCAAGGCCGAGGTGGAAAACTGGCGCTGGTCCGGCGTCCCCTTCTATTTCCGCACCGGCAAGCGCATGGCCAGCCGCGTCTCGGAAATCTGCATCCAGTTCAAGCCGATCCCCCATTCCATCTTCGATCATGCCGAAGGCGCCCCGCGCGCCAACAAGCTCATCATCCGCCTGCAGCCCGACGAGGGCGTCAAGCTGATGATGATGATCAAGGATCCAGGCCCCGGCGGCATGCGCCTGCGCGAAGTGCCGCTCAACCTCAGCTTTGCCGCCACCTTCGCCGAGCGCACGCCCGAAGCCTATGAGCGCCTGCTGCTTGACGTTGTTCGCGGCAACCAGACCCTGTTCATGCGCCGCGACGAACTCGAGGCCGCCTGGAAATGGGTCGATCCGATCCGCGAAGCCTGGGATCGCTCCAGCGAGCCACCCCAATCCTATACAGCCGGCACCTGGGGTCCGTCAGGCGCCATCGCATTGATCGAACGCGACGGCCGGACATGGTATGAGGATGACGTGTGATAGATCGCGGCACGCCCTCGTGGTTCGAGGCGCTGAAGAAGCGCACCTCACCATGAGGGCTGTTGATACACCGAGCTACCAGTAGCCCTCATGGTGAGGTGCAGGCCCCTCGCGAGCCTCGAACCACGAGGGCGTGGCACAAAGGAACAAGATGACCATCGACCGCCGCACCTTCGCCGATAAGCCCACCCTCGCCAAAGAACTGGCCGAGTCCGTGGCCGATCGTATCCGCGCTGCCATCGAAACGCGGGGCAGTGCGGCGATCGCGGTCAGCGGCGGCTCCACTCCCGGCCGCTTCTTCCAGGCCCTGGGCAAGACCAAGGATATCGACTGGTCCAAGGTTATCGTCACCCTGGTCGATGAGCGCTGGGTCGATGAAACCAATGACCGCTCCAATGCCCTGCTGGTCAACGAGCGCATGTTGCAGGGTCCGGCCGCCGTGGCCCGCTTCTTCCCGCTCTATTCCGGCGGCAGCGAGCCCGATGCGGCCCATGTCGCCAAAACCAATGCGCTCCTCGCCGACCTGCCCGACACTTTCGCCGCCGTCATTCTCGGCATGGGCAATGATGGCCACACGGCCAGCTTCTTCCCCGGCGGCGATACGCTGGACGAGGCGCTGACATCAGAAGGCCCGGCCCTCGCCATCCGTGCGCCCGGCGCCGGCGAGCCGCGCATCACCTTTACCCTTCCGCGTCTCCTCCGCACGGATGGGCTGTACCTTCATATCGAAGGGGAGGAAAAGGCCGACGT
>CBIGSA010000406.1:0-2370 GCA_966192215.1 uncultured Devosia sp. | reverse complement strand
GTTGAGCAGGATCGCGGTATTGTCGGAATTGACCGGCAGGGTGCGGCTGCGTGCCGCCTGCAGGTCGAATTGCCAGGTGATGCCGGCATCGTTGCCCAAGGCCGACATGGTATTGCCGGCAAAGCCGAAGGCGACGCTCAGCACGCCCTCGGTGCAGGCTATGGTGATCGTGGCCGGCTGGCGACCGCTGGGGCGTGCCGGAATCATCTGCTCGGACTGGAAGACGACGCTATCGGCGGAGGCAGTGGCCGGCGCTGCGGCAAAGGCGGCATCGAAGCAGGCCAGGCGTTCGGCATCGGCGGCAATTGAAACGCATTGGGAGCCGGTGGACTGGGCCATGACGGCGGGGGCAGAAACACTCAGCAGCGGCAGCAGCGCCAGAACCGGCAATAGTCTCACGTCGATATGTCCCATCCCTCGTTGCCCGGCCGCTGCCGGATTTGTCCCCTGCATATAGGGATTGTTGCCCTGCTATTTAAGCAGAAGCCTGCGCCAGCGTCAGCCGGGCGACGGGCACACGATAGGGTGAGCAACTGACATAGTCGACGCCCAGGCCGGCAAAGAATTTGAGCGAGGCCGGGTCACCGGCATGTTCGCCGCAGATGCCGATCTTGAGCTTGGGGTTGGCCGCCCTGCCCCGCTGGATGGCAATGCCGATCATCTCGCCTACGCCCTTTTCGTCGATGGAGACGAAGGGGTCGCGCTCGTAGATGCCCTTGCGCTGATAGGCCGCGAGGAAGGTCGGAGCGTCGTCGCGCGAAATGCCGAACGTGGTCTGCGTCAGGTCGTTGGTGCCAAAGGAGAAAAAGTCCACCATCTGGGCGATATCGCCGGCACGCAGGCAGGCGCGAGGCAGTTCGATCATGGTGCCAAAGGAGAACCGGACGCGATCGGTGCGCAGCAGGCCCGAATTGGCGGCGATGGCATTGAAGCGGTCGCGCACCCAGGCCACTTCGGTGGCGGTGGACACGAAGGGTACCATGACCTCGACGGCAACCGGCTCGCTCTGCGTCTCGCTGGCAGCGCGGACGCCGGCCATCAGCGCCTGCATCTGCATCTGCAGCATTTCGGGATAGGTGATAGCCAGCCGGACGCCGCGATGGCCCAGCATGGGATTGATCTCGGCAATGCGTTCGAGATGCAGGCGCAGCGCGCGCACGGCAATGCCCAGCGAGGCGGCGGTTTCCTCGATATCCTCGTCGCTGCGCGGCAGGAATTCATGCAGCGGCGGATCGAACAGGCGCACCGTGACCGGCCGGCCATTCATTGTGGAGAACAGCGCCGAATAGTCGCCCGTCTGGTAATCGACCAGTCCGTTGATAGCGCGGCTGCGATCTTCCTCGTCGTCGCTGAGGATGACGCGGCGCAGGGCTACCATGCGCTCGGGCGAGAAGAACATGTGCTCGGACCGCGCCAGCCCGATGCCCTCGGCGCCGAAGCTCAGCGCCGTTACGGCCGACTCGACCGTTTCGGCATTGGTGCGCACGGCGATGGTGCGGCTGGCGTCGGACCAGCCGAGCAGCGTGCCGATGGCGCCGCCGATATGGGGCTGGGCCAGCGGCAGTTGCCCGGCATAAACCTGTCCGTCGCTGCCATCGATGGTGAGCCGGTCGCCGCTGCGGAATTCGCGGTCGCCGATACGGCAGACCATTTCATTGGTATCGACCGAGAGCGTCCGCACGCCGGCCACGCAGGGCTTGCCGGTGATGCGCGCCACCACACCGGCATGGCTGGTCATGCCGCCGCGCGCGGTAAGGATGCCTGTGGCCGCCTTTAGGCCCTCGATGTCGGCCGGGCCGGTTTCGTTGACCACGAGAATGCAGTGCTTGCCCCGCGCCCGCATGCGCGCCGCATCATCGGGAGTGAAGACAATGATGCCGCTGGCTGCGCCCGGCGACACACCCAGACCGGTGGCGATGGGCGCCGCGCCTTCGGTGGATTTGAGCCGCGGATGCAGCAACTGCGTCAGGCGCGTCGGATCGACCCGGGTCACAGCGTTCTGCGCGGACCAGACCTTGCGGTTGACCCGGTCCACCGCCGCTTCCAGTTCAGCGGCCGCGGAAACCTGCACCGGCCGCGCGGACAGGAACACCACCTGTCCGCGCTGGATGGCGACGAGGCAGTTCATGTGGCGGCCGGCCTTGGCGTCGAGCAGGCTGACCAAAGCAGCAATGGATTCGGACATGCGGGGCAGCGGAGCGCCATTGACGGGCGCCGGGCCCATGGCCCCGGTCACGGCATTGCGGGTGAGGAACTGCTCGATCTCGCCCTCGGCCACCGCCTGGACCAGCACGATCTGGCGGCCGCGATCCTCGTCGGCGCGAGCGGTCCAGCCCTGGCCGAAGCCATAGCTGTCGAATGCGGCCTTGA
>CBIGSA010000405.1:0-2372 GCA_966192215.1 uncultured Devosia sp. | reverse complement strand
CAGAATATCGCTGCCCGCATTGTATTTGAGAATGGCCGCGCGCCGCGCCTGGTAGTCCGACGACGCCTCCAGCTCGTCCACCACGCGATGGATGATATTGTCCTCCACCACCTGATGGTAGGGCGTCACATTGTCGGTCTCGGTACCGTAGAAATTGGCCTTGCGGACATCGAGAGGATCCTTGCCCAGGGCATAGGCAATGTCTTCCACCCAGCGCTCCGCCGCCATCATGCCCTGCGGGCCACCAAAGCCGCGGAAGGCGGTGTTGGAGACCGTATTGGTATAGAGCGGTTCGCTGCGCACGCGCACGGCAGGATACCAATAGGCGTTGTCGGCATGAAACAGCGCCCGGTCGGTCACCGGGCCGGAAAGGTCCGACGAAAATCCGGCGCGGGCGCCATAGACGGCATCCACCGCCTGGATTTTCCCGTCATCGTCATAGCCGACATCGTAGTCGACCACGAAATCGTGGCGCTTGCCGGTGGCCGTCATGTCGTCGTCGCGGTCGGGGCGGATCTTGCAGGCGCGGTTCCACTTCTTGGCCGCCAGGGCCGCCACGGCGGCGAACAGGTTCCCCTGCGTCTCCTTGCCGCCGAAACCGCCGCCCATGCGCCGCACATTGACCGTCACGGCGTGGTGGCGAATGCCCAGCACGGCGGCCACCATCAGCTGCACTTCGCTCGGATGCTGCGTCGAGGCGAAGACGGTCACGTCCTCGTCCTCGCCCGGCACGGCCATGGCGATCTGGCCTTCGAGATAGAAATGGTCCTGCCCGCCAATGGCGATGCTGCCCTTGATCCGATGTTTCGCGCCGGCCAGCCCGGCGGCCACATCGCCGCGCTCGAGCTTGAGCGGTTCGGTGACCAACACCCCGCCCGCCGCCTGCGCCTCACGGACGGTGATGGCATGGGGCAGGTCCTTGTATTCCACTTTGACCAGATGCGCCGCCCGGCGCGCCTGGTCGCGCGTTTCGGCTACGACCGCAAACAGCGGCTGGCCCCAGAACTGCACCTTGCCCTCGGCAAAGACCGGCTCGTCATGCTTGTGGCTGGGCGAGACGTCATTCTCGCCCGGAATGTCCTCGGCCGTGAGTATGCCGATCACGCCGGGAGCCGCCTTCGCCGCGGCAAAGTCCACCGCGACGATCTCGGCATGGGCGCGTGTGGACAGGGCCAGATAGGCATGAACCGTGCCTGCGGGCTCGATCATGTCGTCGATATATTCGGCGGTGCCGCTCACATGCTTGGGCCCGCTGTCGTGGCGGGTGGCGGTATGGAGCGAGGCGATGGCGATGGGCGCCTCGTGCTTGTTCATGCCACCTCCCGCCGCAATCTCTGCCCCTGCCCTGTCGTTTCAAGGAAGAAGCGCCTGAGCAGGTTCTGCGCCGCCAGCAGGCGATAATCCGCGCTGGCCCGCATGTCCGAAATCGGCTGATAATCCTCGGCAAACGCGGCGATCGCCGCGTCCACCGTCGCCTGCGTCCAGGGCTTGCCCACCAGGGCCGCCTCGACCGCCCTGGCCCGCTTCGGTGTCGCCGCCATGCCGCCAAAGGCGATGCGCGCCATGCCCACCATGCCGCCATCATTAACGAAGACGCGGAAGGCGCCGCACAGAGCCGAAATATCCTCCTCGCGGCGCTTGGACACCTTATAGACGGCGAATTTCTCTCCCGCCGGCAGCAGCGGAATGGTGACGCTCTCGACGAATTCGCCCGGCTGGCGGTCCTGCTTGCCATAGGCGAGGAAATAATCCTCGAGCTTGATCTCCCGACGATGCTCGCCCCGGCGCAGATGCAGCTTCGCTCCGAGCGCGATGAAGGGCGGCGGCGTATCGCCGATGGGCGAGCCATTGGCGATATTGCCGCCGATCGTGCCCATATTGCGGATCTGCTCGCCGGCAATGCGGTGCCACAGCTCGGCCATGTCGGGGAACTTGGCCGCCACGACCGGCAGGGCTTCCGAATAGCTCACCCCGGCATAGAAGCGCACTTCGCTGTCATTTTCGGCGATGCGCTTGAGCTCCTCGAGGTGATTGATGAAGATCACCGGCCCGATTGATCGCATGAACTTGGTAACCCAGAGGCCCACATCGGTCGAGCCATTGACGATGGTTGCCGTGGGATTGGCCTCGTAAACTGCGGCAAAATCATCGAGGTTGGCGGGCACGATGATGCGGTCAGCCCCCTCGCCCAGCTCTACGCGCCGACCGTCGTTGATTGCCCTGATCCTGCCCTTGAGCGCGATGCGCTCGGCCCGGAGCGGATCGCCCTCCGGCCTGCCATAGGTAGAAATTGCCTAGCCCGCGCGGATGATCGGCGCATAGCCGGTGCAGCGGCAGAGATTGCCCTGCAGGGCCTTTTCGATGGCCGCCTG
>CBIGSA010000404.1:0-2376 GCA_966192215.1 uncultured Devosia sp. | reverse complement strand
GAGACCGACGCGGTAGGGTCGGCCTGATGCGGTGAAGCGGACCTTGCCGCAGAGGCAGCCGCCGGTGACGGGGTCCATGGTAGCTCCTTCCAGTTCCTGGAATGGATACATCGGCATGACGCATGCCGCAAATTACGGCTGGCCGGCCTCAGCCGGCACCCCTGCCCCGACGTGATGCCGGCCGATGGGCACGATCATGGGGGTGTCGGAGACGGGGTCGATGACGACGCGCGAAGCCATGCCGAAGACGTCGTGGACAACGGATTCGGTCATGACGTCCGACGGGCGGCCTTCGGCGACGAGGCGGCCGGCCTTCATGGCGACGATGTGGTCGGCATAACGGCAGGCCAGGTTGAGGTCGTGCAGGACCACGACGACGGTGCGGCCGGAATGCCTGACCAAGTCGGTCAGCAGGTCGAGGACTTCGACCTGGTGATTGATGTCGAGGAAGGTGGTGGGCTCGTCGAGCAGCAGGACATCGGTCTGCTGGGCGAGCGCCATGGCGATCCAGACGCGCTGGCGCTGGCCGCCTGAGAGTTCGTCCACCGGGCGGTCGGCCAGGTCGAGCGTGTCGGTCGCGCGGAGGGCCTCGGCGACGGCGGCGTCATCCTCGGGCGTCCAGCGGCGGAACCAGCCCTGATGGGGATAACGGCCACGGCCGACCAGATCGGCCACGACAATGGCGTCGGGTGCGATTGGGGATTGCGGCAGCACGCCCAGAATGGTGGCGACGTCGCGGGTCGACATCTGGTGGATGGGCTTGCCATCGAGATAGACGGCGCCGCGGCTGGGCGCGAGCAGGCGCGCCAGGCCCCGCAGCACGGTGGACTTGCCACAGGCATTGGCGCCGACGATGACCGTGAGCTTGCCGGGCGGAATGGTGAGGCTGAGGCCGTCCACGACCTTGCGCTCGCCATAGCCGAGATCCATGCCGGCGGCGAGAAGCTGATGATCAATTGTCATGGCAGTCTCCAGACATATCAGTTCACCTTCCCCGCCCGGTTGGACACGACCAGCAGCCAGAGCAGGAACCCGGCACCGAAGACGCCAGTAACGACGCCGACGGGCAATTGTACCGCGGGCAGAGCATGCTGGGCGACCAGATCGGAGCCAAGCATAACCAGGGCGCCGACCAGGGCGGCCTGGGGAAAGCCCTTGCCCGCGCCTGACAGCAGGTTGCGGGCGATGGGGCCCGCGACGAAGGCGACGAAGGTCACCGGGCCGACGGCAGCCGTGGCGAAGGCGGCATGGGCCACTGCGACCAGCATGAGGCTGAGGCGCACGGCTTCGACGCGCGTGCCAAGGGCGGTGGCGGTATCATCGCCCAATTGCATAGCATCGAGCGCGCGCACCAGCAGCATAGTGACCGGCAGCAGGATGACGAGGGCCACGGCGATGACGGCGATGTCGCCGGTGTTCGAGGCATTGAGGCTGCCGATGAGCCAGCCCAGGGCCTTCTGCACCTCAAAGAGCCGTGCGCGGGTGAAGAGCCAGGACATGACGGCGCCCATAATGGCCGCCATGCCGATGCCGATGAGCACGACGCGATAGGCGGTGACCCCGCCGCGCCACGACAGGGCGTAGATGACCAGTGCGGTCAAAACGGCGCCGGCCAGGGCGCCGAGCGCCACCGAGAAACCGGTGAGGCCGAGCATGATTATGCAGAAGACCGCAGCGGCGCTGGCCCCATGCGAGATGCCGATAATATCGGGGCTGGCCAAGGGGTTACGCAGAAGCGTTTGGAAAATGATTCCACTGAGCCCGAAGGACATTCCGGTCAGCACCGCCAGGGTGGCGCGCGGCAGGCGGACATTGAGCACGATGAAGTCGATGCCCTTGTCGGTCAGGCCGGTAAAGGGCGAGAGCAGCGAGCGCACCACTTCGCCCGGCGGAACCGGATAGTCGCCCAGATAGAGCGCTGCAGCAAAGGTCAGCACCAGAAGAAGGCAGAGCGCGAGCGTCACCAGCCGCCGGCGGGTGGCCAGGCGATGGCGGATGTGGCGGACGGTGCCGGCTGCGTCGAGCGCCGTCATCAGAGCGTTGCCAGCTTGCGCCGGCGGACCAACGCAATGAAGAAGGGCGCGCCGAGGGCCGCGGTGACAATGCCCACCTGCACCTCGCCCGGCGGGGCGATGACGCGGCCGATGACGTCGGCGCCGAGCAGTAGGATGGGCGCCATCAGCATGGAATAGGGCAGAATCCAGCGATAGTTGGGGCCGGTAATGGCGCGGGCCACATGGGGCACGGTGAGGCCGACAAAGGCGATAGGACCGGCAGCCGCGGTGGCGGCGCCGGAGAGGATGACGGCGGCGAGGCCGGCTACGGCGCGGGAGCGGCCGACATTCTGGCCCAGAGCGCGGGCGACGTCCTCGCCCA
>CBIGSA010000403.1:0-2389 GCA_966192215.1 uncultured Devosia sp. | reverse complement strand
TGATCCATGAAAAGGGCCTTGCCACCAAGGTCGCTGCCGGGTCCCTTTGCGCCTCGTCCTGCCCGATCGTCTTCGCCTCGGGCAAGGAGCGCATCGCCAGCGCTGAATCGGCCATCGGCGTGCACCAGATCTATGCGGCGGCCCTCACTGGCGATCCGCAGAATGCCCTGCGCGTCGCCGGCACGGCCATGAGCGACGCCCAATCGACCACGGCCGAGATCATCAGCCACCTGACCAAAACGGGCGTCGACCCGGCGCTCTGGCTGCATGCGCTCGAGACCCCGCCGGACCGGCTTTACTACTTCAAACCCGAGGAGATGACGCGTCTCAACCTTGTCACCGAACTGGACGACAATTGATCCCTGAAACGGGGAACTGCGGAGGAGCGGTCCCGTTTCAGCAATGAGTAACCAAATTTGGAGGGGAGGCCACATGACACAAATTCACACGCTGACGCGCCACAGGGACATCCAGAACTGGGTGACCGACCGGCACGGCATTCCGGCGATCGCCCGCGTGCGCAACAGTTTCGGCGAGGAGCATGCCCAGCTCAAGCTGAGCTTCCAGCGCCGACGCAAGGCGCAGCCGGAAAGCCAGGACGACGGCATGAGCCCATGCTCCTGGACCGCCTGGCTCGCCGAGCTCGACCGCCAGCAACTGGCGCTGAAAGTCGATCTGGCGGCAGACGACTTCGAACTGGTGGACCGCCGCCAGGCGAACTGAGTTTGTAACGAGACCCAGTTTCACCCATCCACCATGCCGCCCCCGGACTTGATCCGGGGGCCACTCCCCACGCGGCACAAGCGGCAATGACCCGCGGATCAAGTCCGCGGGCGGTCCAGTGGCTGGAATGGGATACCGGCGCAAAGGCCCCGGCCGCCCATTGCCCAATCCCCCATCTTCTGACTCTATGCGGGATCACCAAAGAGCCCGCATCATGACTCGTTCCCAGGTCGCCCTCGTTCTGCATGCGCTGGTGCTGATCGCGGCGCTGGCCTTTATCGTGCCTGTCCTGACCGAAGCCCTGGGCGGGCCGCGCGGCTATCTCGCATCCCTCGCCGTCTACTGGCTCGGCTTCTGCCTGCCGGTGATCGTCCTTCACGTACGGGGCCGGCGCGGCCCGCTTCTCTTTTCCGAGAAGCTGGCCTGGCGGGACTGGTGGGTACCGGGACTGTTGCTGCTGCAGGTGGGTTTGGTGGCCATGGTGGCCTTTGTGCCGAATACGGCCATGCTGACCACGCATGCCGCCATGCTGGCCGGCCTGGTGGCGCTCATCAACGGTCCGCTCGAGGAAATCGCCTGGCGCGGCGCTTTCCTCACCCGCTTTGCCGAAAAGCCGCGGCTGGGTTTCGTCCTGAACCTGGTGCTGTTCACCGCCTGGCATGCGCCACTGGCGCTGAGCCATGGGATCGCCTTTGATGGCGGCTGGCTCTATCTGGTGGGCGGCGCGGCCGTGCTTGGGCTCATCTGGAGCTGGATCGCCTGGCGCACCGGGTCAGTATTCTGGACGGCACTGGCGCATGTCCTGACCAATGCCATTACCTTCTGGGTCCTGTTCGACCATAACGGCTTTGTGGCGGCGCTGGGCTACCAGCCGTAGTCGAGCACGGTCAGGGTGCGGGTGCGGCCCTGGTCGAGCCATTCGATGGTCGAATTGCGGCGCATGCCGATCAGCGCGGCCCCGACCGGGCCCAGGATCGGCACATTGCCCTTTTCGCCGAAGGCGCGGTGCGGATAGGTCAGCCGACCGATGCGCGTCAGCGGTTCGTCGTCGAGCCGGAACATCACGCGGTGCCCCATGGATACGCCGGCCGGATCCCAGGGTTGGCACACTTCGGCCCGGTTCAGCTCGCGCTCCAGGTAGGCCGATACATAGGGCATGGTCATGCTCACGCGCTCGGCCAGCAGCATGACGCGATTGTAATCATCGGAATTGACCAGGATTTCTGGCAGCGGCAGCGAGGGAAACAAGGTTGCAACCCGTGGAATTTCATTCTGTGGCGACATTGCTGCCGGAAAAATGCACCGTCAATAGGCGCTTCGCGGCAAATCTATGCAATTTGCGTCAGCTTTATTGACCTAAGCACGCCGTCATGGCAGATCAATGCCGCATAATTAAGCGTTATGCTCATTTTCTGCTCACGAGGGCTAACCATGACTGACGACACCCTGCTTGACCGTGCCTTGATCCGCCTCGAAGAGGCCGCCAGCCATCTCCAGATCGACCAGGATGTCATCGAGAAACTCAAATATCCGCGCGAAACCACCAAGACGCGCCTGCTGATCCGCATGGATGATGGCTCGCGCAAGTCGTTCCTGGCCTGGCGCTGCCGCTATGACGATACGCGCGGCCCCACCAAGGGCGGCATCCGCTTCCACCCCGACAGCA
>CBIGSA010000402.1:0-2445 GCA_966192215.1 uncultured Devosia sp. | reverse complement strand
GCCGACATAGTCGCCGAAGCGCCAGATCCACAGCCGCGTGCCCCAGGTCTGGCCGCTCCACCAGGAGAAGATTTCAGTGAGGAACTGCTTGATACCGGATTTGGCCACTTGTCGATTCCGCCGTCGAGATATGCGCGGTGGGGCGGGTGTATCATGGGTGGCGGACGGAGCCTAGACCGAATTGGTCTTCAGCTCGACATAGGCGCGCGGCTGGGTTCTGATGGGGCCATGTCACGCCATGCCGTCGCTCCAGCAACGAATGCGAGTCGCGCAGCGTCCGACCCGGCCATGCGCATGCGGCTCATGAAGCTGCTGGCGCAAGCCCTTGGATCGACAGCATGAACCTGCAGCGCTTCCTCAACCGCTACTATGCCTATCTGTTCTTGTTCGACGCCATGCTCTGCTATGCCGTCTATACGGCCTTATTCGAGCTGCGCGGGCTGAGCTTCACCCAGATCGGTGCCCTGCTGGCCTTCTGGTCTCTGTCGGCCATCGTACTGGAATTGCCTTCGGGCGCTCTGTCGGACCGCCTCGATCGCCGCTGGCTACTGGTCGCGGCGCCGCTGGCCAAGCTCCTGACCTTTGTCTGCTGGGGCGTGGCGGATGGCAATGTGTGGCTCTATGGCCTGGGCTTCCTGTGCTGGAGCCTTGGTCAGTCGCTGCTATCAGGCACCGGCGAGGCGCTGGTTTATGAGCGGCTGGAAGCTGAAGGTCGTGCAACCGACTATGACAAGGTCAATGGCCGCGCCACCGCCGCCGAGTCGTTGGGTATCGGTGCGGGCACGCTGCTGGGCGGCTTCGTGGCGGCCGCCGGCGGCATGGACCTTACCGTCTGGCTCTCCATCCTGCCGCTGCTGCTTTGCGCCATGTTGGCGCTCGGACTGCGCGACTCGCGGCGCGGACCCGACTCGGATGCTGGGGACGAACCGGGCTATGCCGACAATTTCCGCATCGCGTTCCGGGAATTCCGCGCTTTGCCCGAATTGCGCTTCGTTACGCTCTATATAGCGGTTGGCCTCATCCTCTTCGAAGTGCTCGAGGAGTTCGACCAGCTCTATTATCTCGCGGTGTATCTGCCGATCTGGCTGTTCGGCGTGGTGGGGGCGGCGATTCTGGGCGCCCTGGCCCTTGCCAGCGCGCTGGCACACCGGCTCAGCCGCCACCCTGCCCTCGCCTGGGCGCTTCCGCTCACGGCAGGCCTTCTGCTGCTTGCCGCCTCCTTCGGAACTCATCCGGCCTATGTGCTGGTGCTCGAACTGGCCTATCTCGTCGTGGTGCCCGCCATGGTGCTCTCTGAAGCGCGCTTCCAGCGGCTGATGGAGGGGCGCAGCCGGGCCACCACGACATCTGCGCTGTCGGTGGCGCAGAATGTCACCGGCATTCTTGTTACCTTCGGCTTCGGCCTGCTGGCCGAATGGGTCGGTATCCTGCCCGCCTATGGCTGGGCCGGTCTTGCCATGGTGCCGGTGGCCTTGTGGGTCTGGCTGGCGCAGCGCCGCGGCATGCGGGCGCTCGACTGACCCACAAGGGCTTGTGTCCGGTCACCCTTCCCGTCGGCGTCGAAATTTCTGCGCTTGACAGGCTTTCGGACCCTCGATTCTGGCTTTCGTTGGCATGGTAAACAGGCAGTAACCGCCATGTTGCCGCGGCTCGATCAGCAAGGAATCCCGTGGCTTTACGGGCGAGTCTTCGGCCTGGATTTCGTTTGTGAATGCAGCTTCGAAAAAGCCTCAAATCCATGCGCCAAGTCGGCCATTTTCCTTGCAGTTTGTCCCCGCAATTCACATATTACCCCTACTAGTGGTTGTCTTGCGGACCACCCCGACCACTAGACCTTGTGATTTGTTGCGTTGACGCGCGTCCTGAATCGGAGGAATGTTTTCGACGGCCCGGTGCAGTCTGCTGCAGCGGGCAAGCCCCGGGTGGGAGCGCTGGCAGATAGACCGGCGCCAGGCCTGGGCGACAGGCAAGTTTCTCGAGCCCGCTCCCGGGCTCGGTTGGTGAAGCGTCAACACAGATTTGGGTGGGAAGCCGGGTTTCGGCTCGCGGGCACTCGTGTGCTCGTTACATTGGGGAATACGACGACTATGCGCATTGAACGCCGGTTCACGACCGCAAATGAAGACCGCTACGGGTCCATCGAATTCCGCTCGGCCACGAGCGAGATTCGCAATCCCGACGGTTCGGTGGTCTTCAAGCTCGAGAACATCGCCATTCCCGCCGCCTGGAGCCAGGTGGCGGCCGATATCATTGCGCAGAAATATTTCCGCAAGGCCGGCGTCGCCAAGGTGCTGAAGAAGGTCGAGGAGAATTCCGTCCCCTCCTGGCTGTGGCGCTCCGTGCCCGATGAAGCCGCGCTCGCCAAGCTCCCCGAGGCCGAGCGCTATGGCTCGGAAATGGATTCCCGCCAGGTCTTCGATCGCCTCGCCGGCACCTGGACCTATT
>CBIGSA010000401.1:0-2499 GCA_966192215.1 uncultured Devosia sp. | reverse complement strand
CACACATAGCTCAGCCCGGCGCGGAACAAAGCCGGCGACATCAGTTCGGTATGGGTGGTGAAGGGCAAGCCATGCCAGACGATCAGCCCGCGCTCGATGGCGCGTTCCAGGCGCCTGACCCGCTCCGCATCCTGGCTGTTGAGGTGGTCCCAGATCAGCCAGGCACCGGTGGTCCAGATGAAGGCGGGCCGGTCAGGATTTTCGGCGAAGAAATGCTCACCCGTGGCGATGGCCTGCGGAATGAACTGCTCGTGATACTGCCGCCGCACGCGCGCGGCGTGATCGGTAAAGCCGATATCGAGGTGGGTCTTGAAGACCAGGTGGATGCGTTTGTCGGTCATGAAATTCCGTCAGCCCACCGTGCCGCGCACGACGAGCCTTGTCTGGAGCGTTTCCTGCAGCGCAGGCGCGTCCGGGTTGTTGAGGCGCCGCAGGATCAGCCGCACCAAAGCCCGCACGCGGTCCTCGAGGTCGAACTTGACCGTGGTGAGGTTGTAACTCTTCCAGTGGGACTGGGCGATGTCGTCGAAGCCGACCACCTTGACGTCCTCGGGCACGCGCAGGCCGAGCTCATGCCGCAAGGCGTCCAGCACGCCGAAGGCGCCCACGTCATTGGCGGCGAAGATGGCATCGGCCCCCTCGCCCACCCGGAACAGGTCGACCGTGGCGGCATAGGCCATGTCATAGCTGAAGTCGCTGGTGGCGATGACCGGCGGAGGCAGGCCGCGCTCGGCCATCACCGTGCGCAGCATCTGCTCACGGGCAGTGTTGGCGCGCGACTTGCTGACGCCCGAGACATAGGCGATGCGCCGCGCACCATAGCCTTGCAACAAGGCCACCGCCTGTTCCACGCCGGCGCGTTGCAGCACGTTGAGCCGGTCATGCAGCGGCCCCGCCTCCACATCGTCATTGGCGCCCGGATGGGGGTAATGCACATAGATGGGCACGGCGCGATCGAGGAAGCGCACCAGCGTTGCCGGCTTCACATTCTCGACGAAGGCGATGACCGAATCCGGATTGAAGCCGCGCATATAAGCCAGGAGCTTTTCGTCCATGCTGTAGTCGGTGCGCGTCTTGAACAGCAGTGTCGCAAAACCCTCGTTCTGCAGTGCCGTAGTCAGCGCATCGATCTCCTGGCTTTCCCAGTGACTGCATACATCGGGCACGATGACGCCCACCAGGTGCGAGCGGCCGCTGACCAGCGCCCGCGCCGCCCGGTCGGGCGTGTAGTTGAGCTCCTGGGCGATGCGCAGGATCAGCTCGCGCTTTTCGGGCTTGAGCGAGGTATGGGGATTGAAGGCGCGCGAGACCGCCACGCGCGAGACATTGGCGCGCTGGGCCACCATCTCGGCCGTCGCCCGGCCGCGCACCGTACCGCCATCCTGGTTCACACAGCCCTCCCGTCCACACGATGAAATCGTGTTCAATTCACTGCCCCTCCCCTGTTCAACTGTCAAGCGCCGCAATCGCCAATTTCGCCAGTGAATGTCATAGGATCGTTGCAAAACCGTGCCTGACTGTGACGGCACACCGATGGCCACTCGGCCTGATGCGATTCTCCGCATTGACGGAAAGTGAAAACGTGTTCATTCTTGCTTGGCCGATCCCCGATGGGGGGGCCAATAGCGGCTACCGGAGAATTCGGAGCCATTTCATGGGAGGAGTTTTGCGATGAGCAATCGTCTGCGCAGCCTTGCGCTTGGAATTATCGGCGCCACGAGCGTTGCCATTCCGGCCTTCGCCGTCGACCTGGACATTACCTGCCGCTGCGTCATCGGCGGCGTCAACAGCGGCACGGCCGAGTGGATCGAGAACAGCGTGATCCCGGCTTTCGAAGCCGCACATCCCGATATCAACGTCAATCTCAATCAGTTCGGCGGCGAAGACGCCCAGTTGACCCAGCAGCTCGCGCTCGACTTCTCGACCGGCGCCGGCCCTGACGTCACCGCCTTTGACGGCTTCCTGATCCCCAGCTTCGTGGAAGGCGGACTGCTCAAGCCGCTCGACGAAGTTGCCGGCGCCGAAGTCAACGACTGGTCGGGCTGGGCCGCCCTGTCCGAGGGCTCGCGCGCCCTTATGCAGTACCAGGGCAAATATTACGGCATTCCGCTCGGCACCGACGTGCGCATGATCTATACGCGCAAGGACATGCTGGCCGAAGCCGGCATCGACGCCGACACCTGGCAGCCGACCTCGTGGGAAGACGTGCTTGACGCCGCCCGCGCTGTCAAGAAAGCCTTCCCCGACAGCTTCCCCATCCAGCTCAATGCCGGCGTCGCCATGGGCGAAGCCACCACGATGCAGGGCTACTGGCTGGCGCTGCTGGGCACCGGCGAAAGCGTGACAGACGAGAACGGGAAATACATCGTCTCGAGCCAGGGGATTCTCGATACCCTCAACCTCTACAAAACCATCTATGTCGACGAGCAGCTTGGCGACCAGCGCGCCCAGCTGCTGGCCGATGGTCGCAACCGCTCCTTCGCCAATTTCCGCGATGGC
>CBIGSA010000400.1:0-2509 GCA_966192215.1 uncultured Devosia sp. | reverse complement strand
CAACATCTTCGTCCTCGATGATGGGGGCCAGACCATCGCCGTGTTGGACGTGCAGGTGACGGAGGCCGAATCTGGCATGGGCCGCACGCTCGAAGCGGCATTGGCTCGCGTCATTCCGGGCTCCAACATCCGCGTCGAAGCCATTACCGGCAGCAACACTGATGACACCACGCATTTCATCCTGACCGGCACCGTCCTGACGGCCGAAGACAAGGCCATTGCCGAGCAACTGGCCTCCGACCTCTCCGGCGATGGTCCCAAGGGCAGCCTCATCCAGGTCATCGGGCCGCAGCAAGTCATGCTGCAGGTCACAGTCTCCGAGGTGAAGCGCGATGTAGCTAAGCAGTTCGGCATCAATCTGGGCGCCGCCTTCAGCGTGGGTACGACCACGCTTAGCTTTGGCAGCAATCCTACAGCGGTTGCCGACCTGCCCAATAGCGGCATTGGGGCTGGCTTCAACATCGGCAACCTGAGCATCGATGCCTCGATCCGGGCCCTTGAGGGGCGTGGCGCGCTGCGCCTGCTGGCGCAGCCAACCCTGACTGCCATTTCGGGTCAGCCCGCCAAGTTCCTGGCCGGTGGTGAATTGCCCTATTACACCTATGAAGACGACGGCAACGGCGGCACGCGCCGCACAGTCATCTTCAAGCCCTATGGCGTCGAGCTGAACTTTACCCCCGTGGTCAAATCCAACGGCGCCATTGCGCTCACCGTGGAAACCTCGGTGTCCGAACCCCAGGCCGATGCCTCCCTGACCCGCCGCGAGGCCAGCACCTCGGTTGAGTTGCCCTCCGGCACGACCTTGGCGATCGGTGGCCTGTTGCAGGAAACGGCGCGCCAGCAGATCAACCAGCTTCCGGGCTTGGGCAATATCCCCATCCTGGGCGCGCTGTTCCGCTCGCGTGATTTCCAGACCGAACAGACCGAGCTGGTTATCCTCGTCACCCCCTATCTGGTTGGCCCCAGCCCGGCCAATTCCATTCCCGTGCCCACCGACGCCACCGCCATCGCCAGCGATGCCGAGGCCATTTTCCTCGGCAAGCTCGAGACCATGTACGGGGTCGGCAATAGCGGCGAGATGCGCGGCGGTTTCAGTGGTTCGGTCGGCTTCGTTCTCGATTGAGACCAGGCGTCAAGGAGTAGTGGTTTCATGAGTTTCCTCAGTTCAGAGCCTAAGGTCGAAGAACCGGCAGCCGAGATCGCCTCGGGCGCGCGCCTCATTCCGCGCATCACCATCCAGGCCTTCTGCGAGCATTCCCAGACGGCCCAATTGGTCGAGAGCGCCATTCACGACCGGCGCATGTCCAAGGTGGCCCTCACCACCCACAATGGCGGCATCGATGGCGCGGTCGAGACCTACAAGTCCAACCCCACGCCCAATCTCATCATCGTCGAGACCACGCTCAGCCCGGAGGAAATCCCCGCGGCGCTCGAACGGCTGGCCGAAGTCTGCGATGCCTCGACCCGCGTCGTCGTCCTGGGCCACGTCAACGATGTTCTGCTCTATCGTGAGCTGATCCGTTCGGGCATTTCCGAGTATATCGTGCTGCCGGCCACGGCCCAGCAGATCGTCAGCGCCATTACCGATCTCTTCGCCTCCGAAAATGCCGCCCCCATCGGCCGCACCGTGGGTTTCGTCTCCGCCAAGGGCGGCGCCGGCGGGTCTACCGTGGCGCATAATGTCGCCTGGGCCATCGCCACCGCGCTCCGCCAGGATAGCCTGATCCTGGATATGGACCTGGCCTTCGGCACGGCTGGGCTCAATTTCAACCAGGACCCGCCGCATGGCCTGGCCGATGCGCTCAGCGCCAACCAGAAGGTCGATCAGACCATGCTGGATCGCCTGATGAGCAAGGCGGCCAACCACATCAACCTGCTCACCGCCCCGGTCACGCTCGATCGCACTTTCGATTTCGAGGAGCGCGAATTCGAGCAGATCCTCGAACTCTGCCAGAACACCATGCCCATCGTGGTGCTCGATATTCCCCATGCCTGGAATGCCTGGGTCCGCCAGACGCTGGCTACCATCGACGAGGTGGTGATCGTGGCCGAGCCGGACCTGGCCAACCTGCGCAATGCCAAGAATATCGCCGATACGGTCCGCGCCCTGCGCCCCACCGAAAATGCGCCCTGCCTGGTGCTCAACAAGGTGGGCATGCCGCGCCGGCCCGAGATCAACCCGGCCGAATTCGCTTCGTCGGTGGAATGCCAGCTCATCGGCCAGATCCCGTTCGATGCGGCGCTCTTCGGCACGGCGGCCAATAACGGCCAGATGATCGCCGAGGTGGCCGCCAACAACAAGATCAACGACATCTACCGCGCCGTCAGCATGCATGTGACGGGGCGTCAGGCGACCCATGCCGGGGGCAGGTCATCGAACCTGATGAAACTGCCCTCGTTCCTCAAGAAGCGGGCCTGAGGGCGGTCTCTTCAGCCTTCTAGAACGGTAGGACGACCATGTTTGGCAAGCGTACTTCCTTTGGCGGCAATACCCCCGGCGTCGGCGAGA
>CBIGSA010000399.1:0-2536 GCA_966192215.1 uncultured Devosia sp. | reverse complement strand
CGCTCGCCTTCATCGACCGCTACAAGGGCCGGATCACGGCCGTGCATGTGAATGATATCGCGCCGGCCGGCGAAGCCGAGGACGAGGGCGGCTGGGCCGATGTCGGCCATGGCACCGTCGATTGGAAGGGGCTGTGGCAGGCGCTGAAGGCCACCAGGGCGCGTCATTTCGTGGTCGAGCACGACAATCCCAACGATATCGAACGCTGCGCCTCGCGCTCGATCGCATCCATCAAGACTTTCTGAGGAATTCGACAATGACCAGGGAATACGGAGTCGGCATCATCGGATGCGGCAACATTTCGGGCGCTTATTTCAAGCTGATCCCGATGTTCATGAATCTCAAAGTGGTGGCATGCGCCGACGTCAACATGGAGGCGGCGAAATCCCGTGCCGAGGAATTCGGCGTCGAGGCGCAGGCGGTCGATGCGCTGCTTGCCAATCCGGCGGTGGATGTGGTGGTCAACCTCACCATTCCCGAGGCCCATTACGAGGTCTCGAAGCGGGCGCTCGAAGCGGGCAAGCATGTCTATTCGGAAAAGCCCTTCGTGCTGTCGATCGAGGAAGGCGAGAACCTCCGGGAAATCGCCGATGCCAGGGGCCTGAAGGTCGGCTCGGCGCCGGATACCTATCTCGGCGGCTCGCATCAATATGCCCGCAACCTCATCGATTCCGGCGTGGTGGGGCGGATCACCTCGGGTTCGGCCCATGTGCTGGGGCCGGGCATGGAAATGTGGCACCCGAATCCGGATTTCTTCTTCCGGCCGGGCGGCGGCCCGATCCTCGACATGGGGCCGTACTACATCAACAACCTGGTCAATCTGATCGGGCCGGTGAAGCGCGTCGTGGCACTCGCCAACAAGGGCAAGGACGAACGCGTCATCACCAACGGCCCGCGCTCGGGCGAGAAGGTGCCCGTCATCGTGGCGACCAACGTGCATGCCATCCTGGAATTCGTCAACGGCGCCCACGTGGCGCTCACCTCGAGCTGGGACGTCTGGGCGCATCGCCACCAGAACATGGAGCTCTACGGCACCGAAGGCGCGATCTTCGTGCCCGACCCGAACTTCTTCGGCGGCAAGGTCGAGGTATCAGGCACCGATCGCGAGCCGAAGGAGGTCGAGGTCTGGGACCATCCGATGACCGCGATGAACTATGACTTCCCCTGGGGCACCCAGGCCAACTATCGCGGCGTTGGGCTCTCGGACATGATGATGGCGGTCGAGACCGGCCGCGACTATCGCTGCTCGCTCGACCGTTCGCTGCACACGATCGACGTCCTCACCTCCATCCTGCGCGCCGCCGACGAGGGCAGGGCGGTGGATATCAGGACCACCTGCACCCAGCCGGCGGCCTTCGGCGTCGAAGAGGCGCGGGCGCTGCTGCGGTAAGGCACCTGAGCCCGTTGGAAGACGGGCTCACCCCTCACCAAGTTCGTCCAGCCAATCGCCTTCGGCTCTTGGGGACGAACTATCCTCTCCCACAAGGGGAGAGGTAGAGTAGCCGCAAGCTCGGCCTTCGCTTGAGACACCGAGAGCGCCGCGAGTTTACCTTGTAACTTGTCTTTTGCCGCTGTTGCAGAATTTGGTAGTCTGGGAACTGCGGTGGCGGACGGGAGACCGAAGTACCTTGGGGACACCAAGCCCGTGGGAGAGCAAGGGTCTTCGTCCGCCGTTCCCCCCTTGTGGGAGCGGATACGAAGGCCGGGTGAGCGAAGCGAACTCTTGGCCGAAGTTGGTGAGGGGTTCAGCATTGGCCTTGTGAGGGGACGTCAAGCGGGGCTAAGACCCACATGCTCAAAGTCATATTTTCAGGAGAGGACCACCATGGCCTGGCATCCCGCCGAAGACCGCTACGAGAAGATGAAATACAATCGCCTCGGCAGGAGCGGGCTCAAGCTGCCGGCGATCTCGCTGGGCCTGTGGCACAATTTCGGCGGCGATACCCGCCACGACCTGAAGCGCGACATCTGCCGCACGGCCTTCGATCTCGGCATCACCCATTTCGACCTCGCCAACAATTACGGTCCGCCGCCGGGCAGCGCCGAGGAAGCCTTCGGTGAAATCCTGCGCACCGATTTCCACGGCTTGCGCGACGAACTCGTCGTCTCCTCCAAGGCCGGCTACGGCATGTGGAGCGGTCCCTATGGCGAATGGGGCAGCCGCAAATACATGATCGCCTCCTGCGACCAGAGCCTGAAGCGGCTGGGGCTCGATTATGTCGACATCTTCTATTCGCACCGTTTCGACCCCGACACGCCACTGGAAGAAACGATGGGCGCGCTCGACCACATCGTGCGCTCGGGCCGGGCGCTCTATGTCGGCATCTCCTCCTACAATTCGAAGCGCACTTGGGAAGCGCATGCGATCCTGAAGGATCTCGGCACCCCCTTCGTCATCCACCAGCCCAGCTATTCGATGATCAACCGCTGGATCGAGGAGGACGGGCTGGTCGATACGCTGGAGGAACTCGGCCTCGGCTCGATCGTCTTTTCGCCGCTGGCGCAGGGCATGTTGACGTCGAAATATCTCGACGGC
>CBIGSA010000398.1:0-2541 GCA_966192215.1 uncultured Devosia sp. | reverse complement strand
TATCCACGTCGCCACCCTTGATGGTGAGAATGAGATGCGGCGTGCCCGTCTGGGCATTGGCGGGCATGGCGGACAGCGCCGCGGCGCCGATGACGAGGGCGTTGAACAGGCGGCGGGTAACAGCGGTCATTTGCTTTTCAGGGCCTTGAGAACGATTTGCGGGACGAAGGCGGAAATATCGCCGCCCATTTCAGCGATCTGGCGCACCAATGTGGCCGAGATATGCCGCACAGGGGGGCTGGAGGGCAGGAAGACGGTCTGCAGGTCCGGCGCCATCTGCGCGTTCATGCCCACCATCTGCATTTCATAATTGTAGTCCGTCGTGTCGCGCAGCCCGCGAATGATCAGCTTGGCGCCGTGCTCGCGCGCCGCATTGACCATGAGGCCGGAGAAATCGACGATGCGGAATTCGGTATCGGTACGCTTGCCCACCGGCCCCAGCACCTGGTCGAGAATGGCAATGCGATCCTCGTGGGCAAAGAGCGGATTCTTCTTGGTGGCGCTGATGCCCACCGCGACCACCAGCGTATCGACCAGCTTGCAGGCGCGCTCGATGACGTCGAGATGCCCATTGGTCAGCGGATCGAACGAGCCGGGATAGAATCCAACCAATCTGCTCATGACGCCCTCCCCATTGTTATGGCTTGGGGTTTTGTCACGCGGGCGGAGTCATGGCAAGGCGCGGACGAAGATGTCGAGCTTGTCATCACCGACCGCACGTTCCACCAGGCGCCAGCCACCCTTTGCGTAATAGTCATGCAGGTGGGGTTTGGCCGGGAGGTAGCAGTGCTCATGGCCTTGGGCCCTAAGGCGCGACAGGGCGGCAGAGACCAAAGCGCGGCCGACGCCCTGCCCTCGCGCCTTCGGTTCAACCCACAGCGCAGCGATACAGGGGCCGAGCTCCGGACGAGCGGCTATGTCGGATTGAATGGCCGTTACCGTGCCGACGAAGCCATCGTCATCCAGCGCCACGAGCGTGAACGGGAAGTCGATGGCGGCCAGAACCTGGTCAAGCGCTGCCTCGAGGATATCCAACGGCGACCCGTATGGCTCCCAGAAGGCACGCCAGATGCGATCGGCAACGACGGGCCGGAGGTCCGGGCGCTGTCTCAGACTTGCAATGGCAAAGGGCTTCAAGCCCGCCATCACGTCCGCTTTTGCAGCGCAAGCCAGACGCCGCCGATCATCAGGATGAGGCCCGACACCCGGTTGACCATGCGGACACGGGCGGCGGTCAGCAGGTGCCGCGCCTGGCCCGCCGCCAGGGCATAGACGCTGTCGCTGATCGCGGCCACGGCCAGGCAGATCAGGCCCAGCACCATGATTTGCCCGAAGGCCGGCCGGCTGAGATCGACGAATTGCGGCAGGAAGGCGCTGAGGAACAGCAATGTCTTGGGGTTGGACCAATTGGTCAGCGCGCCCTGCCAGATATAGCGCCCCACCGGCAGCCGGTCGCCCTTGAAGGCCAGGTGGCCGCTCGAGCGGAACATTTTCCAGCCGATCCAGATCAGATAGGCCGCGCCGGCCAGCTTGATGATCTCGAAGGCGCCAGCCACCAGCGACATCACCGCTTCCAGGCCAACGGCCACGACGAAAACCATGCTGACCATGCTCAGCGCCGTGCCCAGGATGGTGAAGAGCCCTGCCCGCGTGCCGCCCGCCAGGGAATTGGCGATCACCACCGAGACCGAGGGTCCGGGAATGACGGCAAAGAGCAGGCAAGCGAGCATATAGGGAAGAATGATGACGGGATCGATCATGGCGGGAACTCCTCTGCCCGCCAGCAAGCCACCGCCGCGCCGTCTTGGCAAGAGGCTGCCTGCGCTTGGCGAATGGTAAAACCTTAACCAGTTGCCACATCAAAAAATTAGGCAAAACCCCGTACAAGACCCAGTATTGGTGCTCCGGGGACAGGAATGCGCTCATATTTTGACGGCATGCTGCGCTATTTCGAAATCTCCGGACGCAGCACGCGCATGCAGTACTGGATGTTCGCTCTTGTCCAGCTCCTGCTGACTGCCGCCGCCGTGGCCATCGACTATCAGATGGGCGGCTTCCACAATCTGCAAAACCCACAGCCGACCGCGACACTCTTCGTGGGCATCGTGCACATCATCCCGGCCATCACGCTGACCATCCGCCGGCTGCACGATATCGGCCGCTCCGGCTGGTGGTATCTCCTGCCGCTGGTGCCCATCGTCGGCGCCATCATCCTGCTGGTCTGGATGTGCTGGCCCTCGGACGATGACGCCAACGCCTATGGCGAGCACCCCGGCACTGCCGGGGCAACCCCTGCCCCGCGCTATCGCCATCCGCGCCACACCACCATTCCCCGCCAGGTCCGCATGGGCAGCAATGCCGGAAGGCCGCCGTCCATCGGCTATGACGGGCTGGCGGCGCCGGACCGGTTTATCTGAGCGGCAGGCCCAGAGCCTTTCGTGGGGCACCACTTGGCGTCCGCCGAAAGCAGGCGTGGCGCGTTCTGCTTTGATCATATCGCTGCGGGCCTGTTGCTTTCGAGACGACGGGCAAGCAGGCCCG
>CBIGSA010000397.1:0-2559 GCA_966192215.1 uncultured Devosia sp. | reverse complement strand
CGCTCGTCTTCGTCAAGTGGATTGGCGACAACTCGATCGCCTGGGCCAAGACCGAACACGAGATGACCGAGGCCGGCGCCCGCTGGGGTTCGTCCTGGGGCCTCGAAGTGCCGCTGTATTTCGCACCCTCGAAGGATTACGAGGAAAACCATACGCTGCGCCGCTCCACCGCCTTCGACATTATCGGCCGCGAAGTGCTGCATACCCGCGAGAAGGCCGGCCTGATCGATATTTCCGGCTATTCTCGCTACGAGGTAAAGGGGCCCAAGGCGCAGGACTGGCTCGACCGCGTCTTCGCCTGCCGGCTGCCGAAGCCCGGCCGCTCGGTGCTGGCGCCGATGCTCGGTTTCGACGGACGCCTCAAGGGCGACCTCACCATCTTCAACTGGGGCGATGGCACCTGGTGGATCATGGGCTCCTACTACCTGCGCGAATGGCACATGCGCTGGTACGAGCAGTTCGCCCAGGAGGGCGTCACTGTCACCGATCTCTCGGACGCCTGGGTCGGCTTCTCGCTCTGCGGTCCGCTGTCGCGCGAAGTGCTGCAGCGCACGACAGAGGACGACGTCTCCAATGCGGGCCTGAAATTCCTCGGCTGCAGAAACGTCGATATCGGCCTCGTCACGGCCAAGGTCGGCCGCATGTCGGTGACCGGCGAGATGGGCTTCGAGATCAACATCCCGGCCGCCTATCACCGGACCGTCCGCGAAACGCTGCTGAAGGCCGGCAAGGATATCGGGCTGAAGGAAGTCGGCTTCGGCGCCTCGCTCTCCATGCGGCTCGAAAAGAGCTACGGCATCTGGTCCAGGGAATTCACCCAGGGCTATACGCCGCAGATGACGCTGTTCGACCGCTTCATCGATTTCGACAAGCCCGATTTCATCGGCAAGCAGGCGGCCGTCGCCGAGAAGGAAACGCAATCGGCCAAGCAACTGCAGGTGACGATCGAGGTCGATGCGACCGACGCCGACGCTTCCGGCTACGAGCCGATCTGGAAGGACGGCAGGCTGGTGGGTTACGTCACCTCGGGCGGCTACGGCTACACGATCGGCAAGTCGATCGCCATGGCGCTGGTCGATCGCGAACTTGCGGTTCCGGGGATGGAGCTGAGGACGCATATCGTCGGCGACGAACGCGCCTGCCGCATCATCGAGGCCTCGCCCTATGATCCGCAGGGCAAGGTGATGAGGGGTTGATGCAAATGACATACCCCCCTCTGCCCTGCCGGGCATCTCCCCCACAAGGGGGGAGAATGACTCGCGGCACCCGCACCACCTCTAGCAGAGGTGGAGAGCTTGGCGCCGGACGCTCGTTCGTGGCAGGGAGTGCGCCCCATCCACTCTCCCCCCTTGTGGGGGAGATGTCCGGCAGGACAGAGGGGGGTGAATTTGTCCGCGAGAGGGGCTATTCATGACCCGCCACTATTCCCTCCTCTCCCTCATCAAGGAAGGTTTCGCCAACCAGAAGGGCTGGCAGCCGGCCTGGCGCTCGCCCGAGCCCAAGGCGCGCTACGATGCCATCGTCATCGGCGGCGGCGGGCATGGGCTGGCGACGGCCTATTATCTCGCGAAGAATCACGGAATCACCAATGTCGCTGTCATCGAGAAGGGCTGGCTCGGCGGCGGCAATACAGGACGCAACACCACCACCATCCGCTCCAACTATTTCTATCCGGAAAGTGCCGCCCTCTACGAGCGATCGCTACAGCTCTATGAAGGGCTCTCCAAGGATCTCAATTACAACGTCATGTTCTCGCAGCGCGGCGTGCTGACCATGGTCCATTCCAAGGGCGAGATGGAAATCGCCGCCCGCCTGGTCAATGCCATGCAGATCAACGGCATCGATTCCGAACTGCTCGATATCGAGGCGAGCAAGGCCAAGGTCCCGCTCTACGATTTCTCGCAGAAGTCTCGCTTTCAGGTGCTGGGCGGCGTCTGGCAGGGTCGTGCCGGCGTCGCGCGCCACGATGCGGTGGCCTGGGGCTATGCGCGAGCCGCCGACCGGCTCGGCATCGACATCATCCAGAATTGCGAGGTCACCGAATTCATCATCGAGGGCGGCCGCTGCCGTGGCGTCATGACCTCGAAGGGGCCGATCCGTTCCGACAAGGTCAGCCTCTCGGTTGCCGGCAATTCCTCTTACATGGCTGCCAAGGCCGGCTTCAAGCTGCCGGTGCTGTCCTACACTTTGCAGGCCTGCGTCTCCGAACCGGTCAAGCCGATCCTCGACACGGTGGTGCTGGCCCCCGCGACGGCGACCTATGTCAGCCAGTCCGACAAGGGCGAGCTGGTGATCGGCGGCGGCATCGACCGCGTGCCGTCCTACGCCCAGCGCGGCAACCTGCCGATGCTCGAAGTCGTGCTGTCGGGCCTGATGGAAATGTTCCCCACCGTCGGCCAGCTCAAGCTGATGCGGCAATGGGGCGGCGTGGTCGACGTGACGCCCGACTCCTCCCCTGTTATGGGCGAAAGCCCGTTGCCCGGCCTCTATCTCAATTGCGGCTGGGGCACCGGCGGCTTCAAATCGATTCCGGTGGGCGGCGAAATGACGGCCTACATG
>CBIGSA010000396.1:0-2589 GCA_966192215.1 uncultured Devosia sp. | reverse complement strand
GTTTGGGGGGCGCTCCCCCGCGGGGTGGCCCGCCTGGGCCCCCCCCGCTTGGGCGCGTTTCCCCCCCTTTTTTGCCGCCCCCCCCGCGGCCCGCGCGGCCCCACTGCCGCAGGGCGGCGAGACCGTGGTCGAGTTTCCCAACAACCACCTGGGCTATGCCTATACCTGGTACGGCTTTGCCATCGTGGCGGTGGTCATGCTTGGCTTCTGGCTGGCCCGCCAGCGCGCCGCGGGCAAGGGTTGAGCCGCCAAACTTGCGGTTCACTGCCTGTTTGACTAGGTTGCAACAATTCTAAAAGGGCTCTTCCCCCGAATGCAGTTTGTCTCAACGCGCGGCCAGGCGCCCGTGCTCGGTTTCTCTGATGCGGTCCTGGCGGGTCTGGCTTCCGATGGCGGGCTCTACGTGCCGCAGACCTGGCCCCAGGTCAGTCCCGCCGAAATCGCCGGCTTCGCCGGCAAGCCCTATGCCGATGTCGCCTATGCCATCATCAGTCGCTTCACCGGCGGCGAGATTGCGCCAGCCAGGCTCAAGGCAATCATCGACGAAGCCTATGCCGTCTTCCGCCACCCCTCGGTGACGCCGCTGCTCGAGATCGAGCCCAATCATTTCGTGCTGGAACTGTTCCACGGGCCGACTTTGGCCTTCAAGGACGTGGCCATGCAGTTCCTCAGCCGGGTGATGGACCACATTCTGGCCGAACGCGGCCTCAAGGCCACCATTGTCGGCGCCACGTCGGGCGATACCGGCTCGGCCGCCATCGAGGCCTTCCGCGGTCGCGACACCACCGACATTTTCATCCTGCACCCGCAAGGCCGCACCTCGGCCGTGCAACGGTTGCAGATGACGACTGTGCTCGACGCCAATGTCCACAATATCGCGCTCGACGGCACGTTCGACGACTGCCAGAACATCGTCAAGGCGATGTTTAACAACCATCGCTTCCGTGATCGCGTGCGCCTCTCGGGCGTCAACTCCATCAATTGGGGCCGCATCGTCGCGCAGATCGTCTACTACTTCACCGCCGCAGTGTCCCTGGGCAGCCCGCACCGCAAGGTCAGCTTCACCGTGCCCACGGGTAATTTCGGCGATATTTTCGCCGGCTATTGCGCCAAGGCCATGGGCCTGCCGATCGACCGGCTGATCATTGCCACAAATGCCAACGACATCCTGCGCCGCACCATGGATACCGGCCGCTACGAGATGGATGGCGTGGCGCCCACCATCAGCCCGTCCATGGATATCCAGATTTCCTCCAACTTCGAACGCCTGCTGTTCGAAGGGGCAGGGCGCGATGCCAGCGCCGTCGTCCGCATGATGGATGGCCTCAAGCAGTCCGGCGGCTTCGCTCTGCCGGACAATGCCCTTGCCGCCATTCGTCGCGATTTCGCTGCCGGCACCACTGGCGAGGCCGAAACCAGGGCCACCATTGCGACGACCCTCAAGGCATCCGGCTACCTGCTCGATCCCCACACCGCTGTCGGTGTCCATGTCGCGCGCGCCCATCTCGGCGCCGTGCCCATGGTCACGCTGGCCACGGCCCATCCAGCCAAGTTCCCGGACGCCGTCAAGGATGCGTCGGGCGTGCAGCCGGCTCTGCCGGCCTGGCTGGCCGATCTGCATTCCCGCGAGGAGCGCCTCAGCGTCCTTGCCAACGACCAGAATGCGGTCGAAGACTTCATCTCGGCGCGTACGCGCGCTGCCTGACGATACGGAGGCCAGGTGGTCGTCCGACCGCCAGGCCTCGTGAAGGAGCCTCGCGTGAGCGTACGATCGACGACACTCGACAATGGCATGGTGGTCCTCACCGATAACATGCCGCATCTGGAAAGCGCTTCCCTGGGCGTCTGGGTCAAGGCCGGCGCGCGCAGCGAGCGCAAGGCCGAACACGGCATTTCACACCTGCTCGAACATATGGCTTTCAAGGGCACGACATCTCGGTCGGCGCTCGAAATCGCCGAGGCCATCGAGAATGTCGGTGGCGACCTCAATGCAGCGACCTCCATCGAACATACCGGTTATTTCGCCCGCGTCCTCAAGGACGATGTAGGCCTTGCCGCCGATATCCTCAGCGACATCCTGCAGAATTCGCTGTTCGAGGAAGATGAGCTGGCGCGCGAGAAGCAGGTCATTGTCCAGGAAATCGGCGCCGCGCGCGACAATCCCGACGACCATGTCTTCGATCTGTTCCAGCAGGCCGCTTTTCCAACCCAGCCCATCGGCCGCACCATCCTGGGCACGGTGGATTCGGTGCGGGAATTCAATCCTGACACCATCCGCAAATATATGAGCCGCAACTATGTGGGCGACCACATGGTCATGGCTGCCGCCGGCAATGTCGATCACGACCAGCTTGTCGATGTCGCACGCGAGCGCTTTGCCACACTCAAGCCCAATGGCGCACCGGCCCCGCAACGCGCTGAATATCACGGCGGCGAAGAGCGGCTGATCTCCGATCACGAACAGGCCCATATCGTCGTCGGCTTCGAAGGCCGCGCCTACAATGCCGATGGATTCTATGCCGCGCAGGTGCTGGCCTCCATCCTGGGCGGAGGCATGAGCTCGCGTCTGTTCCAGGAAGTCCGCGAGAA
>CBIGSA010000395.1:0-2610 GCA_966192215.1 uncultured Devosia sp. | reverse complement strand
TCAACGTGCTGGGCAATGTGATGACCGGCGTCAAGGAAAAGAAGGCCATCGTCGATCGCTATAACGAGCTGATGATGGACTATTCCGACGAGACGGCGGACGAGGCCACCGCGCTGCAGGACAAGATCGACGCCGAGAATCTGTGGGACCTCGAATCCCAGGTGGAAGTCGCCATGGAAGCGCTAGGCTGCCCGCCCGGCGATGCCGACGTCACCAAGCTCTCGGGTGGCGAGCGGCGCCGCGTGGCGCTCTGCGCGCTGCTGCTGAGCAAGCCCGACCTGCTGCTGCTGGACGAACCGACCAACCACCTCGATGCCGAAACCACGGCCTGGCTGGAGCGGCACCTGCGCGAATTCGAAGGCGCGGTGCTGATCATCACCCACGACCGCTATTTCCTCGACAATGTCACCGGCTGGATTCTCGAGCTCGATCGCGGCCGGGGCGTGCCCTATGAGGGCAATTATTCGGCCTATCTCGAGGCCAAGGCCAAGCGCTTCGCGCAGGAAAAGAGCGAGGACGCCGCCCGCGCCAAGGTGCTGGAGCGCGAACGCGAATGGATGGGCCAGAGCCCGCAGGCGCGCCAGTCCAAGTCCAAGGCGCGTATCAAGGCCTATGACGAGCTGGTCAAGATCAACGAGGCGCGCACGCAGTCCCATACCGCGCAGATCATCATCCCGCCGGGCGAGCGGCTGGGCCACAATGTCATCGATATCGAGGGCCTTTCCAAATCCTATGGCGATCGCCTGCTGATCGACAATCTCAGCTTCAAGCTGCCGCCGGGCGGCATTGTCGGTGTCATCGGCCCCAATGGCGCGGGCAAGACCACTTTGTTCCGCATGCTGACCGGCCAGGAAAAGCCCGATGCCGGCACGATCACGGTCGCCGACAGCGTGCATCTGGGCTATGTCGACCAGAGCCGCGACACCCTCAACCCCAACAAGACCGTGTGGGAAGAAATCTCGGAAGGCGACGAAGTGCTGATGCTGGGCAAGCGCGAGGTCAATTCCCGCGCCTATACGTCCAGCTTCAACTTCAAGGGCGGCGACCAGCAGCAGAAGGTGGGCAATCTGTCGGGCGGCCAGCGCAACCGCGTGCACCTCGCCAAGATGCTCAAATCAGGCGCCAATGTCCTGCTGCTCGACGAACCGACCAACGACCTCGACACCGAAACCCTCGCCGCGCTCGAAGAAGCGCTGGAGGAATTCGCCGGCTGCGCCGTGATCATCAGCCACGACCGCATGTTCCTCGACCGGTTGGCGACCCACATGCTGGCCTTCGAGGGCAACAGCCATGTCGAATGGTTCGAGGGCAACTTCGCGGAATACGAGACGGACAAGATCCGGCGGCTGGGCGCCGATGCGGTGAACCCGAAGCGAGCGACGTATAAGCCGCTGACGCGGTAGGGGGCCAAACTTAGTTTCTCACGACTGGCCAACCAAAATGAAACCTGCCGACGTAGTAGCGGTCATACAGGTAAGCTAGATCGGCTTCCCAGTCGGCGATTGCGTCGTGCATTTGTCGGCCATCCTGACGTTTGGCAAGGCGACAGAAACTGGCTAGGCAGTCGGCCATTTTCTTAAGCCGACCACTTGCCAAAGGCAGGTCCCATTCGGCCAGTTGGGCGCTAGGAAGAACGGGTGGCAGCCCACCGGAGAAAATGCGATCCAAGATGGCCCGCCGCATAGCGGGCGACACGCCATTTGTTTGGCCGACGTGATATCCGAGTAGGGACAGCATTCCGACGGACGGCACTTCGCCCAGTTCCAAACCGCGATCACCATCAAATACGTCGGTGGTGGGCCAGCGAAACGCATCCGCTGACAAGGGTTGGCCTTGCCGCCTCGACCATTCCGTCTGAACTGCCTCTAATAGCGCTGCCGCGCTCCGCCTTTCGTCTTGTTCGGACGACAGGCTTGATACCAAACCTCGCCGCCACAGTGACAGCAGAGTCAAGGCAGGTAACTGATGCAGGCGCTGCAACACATCAGGCTGCGAGACCGTAGAAAGCGGATTTTTACCACGCCGTATGGCCTCATTCTTTGCAGCCCGCTCCATTGCCAAAATCCTTTCTCGGGATTTTGCAACAGAGCTTTTTGCGCTGGCGATTTTTCGCTTCTTCTTTGGCCTCTTTGGTTTCTTGGGGTCAGCGCGGTCCATTTCTATATGGCAAGTAGTTCGCCGTCGGTAATGTACCGCAGCGCCGCGAGCTTAGTGGGGAAGTTGGCGATTAGTTTATACCGCGGCCTATCTGTCCCCCACTCCGGTGACCGCATGACGGCAAAGCCCCCTCCGTCTGCCAAACCACCTCAGTCAAATCCTCGCTCTCCACCGGCGACCAATGCCGCGACCCGCATTCCGGGCACTCGTCGTCGCAGCAGCAAGACCACTCATCCTCCCAGTCGGTGCCGCAGTCGCCGCAATGGTAGTGGTTGCGATACCAGGCCATCAGGTCCTCCGCGCGAGTCGATACTGACCGCGACCAGTGAACTCCAGGAAGCCGTTGTCGCGCAAGACTTGGAGTTGCTGGCGTATCTTTGGGCGGACATTGTTGTTGTCGGGGTAGAGCGCGCCGAGATGCTGCTCGAAGGCGTAGACGTCGTCCAGGCTGAA
>CBIGSA010000394.1:0-2613 GCA_966192215.1 uncultured Devosia sp. | reverse complement strand
CGACCCCAAGAGCTACGGCTTCACCGAGGCCGACTACAGCCGCAAGATCTTCATCGATAACTATCTCGGGCTCGAATACGCCACCATTCCCGAAATGCTGGCCATCCTGCAGCGCACCTATTGCGGTACGCTGGGCATCGAGTTCATGCATATCTCCGATCCCGAAGCCAAGCAGTGGATCCAGGAGCGCATCGAGGGTCCGGACAAGGAAATCACCTTCACCGCCGAAGGCAAGAAGGCGATCCTATCCAAGCTGATCGAGGCGGAAGGCTTCGAGAAGTATATCGACGTCAAATATACCGGCACCAAGCGCTTTGGCCTCGATGGCGGTGAATCCACCATTCCGGCGCTCGAGCAGATCATCAAGCGCGGCGGCGCGCTGGGTATCAAGGATATCGTCTTGGGCATGGCCCATCGCGGGCGCCTCAACGTGCTGACCCAGGTGATGGGCAAGCCGCATCGCGCCCTGTTCCATGAATTCAAGGGCGGCGCCTTCTACCCCGACGATGTCGAGGGTTCGGGCGACGTCAAGTACCATCTGGGTGCGTCCAGTGACCGCGAATTCGACGGCAACAAGGTTCACCTGTCGCTGACGGCCAATCCCAGCCATCTCGAAATCGTCGATCCGGTAGTGCTGGGCAAGGCCCGCGCCAAGCAGGACATGCACATTTCGCCCGATGGCAAGCTGGTCAATATTGCGGTTGACGGCAAGCCCGACCGCTCCATGGTTCTGCCGCTGCTGATCCATGGCGACGCGGCCTTTGCCGGCCAGGGTGTCATCGCCGAATGTCTGGGGCTGAGCGGCCTGAAGGGCCATCGCACGGGCGGCTCGATCCATTTCGTCATCAACAACCAGATCGGCTTTACCACGAGCCCGATGTATTCGCGCTCGTCGCCTTATCCGACCGATGTCGCCAAGATGATCGAGGCGCCGGTGCTGCATGTGAACGGAGACGATCCGGAAGCCGTGGTCTTCGCGGCCAAGGTGGCCGTGGAGTTCCGGCAGAAGTTTGCCCGGCCCGTCGTCATCGACATGTTCTGCTATCGCCGCTTCGGCCATAACGAAGGCGACGAGCCCAGCTTCACCCAGCCGCTGATGTATTCCAAGATCCGGTCGCACAAGACGACGCTGGAGCTTTATTCGGAAAAGCTGGTGGCCGAAGGCCTGCTGACGGCCGAAGAGGTCGAAAAGCTCAAGGCCGACTGGCGCGCGCATCTGGAAAGCGAGTTCGAGGCCGGGCAGGACTATCGCCCGAACAAGGCCGACTGGCTCGATGGCGCCTGGAAGGACTTCAAGCCGGCCGAGCTCGAAGGTCCGCGCCGCGGCCAGACCGGTGTTGCCATAGACCGCCTGGCGCAGATCGGCACGGCGCTGACGCGCATCCCCGAAGGCTTCAACGTCCACAAGACGGTCAAGCGCTTCATGGACAACCGCCTGTCGGCGATCGAGTCCGGTGAAGGCATCGACTGGGCCACGGCCGAAGCCTTGGCCTTCGGCACGCTGGTGACCGACGGTCATCCGGTGCGCCTCTCGGGTCAGGATGTGGAACGCGGCACGTTCAGCCAGCGCCATTCGGTGCTCAACGACCAGCAGGTCGATAACAAGACCTATACGCCGCTCAACAATCTGGACCCCGACCAGGCCCGCTACGAGGTCATCAATTCGATGCTCTCGGAAGAAGCCGTGCTCGGTTTCGAATACGGCTATTCGCTCGCCGAGCCCAAGGCGCTGACCATCTGGGAAGCCCAGTTCGGCGATTTCGTGAACGGTGCGCAGGTGGTGATCGACCAGTTCATCTCCTCGGGCGAACGCAAGTGGTTCCGCATGTCGGGCCTGGTGATGCTGCTGCCGCATGGCTATGAAGGCCAGGGGCCGGAGCATTCCTCGGCGCGTCCGGAGCGGTTCCTCCAGCTCTGTGCCGAAGACAATATGCAGGTCGCCAACTGCACCACGCCGGCCAATTATTTCCACGTCCTGCGCCGGCAGGTAGAGCGCGACTTCCGCAAGCCGCTGATCCTGATGACGCCCAAGAGCCTGCTGCGCCACAAGCGCGCCGTTTCGGGCCTCGCGGAAATGGGTCCCGATTCCTGCTTCCACCGTCTCCTCTGGGACGATGCCGAGGCACCCGGCGCGCCCAAGACCACGGTCAAGCTGGTGTCGGACGACAAAATCCGCCGTGTCGTGCTCTGCACCGGCAAGGTCTATTACGACCTCCTGGAAGATCGCGAGAAGAAGGGCATCAACGATGTCTATCTGCTGCGCATCGAGCAGCTCTATCCGTTCCCGGCCAAGGCGCTGCTGGACGAATTGAGCCGCTTCCAGAATGCCGAGATCATCTGGTGCCAGGAAGAGCCCAAGAATATGGGTGCCTGGGCCTTCATTCAGCCCTATGTTGAATGGGTGTTCGACCAGATGGGACGGACCGGCCAGCGCGTGCGTTACACCGGCCGCCCGGCTTCCGCTTCTACCGCCACGGGTCTGATGCGGACCCATCTTGCCCAATTGCAGGCTTTCCTCGACGAAGCCCTCGGCAACTAAAAGGACGTAACTATGTCGACTGAAATCCGCGTGCCGACGCTGGGCGAAAGCGTCACCGAAGCGACCATCGGCCA
>CBIGSA010000393.1:0-2617 GCA_966192215.1 uncultured Devosia sp. | reverse complement strand
GGACTTCGGCGGCCAGACGGTCGTGTCATGGTCGGGATGCTGGTGATTGGTGGATTTGATGGCCGAGGCCCATGCTTCCTGCCCGGTCTCGGTATTGCCGCCATGCTCGATGGTGGTCAGCGTATCGAACCAGGGTACGCGGCTTTCATTGCCGGTATTGGCATGGGGCGGGAACAGCTCGGGATGATCGAGCGAGCCCATGGTAAAATTGACCCGATTGCCCTCGGTATTGTCGTAGAAGAGCGGCGTGCCGCAATCGCGGCAATAGCCGCGGTCGACATGTTCGGAACTGCGGAAGCGCGCCGGGGTGCCGCGCGTCCAGGTAATGACTTCGCGCGGAGCGGCGACCAGGGCAGCGAAGATGTTGCCCACCGCCTTCTGGCACATGCGGCAATGGCAGATATGCGCATTGTCGAACATTTCGGTGGCATGATAGCGCACGGCGCCGCATTGGCAGCCGCCGCTGACTTCCATGGCATAGCGTTCCATCAGGACTGCTCCTTGGGTGGCCAATCGGCCGTGTCGTGGTCGGGATGCTGGTTGGAATGGATGCCGGCCATGAAGTCCCGCCACTCGTCGGTGTTTTCGCGCAAGGGCAGCGTGGTCACCGTCTCGAAGAACGACACCTTGTCGTGCGGATTGACCTGAATTTCCGGGGCCGCGACTTCGGGATTGTCGAAGGCACCGATGGCCAGTTCGAGACCAAAGCGGGTTTCATAGGCAAGGGGCGTGCCGCAATCGCTACAGAAAGCTCGGCGCGCGGCGTTGGAGGACTGGAACCACCTGGGCTCACCACGGGTCCATTGCGCGTTGTGTGCGGTGACCAGCGGGCCGAAGAAACCACCGAATGCCTTCTGGCACATGCGGCAATCGCAAATCGAGGGGCGGCCAAGGCGGGTGACGCGGAAGCGCACCGCGCCACACTGGCAGCCGCCGGTGAAGGGGGGCTCATGGGCGGACATGACTAGTCTCACAATCCTGCAGGGTCACCGCTTCATCTCCCATTTCGTCGCCCGCTGGCCGGCTTCATCCTTGTAGTCCATCAGGGCGATGCCCTGTTCGGACAGTTCGTTGCGGATAGCGTCGGCTTTGGCGAAGTCCTTGTTGTTGAGCGCGTCCAGGCGGGCGGCGATGGCCGCGGCAATGTGGGGCGGTTCTTCCCAGCCGTCTTCCGAGGTGAGAAGGCTGTCGAGACCGAAGCCAAGGAAACGCAGGGTTGCCGCGAGGCAATGTTTGGCATTGCCTTCATTGCGATTGGCTTTCCTGGCAATGACATCGAGGGCCACGGCGGCGCGATGGAAATTGAGGTCATCTGCCAGTTCGGCCACGACGGAGGCGTCGGGGCCATCGCCATCGGCCAGTTCGGCGCCGCGAGCGGCGCGCTGCCAATCGGTCAGCTTGGCTTCCGCCTCTTCGAGGCGCTTCACGGAGAAGTCGATGGGCTCCCGGTAATGCGTCATCAGCATCGCCAGGCGCAGCACGTCGCCAATCCAGGCGCGGCCGCCCATGGCGCCGGTTTCCAGCAGTTCGTTGATGGTAACGAAATTGCCCAGGCTCTTGCTCATCTTCTGGCCTTCGACCTGCAGGAAGCCATTGTGCATCCAGACATTGGCCATGGCGTGGGTGCCATGGGCGCAGCGGGACTGGGCGATTTCGTTTTCGTGGTGCGGGAAGATGAGGTCGAGCCCACCGCCATGGATGTCAAAGGTCTGGCCGAGATAGCGCTCGGACATGGCCGAGCATTCGATATGCCAGCCAGGACGGCCACGACCCCAGGGGCTGTCCCAGCCCGGTTCGTTGTCGGCGGACTGTTTCCAGAGCACGAAATCGGCCGGGTCTTCCTTGTGAACATCGACGGCAACGCGCGCGCCGGCCAGGTTATCTTCAAGGTTGCGGCCGGATAGCTGGCCGTAGTCGGGCATGGAGCGGGTGCGGAACAGCACTTCGCCATTGGCTTCATAGGCATGGCCGCGCTGGATGAGGCTAGCGATCAGCACCTGCATCTGGGCGATGTTGTCGGTGGCGCGGGGCTGGATCGTGGGATCCAGCGTGCCAAGGGCAGCGGCGTCGGCGAGGAACTGGGCCTCGGTCTTTTCCGTGACGCGGCGGATGGCCTCGTTCAGCGGCAAATCGGGAAAATCGCGCAAAGCGCGGGCGTTGATCTTGTCGTCCACGTCGGTGATGTTGCGGACATAGGTGACGTGATCGGCGCCATAGACATGGCGCAGCAGGCGGAACAGCACGTCGAAGACGATGACCGGGCGGGCATTGCCGATATGGGCGAAGTCATAGACCGTGGGACCGCAGACATACATGCGCACATTGCTGGCATCGAGCGGCACGAAGGGCTGCTTGGCGCGCGTGAGCGTGTTGTAGAGCGTGAGCTGCGGCGTGGTCATATGGTCCGTCCCTGGCCATGCGGAATTACGCTGGCGGACGGCTCATCAGAGAATTCGGGATGAAGAAGACCGCGCCGCCAACTGTTGGTTAGCAGGTAATAATGCAGCGGGTAATCAGAATGATACCGGTCTTCATGGCCGGGACATTGACCGTAGCGCGGACGGAAATCAAGCCGAAAAGAAAATGGGGCGGCCCATGGGACCGCCCAATCGCTTTG
>CBIGSA010000392.1:0-2639 GCA_966192215.1 uncultured Devosia sp. | reverse complement strand
CCGTGCCCACCGGCATGAAGGCCGGCGTCTGGATATCGCCGCGCGGCGTGTCGATGCGGCCGCGCCGCGCCATGCCATCGGTAGCGGAAAGGGTGAAGGTGACCTGTTTCATGCGGCGGGTTCTAGCCTGTTGTTTCCAGGGGGACAATGCGGCGCATCGGGCACGGGCCGTCCGATTTTCGCCATGCTTTGCAGCGGCTATAGGTGCGTCGAGATTTTTTGATGATTCCGAGGTACTTGCATGCGTCGCATCGCCCTTCTGGCCACTACCCTTGCCCTGCTTTCCGGCCCCGCTCTGGCGCAGGACCCCATCGGGGTCGAAGGCCTCTATATGGGCCATGGCGAAGGCGAACTCACCGTCGATATCACCCATATCGAGAGTGATCGCTATGCCATTTCCATCAATACGGTGGTGCCGATGGAAGACGACATTCCCGGCTGCGGCGGGGGCATAGAGGGGGAAGCGCTGCTCGACAAGAAGGGTGGCAATTTCTTCGTCGAGAACGAATTCTACGATCCCCAAGGCGACACGCCGTCATCCCAGGCGCGCTATTGCGAGATTGGCCTGAGCTTCGATGGCAAGGGCGAACTGGCTATCGAAGAACGCGACGGCTGCATCAGCTACCACGGCGCCGCCTGCGGCTTCACCGGCACGCTGCTGCACGACGCGGCGGGTATCTAGTTAGCTCATCCGCAGCTTCGCCACTAAAGCCCTTCCTCCTCCGACTCGTCCTGTGCCGCCCGCAGCAGCAGGGACGAATCCCCATACGAATAGAACCGGTAACCCTCGCGTATCGCGTGGGCATAGGCCCGCTTCATCATGTCCAGCCCCGAAAAGGCGCTGACCAGCATGAACAGGGTCGATTTGGGCAGGTGGAAATTGGTCATCAGCACGTCGACCGTGCGGAAGCGGAAGCCCGGCGTGATGAAGATGTCGGTGTCGCCGACAAAGGGCTGCAGGGTGCCGGTCGCCCGCGACGCCGTCTCCAGCAGGCGCAGGCTCGTCGTGCCAACGGCCACCACGCGGCCGCCCAGGGCCCGCTTGGCGTTGATGCGCTCCACCGTCGCCTGGTCGATCTCGCCCCATTCGGCATGCATCACATGGTCGTCGGTGTCATCAACCTTCATCGGCAGGAAGGTCCCTGCCCCGACATGCAGCGTCACCCGCTCGATGGTCACGCCCTTGTCGCTGAGCTGCTGCAGCAGGCTTTCGGTGAAATGCAGGCCCGCCGTTGGGGCCGCGACAGCGCCATCCTCGGCGGCATAGACTGTCTGGTAGTCGACCTTGTCGCGCTCCTCGATATCGCGCTTGGCGCCGATATAGGGCGGCAGCGGCATGGCGCCGTGGGACTTGATCGCTTCGTCGAGCTCGGCGCCACCCAATTCGAATTCCAGCGTCACTTCGCCGGTATCGCCCTTGCCGGCCACGCGCGCCACCAGCGCGTCGGCCTGGCCATTGCCCAGCTCCAGACGGTCGAGCAAAGCCAGCTTCTTGGCCGGACGGGCAAAGGCGCGCCAGGTATGAGCGTCGACCCGCTTGTGCAGGTTGAACGAGACATTGGCGCGGTTTTCGCCGCGGATGCGCGTGCCGCGCAATTCGGCCGGCAGCACGCGGGTGTCGTTGACCACGAGCACATCGCCGGGCTTCAGCAGCCAGAGCAGGTCCGGTACGTGCCGGTCGGACAGCCCCACTTCGGGGTCCACCACCAGCAGCCGCGCGGAGTCGCGCGGCTCGGCAGGATGCAGGGCAATGAGCTTTTCAGGCAGGTCGAAATCGAAATCGGAAACACGCATGGCCGCTCGTTAGCATGCTCCGAAAGGGTCGGAAATAGCCGGCCTCAATCTGCGCCGCACCGCACAGCATAACTGGTGCCGTCGAGCATCATGGTGCCGGCAAGCGGCCATTCCTGTTCCCTGTCGCCTTCGTAGGCAAGACGAAGGCTGACCAGGATGGTTTCGAAATTGGGGTCGACGAAGTCGATCTTGATGCCGTCGTCATCGCCGAAGGCCTGGCCGACGACGAAGGGTGTGCCTTCGCCCCGCTCCGGTCCGGTCGTGTAGGCCACGCCACCGGCTTCGGCATGCGCGCCGATGACTTGCAGCACCGGCAGGCGCCCGGTGGCGATTTCGGCCGAGGCGTCCTCGCCCTCGCACCAGATGCCGCCGCTGGCAGCCGCCGGAGCGGCCAGAGCGAGGCTGGCCGCAAGGGCCAGCCAGGCTGCATTAGGCAGCGATATCAGCCGCAACCTTGACCGAGAGCATCTTGTCCGGGTTGATGACCGGTTCGCCGCGCTTGATCTGGTCGACATTGTCCATGCCCTCGATGACCTTGCCCCACACAGTATACTGGCGGTTGAGGAAAGGCGCATCCGCAAAGCAGATGAAGAATTGCGAATTGGCCGAATCCGGGTTCTGGGCGCGGGCCATCGAGGCGGTGCCACGCACATGCGGCTCGGCGTTGAATTCCTGCTTGAGGTCCGGATACTTGGAACCACCGGTGCCGCGGCCCTGCGGGCAGCCGGTCTGGGCCATGAAGCCCTCAATCACGCGATGGAACACGATGCCGTCGTAAAAACCCTCGCGTGCCAGCTTCTTGATATGGGCGACATGGTTCGGAGCCAGGTCGGGGCGCATCTCGA
>CBIGSA010000391.1:0-2676 GCA_966192215.1 uncultured Devosia sp. | reverse complement strand
GAGCATGTCGACAATGTGCCGCTCTACATGAAGAGCTGCGCCGACCTGGTAAAGCCGGGCGGCCTGGCCCTGACCGCAACGCTCAACCGCACGCTGCGCGCCCGCGCCTTCGCCGTCTTCGCCGCCGAACACATCCTGCGCTGGCTGCCGGTCGGGACGCATGACTGGAACAAGTTCCTGACGCCCGACGAGATCAAGACCTTGCTGACCCGCAACGGCCTGCGCGTGATCGGGGAAACCGGCGTGGTATTCCATCCCCTGGCCGATGAATGGCGCCGCTCGCGCGACATGGGCATCAACTACATGGTCATGGCCGAAAAACCCGCTGCCTGAACGGCGATCTACGCAAAAACTTCCGCTCCAGGCGGCGATATACGCAGAGACTTCCGCCTGTGCGCAGATCGTGTCTGGCACGCTCGCTCCATGAATGTGGAGGAGTGCCATGACCATTGCCCTCGACGCTGCTGCCCCCTGTCCATCCATCACCATCTTCCGCCGCCCGGCGCTGATGTGGTGGCCGATCGCCTTTTCCTCCGACAAGCCGCGCCTGCCGCCCGACCTGTCGCGGGCGCAATTGCAGGATGCCGGCATTCCCTTCGAACGCGCCGGCTACGGCCGCGGCGCCGATGTGTCGGGCCTGACCATCACAATGCTGGAATCGCAACGCTGAGGGCGCACCGGCCCAGAGGGCCGCAAAATCTTGTCGCCCTGCCGGTGACCGGTTAGGTTGGCGGCATGGAGGAGACAGCGACCCCCACTCTATCGGCGCTCCGCCCGGCAGAGGCGGAGCCGTTCCCGCAGGTGCCACCGGCCCTCGCGGTCGCCGAGGTGCGCGCGCATCCGAACTTTGCCGCAACCAGGCGCCGCTTTCTGCTGGCCTTCTCGACCGATCCGCAGGCCCAGGGCAACAGCGCAGCCATCCGGCTGCTCAGCGACCCTGGCCGGATCGCGCTGTTCAGCATGATTGTCAGCCTCTATTTCGAGTATGAGCCGGCCGAGCGCGCGACCTGGCCCACCATTGGCCTTATCCGCAATATCTTCCTGCCATTCGGTCTGTCCAGCGCCCGCCGGCTCGACGCCATCCTGGCGCGCCTGCAGGGCATAGGGCTGATCACCCTGATCGACGCACCTTCCGACCGCCGGTTGCGGCTGGTGCTGCCCACCGAGCACATGCTGAGCCTCGATCTCGATCTGCTGGCGCGGCAATTCTCATGCCTCGACAGCTTCCTCCCCGGAACCGATATCGGTGGCCCGCTGCGGGAAGGCGACCGGCGCTATCAACGCGCTTTGCGCCATGTGGCCAGCCGGACGCGCGCCCTGGCCAAGCAGCCGCTGGAACTGGCGGGGCGATTGGCGCCGATCCTGGCGCGACAGGATGGAGTTAAGCTGCTGGCGCCTTACCTGGTGGCGGCCCATGATGGCGACCCCACCCGGGTCAGCCTCTCCTTCGATGCGCTGGGCGTGCGCAGCCGCACGTCGCGTACCCATATCCGCAATCTTTTCAATGAGCTGGCCGAACTGGGCCTGGCCCGGCAGCATCGGCCTGGCGGCCATCATGTGGAACTGCTGCCCGAGCTGCTCGACCTGGCGGACAATTTCATCGCCTCCGCCATCGCCAATTATGCGCGCGGCTGGGCCATTGCCTGCTGGCTGGTCGAGCATGACCCGCGATATGCGCAATATTTTCCGCCAACCGCGACAGGTTAGCTGCTTAAGTCAGGTGCCCCAGGGCTTTCGCGGGCTCTGGCGCATTCCTACCCTACTGGGCCCGGCAGCTTGCCGGGTCTTTTTCGTGGGGCGACCGCGCCTGGCCGAAGAATGGCGCCGCTCGCGATATACGCATGCCTGCCGATGCGGTAAGATCGCATAATCAGTCCCAGGAGCCATCATGCGCCTCGCCATCCTTGCCGCCGCCTGTCTTGCCGCGACTTTGCTCGCCGCGCCCGCCTTCGCCCAGAGCGAAGAGCAGGTCATGGCGCAGATTGAATCCATCCATGGCGACGCGGAAGGTTTTGGCGAGGCCTTTGGGCTGCTGCAGGACGCATTCCTGTTCGGCGACCCCACCACGATCGCAGACCTGGGCCTTTATCCGATGATGGTCAACGCCAATGGCGAGACCTATGACATCCTGGAAGCGCAGGATCTGATCGACAATTTCGACGCCCTGCTGACCAGCGAGACGCAGGCCGCTCTGGCCAGCCAGGATTTCGCCGATCTGATCGTCACCAGCGAGGGCGTGGGCTTTGCCGATGGCGCGCTGTGGATGACCAATGTCTGTCTCGATGACGACTGCGCTGAAACGCAGTGGGGCATATTGAGCATCAACAACTAGGGCGTTTCCAGCAGGGCTGACAACGGCCTGCGATTCAGGCATCGCGCTCGGCTTCGATATCAGCGGCGATGGCAAAGGCCTCGTCCTCGTCGAGGTCGGTGCCGCGCAGGTCCCCGAGCGGCTCGCGGCCGATAAGCTGGCCCCATTCGGCCCGCCATTCCGAACGGTCGGCCATGACGACGACGACTTCGCTGAAACCGTGCAATTCCCGCGCCGCCTCGGCAGCGGTGAAAGCGGCCGAGACGGAGTCGAAATCCATTTCATCGGCATCGACATCACCGCTCGGGGGCCACCAGATCGCCGCGGCCTCCCCGCCTGGCTCGATGCCCACCGTCACCGCATCG
>CBIGSA010000390.1:0-2676 GCA_966192215.1 uncultured Devosia sp. | reverse complement strand
ACCCAGAGCCTCGATCTCGGCGGCGGCGCGGCGGAGGATGTCGGCCGCGTGGCGCTGCTGGTCCTCATTGGCCTTGCGCGCCTTGCGGATGGCTGCCTTGAGGTTGCGCCGGGCCTCGTTGAGCTCGGGCACCACGCCCTTGAGATCGCGGTCGCCATGGACTTCTTCACGGTGACCCCAGCCGGGGCCGCCATGCCCGCGATGGGGCGGCCGGTTGCCGAATTCGGGCTCTTCCTCGCGGTTGAACGGCCAGTCGGCGCGAGCGAATTCGCGGAAGCGGTTCATCTGCTCACCGGCCTTGGCCAGGAAAGCCAGGGTCGATTCGATGGCTTCGCGATTGTCGCTCAGATGCGCCCTGCCCTCTTCGGTGATCGTATAGAGCTTCTTGTTGCCATCGGCTTCCGAGGTGACATAGCCAGCCTCTTCGAGAAAGGTCAGCGCCGGATAGACCACGCCGGGGCTGGGCGTATAGAAGCCGGCCGACTTTTCCTCGATGGCCTTGATCAGGTCATAGCCGTGGCGTGGCTGCTGCTCGATCAGGTAGAGCGCGACCAGCCGCAGGTCGCCCGAGGCGAGCATGCGTCCGACGCGCAGGTTGCCCGCCATATTGCCCCAGCCTTCGCCTTCCATGCCCGCGGCAAAGCGGCCCCAGCCGCGGCGGGCCATGGCTTCCATGCGGCGCCAGTTGGGCTCGCCATTCTTCCAATATCCACTCATGATGTGTCTCCGATATATCTTGGATTGCATTGAAGCTGAATATCGGGGCGGTTTGCGGCGCTTTCAAGATATATCGCAAGATCATTCTTTAACGGGCGATAGCCAGCGTTGGAGCTGTGGCGTGGTGCATCCCATGGAACAGGCGATGCGTGGCGTGAAGAGGTCGGCCGACCCCGCAGCATGACGTGAAAAAGCCCGGCAGGCCGAAAAGGCTTGCCGGGCTTTCGCTTTATGGCATCCCGACCACACTGGGCCTCGCCCTGGTGGTCGTGGCGGAGTAGCCGCCGCTCTAGAGCACCGGCGCCGGCGCGTTGTCGCGGTCGAACTGGCCGTGCTTGCGGTAGCGGTACATATAGGTGGGCAGGATTGTGTCCATGGCGGTGGGCGTAATGCCGAAGGCGGCAAAGGTCCGCTTTTCCTTGATGGCCGCATCGGAAACGACATTGTCGACGCCGAGCAGTTCCACCTGGTCGCCGGTTAGCAGCGGCGGGAAGGGCAGGATGGCAAAGGGCAGCGCCATAAGCTTGGCCAGGCCCGCGGGCAGCGGCAGGACGGGCCGGCTGCGGCCGGCCTCGCGCTGGATGCGCGCAATCAACTCGCGGTGGGTCTCGACCTGCGGCCCGCCCAGCTCATAGATGCGGCCGGTCTTGACCTTGCCTTCGGCGGCCAGGGCAAAAGCCTCGGCCACATCGCCGACATAGGCCGGCTGGAAACGCGTATCGCCCGAGATCAGCGGCAGGACCGGGAGGAGCCGCGACAACCCGCCCATGCGGTTGAAGAAGCCATCGCCCTGCCCGAACAGGATCGAGGGGCGCATGATGACGGCATCGGGGAAAGCCTCGAGCACGGCCTCTTCGCCGGCCAGCTTGCTGGCGGCATAGACGCTGACCCCGGCGGCCCGGTCGGCACCCAAAGCCGACATATGGACAAGGCTCGAAACGCCCGCCGCCTTCGCGGCTTGGGCCACATTGGCCGCGCCGGTCACATGCACGGACTGGAACGTCTGCGCACCGCGCGAATAGCCGACGCCGGCCAGGTTGATGACGATATCGACGCCGGCAACGGCACGACGCACCGAGGCGGCATTGCGCACATTGGCCTGGATCGGCTGCACCTGTCCGACGCTGCCGAACATTTTGACATGACCGGCCAGGTCAGGCCGGCGCACGGCGACACGAATGCGGTGGCCGCGCTTGGCCAGCAACTGCACGATCTGGGTGCCGACAAAGCCCGAACCGCCGAAAATCGTGACGAGTTTGGGTTCGATTCTGTCCATGTCCAAGGCTCCGGCAAGAGGCGTCATTCGTTCCCGCTTCTATCTCAAGGCCGCCGCCGCTGTCGAGGGCCGCGGACGGGAATCGGCTTGACTCGGGCGCGCAATTGTTCTTGTTTTGTTCCGAACAACGAAGGAGTGGCGAACAATGCCCGAAAGCAAGACCTATCACGGCCAGTGCCATTGCGGCGCCGTACAATATGACGTCGTCACCGACCTGGCCTCAATGGGCGACTGCAACTGCTCGCGCTGCCGGCGCCTGGGCTGGGTGCTGCAATCGGCCCCGGCCAGCCAGTTCACCCTTTTGAGCGGTGAGGACAATCTGACGACCTACCATTTCAACACCGAGAATATCGACCATCTGTTCTGCAAGACCTGCGGCATCGAGTCCTTTTCCCGCGGCAGCGACGGCAAGGGCAATGAAATGGTGATGATCAATGTCAATTGCCTGGAACCGGCAGTGGCGGTGGATCGCAACACCATCAAGCACTGGGACGGCGCAAACTGGTGAGCGGGGCAACAAACCCGGTTGACATCCTCCGGCGCTGCCCCTAGTTACACCGCGCTTGCCCAGATGGCGGAATTGGTAGACGCGCACGGTTCAGGTCCGTGTACCGCAAGGTGTGGAAGTTCGAGTCTTCTTCTGGGCACCAAGTTTTGAGACCCCGGTCACGACTGATGTCGCG
>CBIGSA010000389.1:0-2683 GCA_966192215.1 uncultured Devosia sp. | reverse complement strand
GGCGGTGCTGTCCGGTGAGGTCAAGGACGTGCTGCTGCTCGACGTCACCCCGCTGTCGCTCGGCATCGAGACGCTGGGCGGCGTGTTCACCCGCCTGATCGACCGCAACACCACGATCCCGACCAAGAAGAGCCAGACCTTCTCGACCGCCGAGGACAACCAGAGCGCGGTGACCATCCGCGTGTTCCAGGGCGAGCGCGAAATGGCGGTCAACAACAAGCTGCTGGGCAATTTCGACCTGGCCGGCATTCCCCCCGCACCGCGCGGCGTGCCGCAGATCGAAGTGACCTTCGACATCGACGCCAACGGCATCGTGCAGGTTTCGGCCAAGGACAAGGGCACCGGCAAGGAGCAGCAGATCCGCATCCAGGCCTCGGGTGGTCTTTCGGACGCCGACATCGAGAAGATGGTCAAGGAAGCCGAGCAGAATGCCGAGGCCGACAAGAAGAAGCGCGAGGCCGTGGAAGCCAAGAACCAGGGCGAGAGCCTGATCCATTCGACCGAAAAGTCGCTGGGTGAATATGGGGACAAGGTTTCGGCCGAGGACAAGGCCGCCATCGAAACCGCGATTGCCGACCTCAAGGGCGTGATCGAGGGCGACGACGGCGACCTGATCAAGGAAAAGACCGATGCGCTGGCCCAGGCCTCGATGAAGCTGGGCGAGGCCATGTACAAGGCCAGCCAGGCGGAAGCCGAAGCCAAGGCCAATGGCACCGGCGATGAAGCCGATGACGACGTGGTCGATGCCGACTTCGAAGAGGTCAAGGACGACGACGACAAGAAGTCGGCCTGATCGGTCTCATACGAATTGAAGGGGTCCGGCGCGAGCCGGGCCCTTTTTTGTTTGGGGGACTCGCCTTCGCCGCACGTTTCACGTGAATCGCTTGCCCCGAAATGGGCCCAATCGTGCCCAACTCCCTCCCGGTTTTGGCTGTCCAAGAGAGTCAATCACGACACTGCGAGGCCCTCGCCATGACCGATTCGTCCATTGTTGAACTCCATCCCGGCCGGATGGATGATTCCATCGGGCGGCTTGCCGAGCTGATCGGGGGCGACCCGATGCAGCGGCTCGACGCCGACATGAAACATGTGCTGGATGGCCTCAACGAAATGGGCGCGCGGCCGCTGGAACTGCTGTCGCCGGAAGCGGCGCGACGCCAGCCGCGGGCGGCCGAGGCGATCAGCGCCATTCTGGGCAAGCAGGGCCGCGAGCGGCCCGAGGATGGCGTGGAGGCCGAGGATATCACCGTCACCGGCGGTGAAGGCGACCTGCCGGCACGCATCTATCGTCCGCTGGGCCTGCTGAGCCGGCTCAACCCGGTCGTGCTCTATTTCCATGGCGGCGGCTTCGTGACCGGGGACCTGGACAGCCACGATGCCTCGGCGCGGGCCATTGCGCGGCGCACCGGGGCCATTGTCGTGTCGGTGGCTTATCGGCTGGCGCCCGAACATAAATTTCCGGCGGCGCATGACGATGCCCAGGCGGCATGGCGCTGGCTGGCAGAGCACCTGCGCGAATTGACGGGCGATGCCAAGCGGCTGGCCGTGGCGGGCGAGGATGCCGGGGCCAACCTGGCCGTGCATGTGGCCCTCGGCGCGCGCGATGGGCGCGGACCCAAGCCGGTGCATCAGGTGCTGATCCACCCGATATCAGGCAATGACATGACAACGCCATCCTATGGCGAAACGCTGCGGGCGCGACCGGTCGGGCTGGCCGCCATGCGCTGGCGCTTCCGCCAGATGTTTGACGACGAGGCCGAAGCGGAAGATGCCCGCATCAACCTCGTTGCCCGCGAGGACTGGGCCGGGGTGGCGCCGGCCACGGTGGTGCTGGCGGGCATCGATCCGCTGCGCTCGGAAGGCGAGGCCCTGGCCGAAGTCATGGAGCAGGCCGGCGTGCCGGTCAATTGCTGGACCTATGAGGGCGTGGTGCAGGGCTTTTTCGGGCTCGGTCTTGTCGTGACCAAGGCGCTGTTCGCGCAGTCCGATGCGGCCGACGCGCTGGGCAAGGCCTTTGCGCCGGCCCGGCACAGCTGAGCCCGTCGAATCACTATTGTTGAAGCCGGGGGCTGCTCTTGCTAAGGAGCAAACCAGTGGTTTTGCCCCTCAAGCAGCTCTCACGACCCCAGACCCCTTGCGGGGCGTGGGGTCGATTGCCATCTAGGGGCGGGTACAGGCGCGTTTCCGACCGCAAAGTGGCGGCCACTTTTGCTGGAAACGCTCAGGAATTTTGCTGGGCGCGCGACACGCGACCGGCTGCATGGAGAACGGATTTTTGGCCAAACGGGATTTCTACGAGGTGCTCGGCGTCAACAAGGGCGCCGACGACGCGGCGCTGAAGAGCGCCTATCGCAAGCTCGCCATGCAGTACCACCCCGACCGCAATCCGGGAAATACCGAGGCGGAAGGCAAGTTCAAGGAAATCAACGAGGCCTATGACACGCTCAAGGACGGCCAGAAGCGGGCCGCCTATGACCGGTTCGGCCATGCCGCCTTCGAGAATGGCGGCGGCCGTGGCGGGCCCGGCGGGTTCGGGCCGGAATTCACCTCGTCTATGTCCGATATTTTCGACGACATTTTCGGCGACTTCATGGGCGGCGGGCAGCGGCGCGGCGGTGGCGGCGCGGCCAAGCTGCGCGGGAGCGACCTGCGCTATAATCTGGAAATCAGCCTCGAAGAGAGT
>CBIGSA010000388.1:0-2684 GCA_966192215.1 uncultured Devosia sp. | reverse complement strand
GACATAATCAAACTGAGCAGTCTAGTTCTTAAGACGGAACTGAACGGTCTAGTTTGATCTTAAGGAGCAAAGATGCCCCACCATTCCGATCGACCACCAGGCGGCAGGCGCCGCCCAGCCCGCCTGCTCATGGTGACAGCGCTGCTGCTCGCTACGGCGAGCTTTCCCACGACGGCCGAGCAGGCCACCATCCAAAGAGGAGAAACAGAAATGACGACCCGATCCGCCATGCTCAAGGTGCCTGGCGCCACCCTCTACTACGAAGAAATCGGCACCGGACCGACGCTGCTCATCATTCCCGGCGGTCCGCAGGATGCCGGCGTATTCGCGCCGCTCGCCGCCGAACTCGCCAGCCGCTTCCATGTGGTGTCCTATGACCCGCGTGGCAATTCGCGGAGCAGTTTCGATGGCGATCCGACCCCGCTGGATGTCGACCAGCAGGCTGACGATGCGGCGGCGCTTATCGCGCATGTGGGTGGGCCGGCCCACGTGTTCGGCACCAGTGGCGGGGCGCAGATTGGGCTCAACCTGGCAGCCCGACACCCGCATCTGGTTACGGCGCTGGTGGCGCATGAGCCGCCAAGCATGATGCTGCTTGATGATCCCGAGCCCATGCTTGCAGCCGATCGGGCGCTCTATGACACCTACAGGGCAGAAGGCGTCGATGCCGCCATGGCGCAGTTCTTCGCCGGCACGGGGCTCGATGGCGGCGAGGCTCCCGCGGATGACATGCCCGGCTTCGATCCGGCTGACATGCCGCCCGAAGCGGCCGAAACCTTCATGCGGGTCAGCGGCAATTTCGAGTACTGGCTGGCCCATGGCATGATGCCGCTCTCGACCTATACGCCCGATGTCGCGACCCTCAAGGCCGGTGCGCCCAGGGTCATCGTGGCCATCGGCGAACAGTCGGCAGGTCAGCCCATTCATGCTATGAGCATGGCGCTTGCCGCCGCGCTGGGCGTTGCGCCGGCCAGCATGCCCGGCGACCATGTGGGCTTCGAGACCCAACCGGTCGAATTCGCCCAGAGCCTGGAAGCCGCGTTCAAATGAGCCAGACCCGACCCTCCTTCGGCCCTTCGCAGCGTACCGCCCTGCTGCTGGCCTCCAGCAGCGCCGTGGCCGGATCGGTCGGGCCCATTGCCATCGGTTCGGGCGGGCTGGCGGGCGCCTCGCTCCTGCCACCCGGGGCGCTGAGCCTTGCAACCACGCCGGTCACGACCTTCGTGATTGGCTCGGCGCTGGCGGCCATTCCGGCGGCGCTGCTGATGCGCCGGGTGGGGCGGCGTGCCGGCTTCGTCGTCGGGGCGCTGGTCGGTGCGGTCGGTGCGGGGCTGGCGAGCCTGGCGCTTCACCTGGGTCAGTTCTGGTTCTTTGCCTTCGGCATGGCCGTGTTGGGCGGCGCAGCGGCGTTTCTGCAGCAATATCGCTTCGCGGCGGCCGATGCCGCCGAACCGGCCTTCAAGGACAAAGCCATTGCCTGGGTGATGGCGGGCGGGATCGTGTCGGGTGTAGCCGGGCCGCAGATCGCCATCCATGCCAGGGTGCTCACGCCCGATTCGCCCTATGCCGGGCCATTCCTCATCCTGGCGCTGCTGTTCCTATGCGCCATCCCCCTCCTGCTGACGCTGCGTGTGCCCAAGCCGAAACTGCCCCCTACCGGGCAGCCGAGCGGGCGGCCGCTGCGGGTCATTGCCGGCCAGCCGCGGTTTCTGCTCGCCATGCTGATCGCGATATTTGCCTATGCGATGATGAGCCTGGTGATGACGGCGGCGCCGCTGGCCATGGTGCAGCTCTGCGGCCATTCGGTCGCCGATTCGCAGATGGGCATCATCTTCCATGTGCTGGCCATGTTCGGGCCCAGCTTCTTCACCGGCCATCTCATCGCCCGCTTTGGCCGTTCGGCCATTGCCGCGGCGGGCTTCGCGCTGATCGGCACGGCAGCGGCGGTGTCGCTCACGGGCACTGCCGTCTGGCAGTTCTGGTTGCTGCTGGTGCTGCTCGGCATGGGCTGGAATTTCGGTTTCATCGCCGGCACAGCCATGCTGACCGACCTCTACCGGCCCGAGGAAGCAGCCAAGGCGCAGGCCTTCAACGAATTCGTCCTGTTCACCGTCATAGCCCTGGTGACCTTTGCCTCGGGCGGACTGATTGCGGCTGTCGGCTGGTTGGCCATCAACCTGATCGTCTTCCCTCTGGTCCTGCTCGGCATCGGCCTGATCGTGGTCGAGGAGCTGGCGGGGCGGTCGGGGCGGGCTGCGGCGTAGCCGCGGCCGCGCCCGGGCCGACAGGCCGCTAGAACTTGTAGTTGATGCCGGCGCGGATAACGCTGAAGCGCTGGGTGGCATCAATGCCGCCCAGGCCGGCCAGCGGACCGCCATAGGTCTGGGTGCCGAGATCGACATAGAGATATTCGGCCTTGATCGAGATATTCTCGGTCGCCTGCGCCTCGAGGCCCACGCCGGCGGTCCAGCCCATATGGGTGGCGCCCTGTGAGGTGGTGACGCCGGCGCCATTGGTCACGCTGGCCGTGCCGCGGCCTGCGGCGAAACCGGCGGTGACATAGGGCATGACCTGACCGAAGCTGAAGCCGCCGCGACCACGGATAGTGCCGAAATAGTCGATGCCGGCGCGGAAGGTGCCGATGCCCGGAATGGCTTCGGAATAGCCGATATTGGACCATTGCA
>CBIGSA010000387.1:0-2760 GCA_966192215.1 uncultured Devosia sp. | reverse complement strand
CGCGTCAGCGGCAGATAGACCTCTTCGGCCTCTTCGAGCGAGATCGGATCGCTCAACGTGCGCAGGCGCTCGATATCGGCGGCGGTCAGCGTCATGGGCTGGCCGTCGCGCAATGTGCTCCACTGGGCCTTGGTGAAATGGTGATAGGGGGCGAGGACCGGGGGACGCCGCGCCATCAGAACGTGTCCTTCCGCGCCGCCTTTTCGGCCAGGCCCGACTGGGCAGTGCGGCTATCGAGTTCGGCCATGATTTCGGAGAGCGGCACATTGGCCGCGCGCAGCACAACCAACAGGTGATAGAGCAGGTCGGCACTCTCCTTGACCAGTTCGGCGCGGTTGCCGGTGACAGCCGAGATCACCGCTTCGGTGGCTTCCTCGCCCAGTTTCTGCGCGCATTTCTCCATGCCGCGGGCGATGAGCTTTGCCGTGTAGCTTTCATCGGGCGAGGCAGAAGCGCGGGCCGCAATGCGGGATTCGAGGTCGTCGAGCGTCATGTGGTCGGGTCTCCCGATCTCTCGGTTGTCATCCCCGCGAAAGCGGGGATCCATCCTGAGATCTCAGGATGGGCCCCGGCTCAAGGCCGGGGTGACACTGTGGTTGGGGATGGCTTAGAGCAAAAAAACGCCATTCCGTCACGTTCGACTTAAGCCGCTGCCGGCGCATCCATGCGCACGGCCACGCCATGGTCGCGCAGATAGGCCTTGGCCTGGGGAATGGTGAAGGTACCGAAATGGAAGATGGAAGCGGCCAGCACGGCGCTGGCATGGCCCTCTTTCACGCCATCGACCAGGTCCTGCAGGCTGCCGACGCCGCCCGAGGCGATAACCGGCACTTCCACCGCATCGGCAATGGCGCGGGTCAGTGCGAGATCGAAGCCCGATTTGGTGCCGTCACGATCCATCGAAGTCACCAGCAATTCGCCGGCGCCGCGCTCGACCATGCGGGTGGCGAATTCCACCGCATCGAGCCCCGACGGCTTGCGGCCGCCATGGGTGAAGATTTCCCATTCGGAGCGGTTATCGCCACCCACGCTCTGGTTCAGCCGCTGCTTGGCATCGACCGAAACGACGATGCATTGATTGCCGAACTTGTCGGCGGCGCGGGAGATGAAATCGGGGTCGTTCACCGCAGCCGAATTGATCGCCACCTTGTCGGCCCCCGCCAAGAGGAGCTTGCGGATATCCTCGATGGTCCGCACGCCGCCACCCACCGTCACCGGCATGAAACAATGTTCGGCCGTGCGCGCCACAACATCGAAAATCGTGTCGCGGCCCTCGTGGCTGGCGGTGATGTCGAGAAAGGTCAATTCGTCCGCGCCCGCCGCGTCATAGGCGATGGCCGCTTCCACCGGATCGCCGGCATCGCGAAGGTCGACGAATTGCACGCCCTTGACGACGCGGCCGCCCATGACATCGAGGCAGGGGATGAGGCGCGTTTTCAAGGTCATGCGGCAGCCTTCAGCAATGCGAGTGCTTCACGTGAATCAATCCGCCCGTCATAGAGCGCACGGCCGGAAATGGCGCCTTCGAGCACGGCAGCATCGGGCCGCGTGAGGCGTTCGATATCGGCCATGGAGGCCAGGCCCCCCGAGGCGATGACCGGGATGGAGGTGGTGCGGGCCAGTTCCAGGGTCGCGTCCCAGTTGATGCCCGATAGCACGCCATCGCGGTCGATATCGGTATAGATGATGGCGGCGACGCCAGCGCCTTCGAAGCGCCTGGCCAGTTCGATGACCGAGAGTTCGGAGGTCTCGGCCCAGCCTTCCACTGCCACCATGCCCTTGCGCGCATCGATGCCGACGGCAACCTGGCCGGGCCACTGTTTTGCGGCCTCCTTCACCAGCGCCGGGTCGCGCACCGCCACCGTGCCAAGGATGACGCGGGCCAGGCCCTTTTCGAGCCAGCTCTCGATATGGGCCAGGGTGCGGATGCCGCCGCCGAGCTGGACGGGGAATTTCACCGCCTTGAGGATGGATTCCACCGCCGCACCATTGACGCTCTCGCCGGCAAAGGCGCCGTTGAGGTCGACGACATGGAGATACTGGAACCCCTGGTCCTCGAACGAGCTGGCCTGCGCGGCCGGATCGTCATTGAACACGGTGGCCTGCTCCATGTCGCCCAGCTTGAGGCGCACGCATTGGCCGTCCTTGAGGTCGATGGCGGGAAAGAGGATCACGGCGTCCACCTCAAAAAATTCTCGATCAGTCGCAGCCCCAAGGCCTGGCTCTTTTCCGGGTGGAACTGGGTGCCGAACATGTTGTCGCGGCCGACACAGGCGGTAACGGTCCCGCCATAGTCGGTAGTCGCCAGCAGCGTATCGGGGCTCTCCGTCACCAGGTGATAGGAATGGACGAAATAGGCATGCAGCCCATCCGGACCATCGGGGATGCCAGCCAGCAGCGGATGCGGACTGGTGATGGAAATGGTGTTCCAGCCCATATGGGGGATCTTCAGCGCTGGATCGGACGGCGTGATCTTCTGCACCGCGCCGGGAATCCAGCCCAGGCCTGGCGTCACGACTTTCTCGCGGCCTTCGGAGGCCATGAGCTGCATGCCGACGCAGACGCCAAGGAAAGGCACACCGCCCCTGACAACGCGCTCTTCCAGCACCTCGACCATGCCGGTGACGGCATCGAGCCCGGCCTTGCAATCGGCAAAGGCGCCGACGCCGGGCAGCATGATGCGGTCGGCCATACGGACGCGATCAGGGTCGGACGTCACTTCGATGGTGATGCCGCCCAGCCCATTGGCCATGCGCTCGA
>CBIGSA010000386.1:0-2796 GCA_966192215.1 uncultured Devosia sp. | reverse complement strand
AGCGTCGAGCGTGGCGCCGCTTTCGCGCATTTCGGCGGCGCGGCGGCGGCCATGGCGGCTGGTGCGCTCGAACTGGTATCTGGCGAAACGGTCCCAATCGAGGCCGGGGAAGGAGGACGAGAGCGAGGCGTAGATTTCATCGAAACACCCCGAGGCCTGGGCCGCCAGCAGGGTTTCGACGGTGATGGCTTCGAGCCCCTTCACGAAGAGCGAGCGGACCATCTTGATGGCGGTGGCCGCGCCGGGCTCGGGTCCGATGAGGCGGGCGGAGAAGCCGAGCGCCTGCAGTTGCGGCAGCATGGCTTCGGCCGGGGCGCCCGCCAGCAGGACGGGCGTGGCGTGCTTCTTGGGATGCACCGGAGCCATGACGGCCATGTCGAGATAGAGCGCGCCGGCCGCTTCGACCACGGCGGCGGTTTCGCGCTTGCGGGTGGGCGAGACGGAGTTGATGTCGATCAGCACCTGGCCCTGGCGCAGATGGGGCAACAGGGGCTCCACCGCCAGCAGGCTCTGGTCGGCGGTGACGGCGCTGAACACCCAGTCGGCTTCGGCGAGGCCCGCAATGGCGACAGGCGTGGCGCCGCGCAGCCGCATGGCTTCGCGCATGGCGCCATCGTCGGCATCGAGCAGGATGTCATAGGCGAGGACCGCCCGGCCCAGCCCGTCGTGAAAGGCCCGCGCCGCCTCGCCATAGCCCAGGAACCCGATTTTCACTCCTGCCTCCCTAGTGCTGGAACACCACCGTCTTGTGCTTGTTGATGAGCACGCGATCTTCCAGGTGCCAGGTGACGGCGCGAGCCAGCACGCGGCGTTCGATGTCGCGGCCCTTGCGCACCAGGTCTTCGGGCGTATCGGCGTGGCTGACCGGCTCGACATCCTGGCAGATGATGGGGCCTTCATCGAGGTCGGCCGTGACGTAATGCGCCGTGGCGCCGATCATCTTCACGCCGCGCTCATGGGCCTGGTGATAGGGCTTGGCTCCCTTGAAGCCGGGCAGGAAGGAATGGTGGATATTGATGCAGCGGCCTTCGAGATAGGCCGAGAAATCGTCGGAGAGGATCTGCATGTAGCGGGCCAGCACGACCAGTTCGGCGCCGGTTTCCTCGATGATGGATTTGACCCAGGCCTCCTGCTCGGCCTTGGTTTCTCTCGTCACCGGGCGATAGTGATAGGGAATGCCCTCCATCAGCGTCAGGTTCAGCGCCTCGCGCGGGTGATTGCTGACAATGCCCACCGCCTCGATATTCAATTCGCCGATGCGCATGCGATAGAGCAGGTCGCCCAGGCAATGGTCGAATTTCGACACCAGGAACAACACCTTGCGCTTCTGCCCGGCCGGGCGCAGCGCGATGTCGAGCTTGAGGTTTTCGACCTCCTCGGCGATGCCGGTGCGGAAATCGGCTTCGGGCGCCGCCATCTTGAAGCCGACGCGCATGAAGAACATGCCGGTGGCCGGATCGTCGAATTGATGCGCCTCGAAAATATCGCCGCCATGGCGGGCGATGCGCGCGGCAACGGCCGCCACGATGCCGCTGCGATTGCGGCAGCGCAGGGTGAGAATGTAGTCGGTCACGCTAGGTCTCGCCTCATGGGAAGATATGTCCGTCGAACAGCTTGCGTGCCGTGCGCAGCACGGCGGCGTTGGTCACCACGCCATCGCGGACGGACGCGATGACGCTCATTTCACCGGTGGGATGTTCCACCGAGATCAGCTTTTCGTCGCCATTGGGCACGCTGGCCAGTTCGGCAGCTGGGCCCGATGGCAGCAGGCAGGCGGTGGCGACGCTGACGGCGCCGAGCACGCCGATGGCATCGTGGCAGCGATGGGGAATGAAGGTCCGGGTGGAAATGGCGCCGCCCGCCGAAGGGGGTGAAACCACGGTCATCTTGGGCACCGAGCTCTTGGCCACGTCGCCCAGATTCATCAGCGGCCCGGCCGTTAGGCGGATGGCTTCGAGCCTGGCGCGCAAAGCCGTGTTGGCTTCGAGCGCGTCTGGGCTTTCCGTGCCCACTATGCCCAGATCGGCGGCGCGCATGATGACGCAGGGCATGCCATTGTCGATCAGCGTACAGTCCACACCCTCGATCACGTCCACTGGACTGCCCGTGGGCAGCAGGGCGCCGCAGCTTGAGCCGGCGGTATCGGCGAAGGTGATGGGAATGGGCGCGGACGTGCCGGGCACGCCATCGATACGGGCATCGCCCTTGTAGGTCACGACGCGGTCGGGGGTTTCGACGCGGGCTTCGGCCACCTGGCCGGTATTTTCCATGAAGATGCGCACGCTGGTCTGGCCGTCCTGCGCCGTCACCAGGCCGCGTTCGATGGCGAAGGGGCCGACACCGGCAAGGATATTGCCGCAATTCTGCGCGTCGGTGACCACGGGCTGATCGACGAAGACCTGGAGGAACAGGTAATCGACATCGATGCCCGGCCGGGACGACTTCTTGACCACAGCGACCTTGGAGGTCAGCGGGTTGGCGCCGCCCATGCCGTCGATCTGGCGCGGGTCGGGCGAGCCCATGGCGGCGAGGAGGATGGCGTCGCGCGTGGCGATGTCGGCCGGCAGGTCCGTGGCGAGGAAGTAGCCGCCCTTGGACGTGCCGCCGCGCATCCACATGCAGGGGATGCCTTGACTAGCGGGCATGTCTGCTCACTCCGGATGCCGGCGCTTGTGACTCTCCCCCACCCTCATTCCCTCCCCACAAGGGGGAGGGAAGCCTGCTCCGTGGTTGCGAAGATATTTGAGATGACCCTTGAGGGATGATCTGGCGCCTCCCTCCCCTTGGGGAGGGATC
>CBIGSA010000385.1:0-2799 GCA_966192215.1 uncultured Devosia sp. | reverse complement strand
GCTCGATGACCTTGCCGTCTTCGCCGGTGAACTTGATGGTCAGCGTGCCCTTGCCGGGGAAGCGGAAGTCGGTGGCGCGATACTGGTCGCCGAAGGCATGGCGGCCGACGATGATCGGCTGGGTCCAGCCCGGAACCAGGCGCGGCACGTTCTTGCAGATGATGGGCTCGCGGAAGATCACGCCGCCCAGGATGTTGCGGATGGTGCCGTTGGGCGACTTCCACATCTTCTTGAGGCCGAATTCCTCGACGCGCTGCTCATCGGGGGTGATGGTGGCGCACTTGATGCCGACGCCATACTTCTTGATGGCGTTGGCCGAATCCACTGTCACCTGGTCGTCGGTGGCGTCGCGGTTCTGCACGGAAAGATCGTAATATTCGATCGGCAGGTCGAGATAGGGATGGATGAGCTTGTCCTTGATCGCCTGCCAGATGATCCGTGTCATCTCGTCGCCGTCGAGATCGACGACTGGATTGGCGACTTTGATTTTGCTCATCGGAAAATTCTCCCTGAAATCCGCATAATGGCCCTCCGGCCTTCGGCGTGCCCTATAGCATCGGCAGGCGGCAGCGCAAAGCGGGCAAAAGGCAAGGGGGCATGCCGGTTGACACCGTGCATATGCACGCATACTTGAGCGGTATGGACGATGATTTCGATCTCTGCCTCGTGCTCAATACGCGCATGGCGGCGCGGGCGGTCACCCGACGGGCCGACAGCAAACTGCGCGGCTTCGGGGTCACGGCGGCGCAATTCAACATCATGGGCGCGCTCATGCGCTATCCCGGCCGCTCGATCACTGAAATGGCCAATGGGCTGGCCATGGACCGCACTACGCTGTCGCGTAATCTAGCTTTGCTTGAGCGGAGGGGGCTGGTCACGACCGCGCCCGCCGAGCGCGGCAACGGCCGGCTTGGTACCCTCACCGAGGCAGGGCGCGAGACATTTGATGCCATCGTGCCGGAATGGCGCCGGTCGCAGGCGGAACTGCGCGCCACGCTGGCCAATCCGGACTTCGCCACCGTCATAGCCGGCCTCCGGCATTTATCCCGGCTCTAGCGACATCGCTCTGCCGCAATTGAACGCAAAACACCGTGCATATACACAGGAGCCATCATGCTGAAGCCAGACCCCACTGATCCGATCGTCGTCACAGGCATGGGCGCGGTCAGCCCACTTGGCGTGGGCGTCGACACACTCTGGCGGGGGCTTGTGGCCGGCCGCAGCGGCATCGTGCGCAACGACCGCTTCGATACGGCCGACTTCGTCAGCCACATTGCCGGCCTGGTGCCGACCAGGGACAAGCACCCCAACGGCTTCGATCCTGCCGACTTCATTGACGGCAAGGAGATCAAGAAGATGGACCTGTTCATCCAGTATGCCATCGGCGCTGCCGCCGAGGCGCTGGACCAGGCCGGCTGGCACCCCACCTCCCCGGGGGATCAGGCGGCAACCGCCACCATCATCGGGTCCGGCGTTGGCGGCTCGCCGGTCATGGCGCGGGCGGTAGAGATCATCCAGGAGAAGGGCCCACGGCGCCTCTCGCCCTTCACCGTGCCGTCCTTCCTGGCCAATCTGGCGGCCGGTTGGCTCTCGATCATTCACCAGTTCCGCGGTCCCATCGGTACACCCGTCACCGCTTGCGCCGCCTCGGCCCAGGCCATCGGCGATGGCAGGCGGCTGATCCTGACTGGCGAGGCCGAAGTGGCGGTGGTCGGTGGCGCCGAAGGTTCGGTGGACCCGATCTCGATCGGCGGCTTCGGGGCGTCGCGGGCGCTGTCGACCTCCTATGCCGATGCGCCGCACAAGGCTTCGCGCCCCTTCGACAAGGGGCATGATGGCTTCGTGCTATCCGAAGGTGCGGCCGTGCTTGTCATCGAAAAGCTCAGCCATGCCCGTGCCCGCGGCGCGACGCCGCTGGCCGTGGTGGCCGGCTATGGCACGTCGGCAGATGCCTACCACCTCACCGCCGGCGCACCCGACGGCGCCGGGGCGCAGGTCGCCATGCGCAACGCACTGACCATGGCCGGCATCGACCAGAGCCGGGTGGGCTATGTGAATGCCCACGCCACGTCCACCGCCGTAGGCGATACCGCCGAAATCGCCGGCATCGCGGCGGTCTTTCCCAATCGTGGCAAGGACCTTGCCGTATCCTCGACCAAGTCCGCCACCGGCCACCTGCTGGGGGCGGCAGGCGCACTGGAAGCCATCATCTCGGTCAAGGCCCTCCGCGAGGGCCTGCTGCCGCCGACGATCAACCTCGATGATCCGGTGGAAGAGGCCGACCTGTTCGACCTGGTACCGAACGTCGCGAAGCCCAAAACCCTCGACTATGTCCTTTCGAACTCGTTCGGCTTCGGCGGGGTCAATGCGGCCCTGGTTTTCGGCAAGGTGCCCGCCTAACCGCTATTTGGCGGGCAGGGTCTCCACGAAACTGCGGGCCAGCTCGATCCAGTCGAGCAGGACCTCGTCGTCCTCCAGCATGTCGCCGCTCACCTCGACGAAGCCGGACATGGTCTTGCCGCCCATCGTCATGGGTCGCGCGCCGGGCAGGGCCAGGGCGGCTGCGTAGCCCTCCTTGCCCACCCGGACCAGCAGGCCACCTTCCTTCATCGGGCCGACCAGCATATTGCCATTGAGCATGAAGCAACGGCCGCCGAACATTTTCTGCTCGGTTATGGCCAGGCGTGGATCGAGCCGGTTGCGGATGCGGTCGGACAGTTCTTCGGAAGCCAGGCTCATTGTGATGCCTCCCTGTAGCGGTCGTGCCAGGGCATGTGGTCGGCCACGAGGTCCCAGGCG
>CBIGSA010000384.1:0-2819 GCA_966192215.1 uncultured Devosia sp. | reverse complement strand
GCGGCCGAAGCCCTTGGCCGTGAAGGCGAAGAGCACGCCGGTGGCCACCGCGAAGCCGGCCACCGAAAGCAGCAGCAACTGGGCGACCAGCCCGCCGACGATCCAGAAGATCGGGACAAAGTTGTCGTTGTCTCGGGCGGGGAAGCTGCCGCGCAGGGCCGAAACGACCGTGGCGGCTGCCAGCACCAGCAGGCCGGCGGCAATGATATAGGGGAAGACGGTGGGACCGACTCTGGCCTGGATGGGGGGTACGCGCATCTGGCTGGTCTGCCAGATGATGACGGCAGCGATGGCGGCGAGAATGACCGCTATGACAAGCGCCGCCCCATCGGGGCGGCGCGAGAGGTTGGGTTCACCTGAACTCATTGAACCAGGCCAATGTCTTTCAGAATGGCTCCGGTCGCCTCGGTATCGGCGGCCAGTTGAGCAGCGAAGTCGTCGCCGGCCAGGTAGGTATTGACCCAGCCCTTGGTTTCGAGCGTCGCCTGCCAGGAAGCCGAATTCACCATCTTTTCGATATCGGCGGTGATGGCGGCCTTCTGCTCGTCGGTAATACCGGGGGCAGCGGCAACCATGCGCCAGTTCTGCAGGGCCATGTCGACACCGGCTTCTCGCAAGGTCGGGGCATCGACGCCCGGGATGCGCTCGTCGCTGGACACGGCCAGCAGGCGGAGTTCGCCGGCTTCGATCTGGGCGGAGAACTCGGAATAGCCCGAAATACCCACGGTCACCTGGCCGCCGAGCAGGGCGGCAAGGGCTTCGCCACCACCCGAATAGGCGATGTAGTTGACGGTGGTGGGGTCGACACCAACGGTCTTGGCGATCAGGCCAGCCGTGATGTGATCGGCGCCACCGGCCGAGCCGCCAGCCCAGGCAACCGAGCCCGGATCGGCCTTCAGCTTGGCGACGAGGTCATCCATGGTCTGCAGCTCTGAAGCCGCCGGCACGACGACAACCACGGCTTCGCCGGTGAGGCGGGCGATGGGGGTGACCATGTCGAGCGTGACCGGCGAGGCATTGGTCAGGATGGCACCGACCATCACATAGCCGCCCACGATAAGGGCATTGGGGTTGCCGTTCGATTCATTGACGAACTGGGCCAGGCCGATCGTGCCACCGGCGCCCGGTACGTTGGTGACCTGCACATTGCCCGAAATGCCTTCAGCCTGCAGGGCCTCCTGCATGGAACGGGCCGTCTGGTCCCAGCCGCCGCCAGGGGCAGCGGGGGCCATGATGGTGTAATCGGCAGCGAAAGCGGGAACAGCCATTGCGCCGGAAATCAGCGCGGCCAAGAGCAGCTTGTTCATAAGTCCTCCCATGTCATATCCAGAACGTCGTTGCGTTCGTGACAGGGAGAATAGGCGGCGTCCCTGTCACCGTCCTGTCAGCAGGCGCGGGCGCCATGCGACTTTGGTTCAGTCGGATACTTCGCCGCCAGATTGCGCCAGCGGCCGGACAATTGCAACGGCAGGTTCAGGCGCGGCGGCGGGTCTCGGCGGATGTGTCGGTCTTCTGCGCAAAGAGCGAGAGCAGGCGCGTGGTATCATCCACCGAGCCGGGACGCGCATAAAGGTAGCCCTGCCCCATGACGCAGCCGAGCTGGTTGAGAATGGCAGCCTGTTCGGGAGTCTCGATGCCCTCGGCCACCAGCTTCATGTCGAGCTTGCGGGCAATGTCGATGATGGAGCCAACGACGACGTCGCTGGCCCCGTCGCTGCCCAGGCGGGCGGTGAAGGAGCGGTCGATCTTGATGATATCGACCGGGAAGGTCAGCAGGTGGGTCAGCGAGGCAAAGCCGGTGCCGAAATCGTCCAGTGCCACCAGCAGGCCCCGCTGGCGCAGGGCGCTGACGGCGCGCGGCACCAATTGGTCATTGCCGCCGACATAGACCGATTCATTGACTTCGAGCACGACATGCTTGAGCGGCACGCCGGCCCGGTCGAAGGTTTCCACGATGCGCGTTTCGAGATCTCCGCGCAGGAAATCCCCTGACGTGACGTTGATGCCGACATGCTGGAAATCTATGCCGAGATCGAGCCAGCGGCGGACGTCTCCGGCAATCTGGGTCAGCATCTGGCCGGTCAATTGCCAGGCGATGCGCGGGTCGGCCATGGCCGCGTGGAATTCGCCGGCCGCGGCGATGCGGCCATCGGGCATGCGCATGCGGGCCAGCGCTTCGAGGCCGACAATCTCGGCCGTATCGAGCCGGACGATCGGCTGGTAATGGGCGAGCACGCGCTTTTCGGTCATGGCCTGATCCACGGCGCGAACCATGTTGGCGCGCTCCAGCATGGTGGTGCGCAGACCTGGCGTGAAGCGCACATAGCCGCCGCGCCGGGTCTCCTTGGCGTGATAGAGCGCAAAATCGGCGTTCTGGCCGAGCGCGGCGCCATCGGCTCCATCGGGCCCGAACAGGGCGCCGCCAATCGTTATATGGGGATCGATGGTCTGGTCACCGACCTGAATCAGGCCGCGCACGGCCATCAGCATATGAGTGGCGACATCCTGGAGGTCGGCGTCACTTCTGCAATCTTCGACTAACACGGCGAATTCGTCACCACCCAGGCGGCAGGCGGTGAGAGAGGGGTGGCAACCGGCAATACGATTGGCCACGGCGCGGATCAGGACATCGCCGAAGACGTGCCCCACCGTGTCATTGATCACCTTGAGATGGTCGATATCTACCAGAAGCAGTCCGAAGGGCTCACCGACGGACGTGAAACGGTCGAGCAGTTCGTTGAAATGGCTGCGATTGGGCAGGCCGGTCAGGGCATCGAAATAGGCCAGGCGATGATTGTGCTGGCGGGTCTGCTCATGCG
>CBIGSA010000383.1:0-2821 GCA_966192215.1 uncultured Devosia sp. | reverse complement strand
ACTGGCCGACACCATCGCCCAGCAGGGCGAGGAAGCCCGCGCCAAGATCGACGGCTCGCTGCGCACCGCCACCGATGCGATGGGCGAACGCGTGACCACCATGTCGGCGCTGATCACCGACAAGGTGGCCGAGCTCAACAGCAATCTCGGCACCGGCCTCGACAGCGCCATTGCCCGCATTTCCGATGCCGAGCACGGTGTTGCCGCCCGCATCGACGCGGCCAGCACCACGGTCAGCGAAAGCGCCCGCCAGGCCGCCGAACTCATCGAGACCGGCGTCACTTCCGCACGCCAGGCCATTACGGAGCTGGTCGACCAGCGCCTGGGCACCCTGCCCGAAGCCATCACCGCCCGCGCCGATATCACGGCGGAGCGGCTGGCCGCGCTCAATGCCTCGATCAATACGTCGATCACCCAGTCGATGGCCGATCTCGAAGCCGGGGCCGACCGTATCGAGGAAACCATTGCCACCCGCATCACGGCGGCGACGCAGAATATTTCGACCGATATCACCAACACGGCCAACCGTATGGACAGCGCCGTGCGCACCGCGCTGGAGCAGATCCGCGTGGCGGCCGGCGATATTGACCAGTTGCTCACGGTCAAGGCGGTGGGCGCGGTCGATACGATCGAAACCCGCCTCAGCGACATCAACCGTTCGGTGGAAGAACATACCAGCGCCTTCGCCGCGCTGGTGAGCGAGAAGTCCGACCAGTTGCAGGGCGCCCTGGCCAGCCATGGCAACCTGCTGCGCGACGCGCTGGGCGAGAATGCCCGCGAAGCCGAGGCCATCATGGCCGTTTCGACCTCGCGCATCCTCACCGACGTCACCGCCGCCCTGGGCAAGCTCAACGATTCCAACCTGCTGCTGCAGCGCGTGCTGGATGCCTCGACCGCCAACCTGGCCAACCTGGAAACCTCCGTCGCCCAGCAGACCTCGACCTATTCGACCACGGTGCGCGAGGCCATCGGGCAGACCGAACAGGCCGGCGCCATGGTCAGCCAGCATGTCAACGCCCTGCAGGCCACCATTCGCGGCATGGTCGACGAATTCTCGACCGTGCTCGGCAAGCTGGATGCGGAAGCAGCCAACATGTCCCAGGCCTCCAATGCGCTGGCGCTTACCAGCGAGGATGCCTTGCAGACGCTGGAAGATCGCCGCACTGCCATGGATTCGCTGGCCCAGAGCTTTGCCGCCCGCGCCGACGATATCGATGGCCGCATGCGCCTCTTCGCGCAATCGATCGCCGATACGGTCAACGATACCGAACGCCGCCTGATCGGCGCCCGCCGCGCCATGGACGAAGCCCTGACGGCTACGACTGGCACGATTGCCGAGACGATCAAGGCTTCGACCGACAGCGTCACCGACGCGCTCTATGCCACCAATGAGCGTTTCACCTCGACGCTAGAGAACAATGCCGGCCAGGTGGATCAGGCGGTGCAGCGCGCCGCCGACGCCGCCGCCGCTGCGCTCAGCCAGACCGCCTCGTCGGTGCGGCTGGCGCTCAGCGACCAGGCCGCCATGGTCAACCATGCGCTCGAGGACAATGCCAATAAGGTCGGCGACATTCTCGTCTCGACCACCAGCACGCTGTCCGACACGATCAGCGACAGCTCGCACACTGTCCGCCAGGCGTTGGATGCCACGGCAGGCGATGTCACAGCTCGCCTGGGCGAATTCCGCGGCGCTGCCGATGCCGAAGGCCGCCGCGCCAATGCTGCCCTGCAGCAGGCCCAGCAGATGATGGTCGCCGAAATGCAGCGCGCCATCGAAGAAGCCACGGCACGCTTCAGCGACACGGCCCGCGCCATGCGCGAGACAGCGCGTGAAGTGGGCAGCGAGCTGGAAGCCACGCGCGCCGAACTGGCTCGCGGCGTCAACGAGCTGCCCGAGGAAACCCGCGCCAGCGCCGCTGCCATGCGCCGTGTCGTGGCCGAGCAGATCGAGGCCTTGAGCGAGCTCAATGCCATCGTGCGCAGCCAGCCGGCCACGCATGATCTCAACGATCGCCGCCCGGCCCGCCCTGCCCCGCGCGCCGAAATCCGCCATGAGGCGCCTGCCTACCAGCCGCCGCGCGAAACCTATGAGGAACCGGCCCGCCCCGCCGCGACCCTGGTCGACCCGATCCGCACGGCCGAGCCGCTGCGCCGTCCGGAACCCGTGCGCCAGCCGGATCCCGTGCGCCAGCCGGAACCGCTGCCGGTCGCCGAGCCCGAACCGGAAGCCCCCGTCGCCACCAGCGACAATGGCGGCTGGCTGCGCGACGTGCTGCGCAATGCCACGGCCAAGCAGCAGAGCGCCCAGCCGCAGCAGGCCGGCCTTTCCGGCCTGACCGATGAAATCGCCCGCTCGATCGACGATGGCGCCCTGGCCGATGCCTGGGCCCGCTATCAGGCGGGGGAATCCAACGTGTTCTCGCGCCGCATCTATACGCTGAGTGGCCAGGGGACTTACGATGAAGTGCGCAAGAAGCTGCAGCGCGAGCCGGAATTTGCCCGCACCGCCCAGGCCTATATGAGCGAGTTCGAGCAGCTTCTGAAGCGCGCAGCCGCCAGCCCGCATCCGGCTGCGGAAACCCGCGAATACCTGCTGAGCGACCGCGGCAAGGTCTATACAACCCTGGCGCATGCAAGTGGGCGCCTGAGCTGAGGCTCAGCAGAATATTGAAACGGCCCCGGGAAACCGGGGCCGTTTTGCTTTGGGAAGGTTGGTGTCACGCCTCGAACCACGAGGGCGTGCCACCTATCCCGCCGCGTCGTCCCTGGGCTGCATCAGCCGCAGCGACACCCAGATGCACAAAGCGCCCATCACAGCCGC
>CBIGSA010000382.1:0-2855 GCA_966192215.1 uncultured Devosia sp. | reverse complement strand
GTATAATCCCCGCATCATGCGCCTGGGGCCGTTCCGCTGGGTCAGCTTCGGCTTCTGTCTGCTGTTTTTCTTCCTTACCGTCGTATTGCCAATAGGCCAGCTCGTGGTCGGGTCACTGTTCAAGTTCTTCGGCTTCTATGACCTCAAAATGCTGACCTTCGACCACTATCTCGCCGTCTTCCGCAATGGCGAATTGTGGCGCGCCGCGCGCAATACCGGCCTGCTGGCCATTGGCGGCGCTACTGCGACCATGATCCTGGGTTCCATTGTCGCCTATGTCACCATCCGCACCACCTGGCGTGGGCGCCGCATCATCGAATTGCTGGCCTGGCTGCCTTGGATGATGCCCGGCATCGTGCTCGGGCTGGGTTTCCTGTGGGCCTTTGCCATGCTGCCGGGACCGATCCCGATCTACGGGACCATCTGGGCGCTACTGCTGGCCTATATGGCCCTCGGCACGCCGATCTCGGTCCGCATCATGGCAGGTGCCTATGGACAATTGTCCTATGACATCGAGGAATGTTCGCGCGTTCACGGCGCCAATTGGTGGCAGACGCTTTGGCGCATCCTCATCGCTCTGACCTGGCCCTCCTTTGCGGTGGGCTGGGTCCTGGCCTTCTTCGGCATCATGCGCGAGCTCAGCGCGTCGATTCTGCTCTATTCGGTGGGCAACGAAGTCCTGTCCGTTGTCATGCTGCGCATGTGGACCGACGGCAAGCTTGAGCAGGTCTGCGTGATCGGCCTGATTATGATGTTGCTCATCATCGTGTTCCGCTGGGTCCAGCATGCCTTGCTGAACCGCCGGATCAGTGGTCTCGCCTAGCAATATCGAGAGTTTTAATGGCTGTTGTCTTACTGGAAAATGTCGGTCGCACCTATGGCGCCTTCACCGCCGTCGAAGGCGTGGATCTGGCGGTCAACAAGGGCGAGTTCCTCACCTTCCTCGGCCCATCGGGCTGCGGCAAGACTACCACATTGCGCATGATTGCAGGGCTGGAGCGTAACACCAGCGGTCGGGTCATGATCGAGGATACGGTGGTCAGCGATCCGGCAGCCAACTGGTTCGTCCCGCCCGAGCGGCGTCAGCTCGGCATGGTTTTCCAATCTTATGCCATCTGGCCGCATATGACGGTGTTTGAGAATGTCGCCTATCCGCTGCGCATCCGCCGCATGGCAAAGGCCGAGGTCACGCGCCGCGTCAACGATGTGCTCGACCTCATTGAAATGCGCCACCTCGCCGACCGGCCGGCACCCGACCTCAGTGGCGGGCAGCAGCAGCGCGTCGCCATCGCCCGTGCCCTTGTGTTCGAGCCGAGCGTACTGCTGCTCGATGAACCTCTCAGCAATCTCGATGCCAAGCTGCGCACCCAGATGGGCGAGGAGTTCCGTAAGCTCCAGCAACGGCTCGGCATTACCACGCTTTATGTGACGCACGATCAGGACGAGGCCATGGCGCTGTCCGACCGCATCGTGGTCATGCAGTCGGGCAATGTCCTGCAGATCGGCTCGCCACAGCAGATTTACCATCGGCCCGAAAACCTGGCCGTTGCCCAGTTCGTGGGTTCCCCCAATGTCCTGGACGCGCGGGTACAGTCCAGCGCTGATGCCGACGGCCTCCATCGGCTCGATGTTCAGGGCGACGGGTGGAACGGCACCGCTCTGTCGTCGCGCTCTTATGGGCCCGGTGAGGGCGTGCATGTCATGGTTCGGCCGGAAAACCTGCGCCTCGCTGGCACTGCGCCGGTCGTCGATACTGATTTGACATTCAAGGGAACGGTGACCGACCTAGTGTTCCGCGGCGCCATATACAGCGTCACTATCGCTGTGGCTTCGATGCATCTCACTCTGGAATTGCCCTCGGCGACCACCGTCGCGATAGGGGACGAGCTGGATGTCTACGTGCCCCAAGGCACCGCCTGGGCTTTGGACGCAGCGGCTGCGGGCTGACCCCTGGTCCCGGTGAGCCGCGTTACGGCTCCAGAGGCATGCGGCCGCGTCCGCCCTTCCGCCTGACTTCAGGTGGAGTTGTCATGATCGGGCGTTCCACATTTCGCTCGAATGCGGCAGTGAGCACCTCGAGCGCGTCATAGGCGCGGTTGATGACGTCCTCGCCAATTTCCTCGATGATGGCTTCGAAAAGCCGGTCGTTTTCGGGGATGAGCGTTTCGACCAGATGCCGTCCCTTGGGCGTCAGATATACTTGGAGATTCCGTCGGTCATTCTCGCTGGCGCGGCGCGCGATCAGCCCTTCCGTCTCCAGTTTCGGCAATATTCGCGAAAGGCTCGCGGGGTGCAGTACACAACGATCGCTGAGTTGCTGGTTGCTGATGTCGGCGACTTCCGACAGCGAGCGCATAACCCGCCATTGCTGCTCGGTCAGTCCGCGAGCATGCAGTTGGGGGCGGAAGCGCTGCATCAACAATTCTCGGGCGCGCAACAATTGCATTGCCAGCGATTTTGGAAAGGGCCGCATTCTACTTTCTGTGTCTGGCAAACCGCCTGCTGGACGGCGCCTTGATTCCGGAATTGTCGCATCGCTTCACACCACAAGCAATTGTTTCGTTCCCTTGGTGATTTGCGGCTGTCGCCGATCTCCGGACACACAATTTTTCGAGGGTGGGTTGCGACCCGTACCGGCACATAGTAAACATGTTAACAAATATGCGCGGCCAACCGCGCTGCTGGGAGAAAGCCATATGGCGAAATTTATAATCGGGCGTTTCGCCCAGATGCTGGCTACCCTGGTCATCGTTGCCATCATCGCTTTCGGACTGGCCCGTCTGGCCGGCGATCCGGTGCCTCTGCTCATGCCGGCTCAGGCGTCTCAGGCCGACCTGGACTTCTTCCGCAATCAG
>CBIGSA010000381.1:0-2856 GCA_966192215.1 uncultured Devosia sp. | reverse complement strand
GTTGTCGCCGCGGCGGGCGACTTCGAGGCCGCGCACCACGAAGGCGCGGTTGAGACCGGTGAGCGGGACGACATCGCAGACGGTGGCGAGGGCGACAAGGTCGAGCAGCTTCAGCAGGTCAGGCAGACCGGTATCGCCGCGGTTACGCAGGCTGCGATTGACCGCGACCAGCACCATGAAGGTGACACCGGCGGCGCAGAGATAGCCGAGGCCGGAAATATCGTCGGGCCGGTTGGGATTGACCAAGGCGGTAGCGTCGGGGAGCTCGTGGTCGCTCAAATGATGGTCGATGACCAGCACGTCGGCGCCCCTGCCCCGTGCATGGGCGATGGGGCCGTCGCTGGTGGTGCCGCAATCGAGCGTGATGATGAGACTGGCGCCGGAGTCGATGAGCTTGTCCATGGCCGCGATATTGGGGCCGTATCCCTCGAAGATGCGGTCGGGAATGTGGACCTGCGGTTCGATGCCGAAATGCCTGAGATAGCGCGCCATGAGGGCGCAGGAACAGGCACCGTCGACGTCGTAATCACCGAAGAGCGCAATGGCCTCGTTGTCGGTGATGGCTTTCGCAAGACGCTCGGCCAGGGCATCCATGGCGGTGAGCGTCGATGGGTCGGGCATCAGCCCGCGAATGGTGGGTTCGAGCCAGGCGGCGGCTTCATCGAGGCTCACGCCGCGGGCGGCGATGATGCGGGCGAGGATTTCGGAAATACCCGAGCGCTGGGAAATCGCGGTGGCGGTGCGGGTGGTGGTCGCGTCCAGCCGGTCGATCCAGGCCCGGCCGGTGACCGAACGGGTGACATCGAGGAAAGGGCGCGGCGCGTCGAGCATGAGGGAGAGGTAGGCGATTTGGCGGATGCGGTCGAGGGGGAAGAGTACCCCTCCTAGCCTCCCCCTGAAAAAGGGGGAGGAATCCGCGTGGTAGGTGTGGCGCTATCGTGCCTTAGGCACGATCTGTTCCTCCCCCTGTCAGGGGGAGGTTGGGACGGGGTATCCCACGTAAAGCTTCTTCGCCGCTTACCGTGCGTGCTGCGCCCTGATCCAGCGGACGGTCTGGCTCCAGGAGCGCATGACGATAGTGCTCGTTTCGACCGCGCGGCGGCGGAGGCGGATGCCGTCGAGCAGGGTGCCGTCGGTGACGCCCGTGGCGGCGACGAGAACGTCGCCGGCGGCAAGCTCGGTGACATCGTAGATGCGGTTGGGATCGGTGATGCCCATGGCAACGGCGCGCTCGCGCTTGGGCGGGGTATCGAGGATGAGCTTGCCCTGCATCTGGCCACCGATGCAGCGCAAGGCAGCGGCGGCGAGGACGCCTTCGGGGGCGCCGCCGGAGCCGAGATAGATATCGATGCCGGTATCCTCGGTGTTGACGGCATGGATGACGCCGGCAATGTCGCCGTCGCTGATGAGCTTGACCGCCACGCCGGTGGTTCGCAATTCCTCGATGAGGGCGGCGTGGCGGGGACGATCGAGCACGATGGCGGTGATTTCGCTGAGCGGGACGCCCTTGGCCTTGGCCAGGGCCCTGACGTTTTCGGTGGCGGTCCAGTCGATATGCACGGTGCCGGGGGCGTATTCGGCACCGATGGCGATCTTGTGCATATAGACGTTGCGGGCGACGTTGAGCAGACCGCCGCGCTCGGCCATGGCCAGCACGACGATGGAATCGGGCTGGTTCTTGGCGCAGAGGGTGACGCCTTCAAGCGGATCGACGGCGATATCGACCTCGGGCCCCTGCCCGGCCCCGACCGACTGGCCGATATAGAGGTCGTCGACCTCACCGGCTTCGCCTTCGCCAATGACGATGCGGCCGGAAATGGCAACGCGGTCTAGCTCGGCCTTCATAGCGAGCACAGCGGCTTCGTCGGCTGCCTGCTCATTGCCCTTGCCGCGCCATTCGGCAGCGGCGATGGCGGCGCGTTCGGTGACGCGCACCAGTTCCAGCGTCAGGCTGCGATGCAGGTGGGCGGGGCTCTTCTCGCCCTCGGCCTTCGATAATCTCATGCGTCCAAGTCCTCCCGGGGTCTGACTTGCCCCGGCGGGGGTATCAGAGCGTTTCGATCCGGATCAATTGCGGTTCACCGACGATAAACCCGTCCGCGGCGATCTGCGCAAGCGATTCACGTACCGCTGATTCCAAAGTCTGTTGAGTGATCATCACCACTGTGCGGGTGGGCGAGCCATCCGGCGCGATGGCTTTAGCGCCCAAATCGGACCGCTGGATGACGGAATCGATAGAAATGCCACGCTCGCCCATGCGGGTAGCGATGGCAGCGAGGGCGCCTGGCACATCCTTGGCGTTGAGGCGGATATAATAGCCGCCATCATGGGCGCGCATGGGCGCCTGTTTGTAAGGCAGCAATTCCTCGCTGGGCACGCCAAGCGGGGGCACGCGGGTCCCGCGACCGATGTCGAGGATGTCAGAGAGAACCGAGGAGGCCGTGGGCGGACCACCGGCGCCGGGACCGGCCAGGAGCAATTCGTGCACATGGTCGGTTTCGAGCGCCACGGCATTCATAACGCCATCAACGCCGGCAATGGCACTGCCCTTGGGCACGAAGGTGGGATGCACGCGCTGCTCGATACCCTGATCGGTGCGCTGGGCGATGCCGAGCAGCTTGATCTTGTAGCCAAGTTCGGCGGCCACCTTGATGTCGTGCTGGGTGATGCGGGAAATGCCTTCGACGCGGATTTCGTCGGGCGCGATCTCGTAGCCGAAGCAGAGCGTGGCCAGGATCGAAAGCTTGTGGGCGGTATCGAAGCCTTCGACGTCGAAAGTCGGGTCGGGGGCGGGCGGGACGGGGGGCGGGGGGGGGTTGTGGGCTGAGGGGGAAAGGGTGTGGGCGTTGTCCAGGG
>CBIGSA010000380.1:0-2866 GCA_966192215.1 uncultured Devosia sp. | reverse complement strand
CTGGAACAGCGGATGGCCGCCATGCTCGGCAAGGACGCGGCCATCTTCGTGCCCTCGGGCACGCAATCGAACCTGCTTGCCCTGATGAGCCATTGCGGCCGGGGCGACGAATTCATCGCCGGGCAGAAGGCCCATCTCTATGTCAACGAGGCCGGCGGCGCGGCCGTGCTCGGCTCGATCCAGCCGCAGCCCATCGCCCACCAGGCCGATGGCACGCTCGACCTGGGCGATATCGAAGCCGCCATTAAGCCCGATGACAGCCACTATGCCCGCACAAGGCTGATCGCGCTCGAAAACACCTTTGGCGGCAAGGTCCTGCCGGTCGACTATATGGCGCAGGTGGCCGGTATTGCCCGCCGCCACGATCTGGGCCTGCATCTCGATGGTGCCCGCGCCTTCAATGCCTGCGTGGCGCTCGGCATGGACATCAAGATCTTCACCGCACCTTTCGACACGGTCTCGATCTGCCTCTCCAAGGGGCTCGGCGCCCCGGTCGGTTCGGTGCTGATCGGCCGGCAGGACCTGATCGACAAGGCGCGCCGCCACCGCAAGATGCTGGGCGGTGGCATGCGCCAGTCGGGCATCCTGGCGGCGGCCGGCCTCTATGCCCTCGATAACAATGTGGCGCGTCTGGCCGACGATCACCGCCGCGCCAGGCGGCTGGCCGATGGCCTGGCGGCCTTCCCGTCGCTCTTCGTTACCCAGCCGGATACCAATATCGTCTTCGTCGATGTCGAGGAGCAGCTGGGCGAGCGCTTCACTACCTTCCTGCAGCAACGCGGCATCGGTGTCATCGGCTATGGCCGCCAGCGCTGGGTCACCCATCTCGACGTGGACGACGACATGGTTGATGGGGCGCTGGCGGAAGTCGGGGAATTCTTCCAGGCGCTGTGAGCAGTGCCCGGGGCCGGTGACGGCCCCGGGTGTCTGCGTTCAGAATTTCAGGCCGCAGGCCTGGCGGATGGCGATCTGCACTGGCGATGGCGGCAGGGCAGGGTCGAACCCACCCTTTGGCATCAGCGGCGGCTGGGCCATGAACTTGACCGTCTTGCCCCGGTGCTTCTGCGCCGCGTGCACCAGGAACGGGTGGCAGAGATAGACCGTCCCGGCCGGTCCGGTGGCAAGGGCTTCCTTGCCGGTGTCGAACCAGTCCGGCCGGTCGGCGATCATCTCGCGCAGCGAGCGGCCTTCATCGCCGGCCGGGGCGAGGTAGCGAGCGACTTCGAGATGCGAGCCCACCCTGATGCGGGTGGGCGCATCCTCTTCCCCGACATCGGAGAACAGGAACAGCATCAGCAGAGCCCGGCCCTTGGAGACCACATTGGCCCTGATATCGAGGAAGTCCTTGAAGTCGGGGCCGGTAAAGCTGCCATCGATATGCCAGCCATCGTCGCCCGGCTCATCATCCGAGGGGAAGCGTACCGGGAACGTGCCCAGCCCCTGCGGCGGCACCCAGCGGTCCTGGCCGACGATCTGGTCATAGGCGGCGCGGAGCAGGGGCGTATTGGCCGCCTCGCGGAAGGGCAGGTCGGAATAGCCGCCCAGCCGGATGACCGGCTTCGTCCAGGTGGTGGGATCATTGGGGTCGCAGCCGGTCTCCTTCCACAGAATGGCGCGGCCCTGTTCGGCCAGCTCCTGGGGGAAGGCATTGTCGATGCGGATGAAGCCGGTGGTGATGAAGGCGTCGATCTGCGCTGCGGAGAGCGCGGAAATGCTGTCAGGCATTGGAAAATCCATAAGTTCGCAAGGCCGCAAAGGCGGCCGGGGCGAGCGGCAAACCGCTCAATGTGTGCCCGAAAGGGGCGCCATCAGGCGCCGAGGAACACTGCGAACTTGTAGGACTGGATCATCATCATGATGGTCTTGAATAGGCCGATGGCCCGGATCTTGTCAAGCATCCCGCCCGGCCGGCGCCGGGCGGGGCAGGGGCGTCAACCCTTCCAGAACGCGTATAGCGCCGCGATATCACCGCTGCACAGCAGCGGCATGGCCGCCTGCAGCCTTTCTTCCGGCCAGTCCCACCAGGCCATTTCGAGCAGCATGGCGATTTGGGCATCGTCGAACCGCTTGCGAATCGGCTTGCCGGGATTGCCGCCGATAATGGTGTAGGGCTCGACATCCCTGGTCACCAGCGCCCGCGTGCCGATCACCGCGCCATGGCCGATCTTGACGCCCGGCATGACGATGGCCTCGGTGCCGATCCACACATCATTGCCGATGATGGTATCGCCGGCCGGCGCAAAGGCGTCGAGCGCCCCGGCAAATTCGGGCATTTCCGGCATGTAGAAGAACGGAAACGAACTCGCCCAGTCGTGGCGGTGGCCCTGATTGCCGGCCATGATGAAGGCGGCGCCCGAGCCGATCGAGCAGAAGCTGCCCACGATCAGCTTGTCGGCACCGGGATCGGGCAGCAGGAAGCGAGCGCAGTCGTCGAAGCTGTGGCCGTGATAATAGCCCGAATAATAGCTGTAGCGCCCGACAACGATATTGTTGTGGGTCACCTGCTCGTCCAGGCGGATGCCCTTGAACGGGCTTTCGAAATAATTGGTCATGATGGACTCGTGAAGTCTGTGCTGCCGTAGGCAGCGCGTTTTGCAGAATGTACGGAAACGGCCGGCCCTCTTGTGGCCGGCTTAGAGGCGATCCCTCGGCGCGTGTCAGGCGCGCAGGAACGCTATCGCGGTGGTACAGTCTGCGGACTTCATGATGGCGGCGACCATAGCGGGCGGGCGCTGGCTGTCAACTGGCGCCTCACCCACCGGTCGTCACCCTCGGGCTTGACCCGAGGGCTCTGCACTTGCGGAGCGTGCAGCAAGCATAGTGTCCTCGGGTCAAGCCCGAGGATGACGATCGCGGTTGGGGAGCG
>CBIGSA010000379.1:0-2872 GCA_966192215.1 uncultured Devosia sp. | reverse complement strand
CACCCCGCATCCGGTCGAATACGAGATGTACTACTCGGCCTAAGCGCGAGTAGCGAGAATGAGAAAGGGCCCCGTACGGGGCCCTTTGCTTTGGCCGAACTCTCAGTCGTAACCATAGCCTTCAATCGCGTCGCCCGGTTCGCTGGTATCGATATGGCGTGGCTGCAGCACGGCGACGGCGCGACGCCATTCGAGCGGAGCCTCGAGCAGGGCCTCGATTTCATCATCGGGCTGGCGCTCGTCGAAACGGACGGCAAAGCCGACATCGAATTGGCGCACGACCCGGCCTGGTACGTGGCCGATGGTGACGACCGCTCCGATGGCGGGGCTGGTGTCGGCGGAAATGGCGGCGCCCGATGCCGAATAGTCGACGACAAGGCAGGGCAGCACCTCGCCACCATCGAGAATGATCACCGAGCGCGGCTCGGCCGGCATGAAGCGCTTTTCGGCCCGCTTGTCGGCCAGGCCATGCCACGGCTTGTGGCGGAAGCTCTCGATGCGATCGGCAAGGTCGGGCTGGGCGCTGTCCAGCGTGATGGCAAAGCCGTCGGCAAGATGGCGCGATATGCGGCCATGCAAGGCACCGAACGGGGCAAAGCTGGCCGAGACGGCCTCGCCTATCGCCCCGATGACCGGTGCGGCCACCGCGAAGCCGGTAGGCGAAATGGACCGCAGACGGCAGGCAAAGACATTGACCCCGGGCCGCATGGCCTGTTGGCCGAGCACGTAACGTCCGGCCACGGTGCTGATATTTTGAAGGCTATGGTCTATGTCGGTCGCAGGCATGGTGCCTCCCGATTGAGGGCATGTTGCAGGCGCAAGCGATACCGGACGTCCCTCACTCGACCGGTGGCGCCATCAATGCTTCGAGCTGTTCGGCTTCCTGAAGCTGAACGAATTGCAGGGCAAAGCCGACATCGAGATAGCGCACCACACGCCCGACCAGCTTGCCGACAGCCATGGGCGTGCCCAGGTCCGGCCAGATATCGGCGGAAACGGCGACGCCGGACTGGGAAATATCGATGACGAAGCACGGTAGTTGCGTGCCATCGCCCAGGGTGAGCAGGGTGCGCGGATCGCGCGGCAGAATGCGCTTGTGTTCCCGCTTGTCGGGAACCTGCTCATGCACGCGCTTCTTCTGCCAGATGATCTTGCCACCCAGCTTGTTGCGCTCGGAATCGTTCAGTTGCAGATCCATGACGAAGCCGGAAGGCAGTTTGCGGCTCACCTTGCCGCGCAGGATGCCGAATTCATCGAAATGGGCAGTGATGGTCTCGCCCTCGCGGCCGACCACCGGACCGACCACGACGGCCAGGCGCGTGGAAATGGAGCAGAGCCGGCAGGCATAGACGGCGACCTTGCCATCATCGCCCACGCGGCGTTCGGAGAGCGCATATCGACCCGCCACGGCGCCGATAAACCGGACGTCGTGCCAATCAAAGTTAGACCGTGACGGCGCGCTATCGCCATCAGCGCTCTGAAACATGGGTCCCCACCCCCAAAAGTTCCCAACCGGAACAAACGATATGTCCTAGTTCTTAAGGACTTCTCCCAATTTACCGGTGAGTTTGTTCGTGCGCGGGCCGCCCGCCAGCATCAATTTGCCGGATGGTTAGCGGCGCCTAAAGCGCCGCATCCGTCAAGACGCCTCCAGCGCCATGGCGGCAAAATGCGGTTCGGGGCTGTCGACTTCCTTGAGGCGGCGGTTTTCGATCACCAGGAACCGGTTGCCCATACCGCGCACGAAACTGCGATCATGCGAGACAAGGATGCAGGTGGCGCCGTGGGTGAGGATTTCATCCTCCAGCCGCTCCTGCCCCGGAATGTCGACGTGGTTGGTCGGTTCGTCGAGCAGGTAGAAATTCGGCTCCAGCAGGCGGATCGCCAGAAGCCCGAGCCGCGCCCGCTGGCCGAAGGAGAGCTCGACGATCGGACGCTCCTGCTTCTCGACGGCGAAACCGGCCGCCGCGAGCAGGCTCTTGCTGCGCTGGTCGCCCTGGTCGAACCGGCCGGTGATGTAGCCGAGCGGGGACTCCCTCGGTGGCAGGAAGCTCATAGCCTGGTCGACATAGCCGGGCACGACCTGCGGGCTGACGCGAATGCCTGATGTCTCGGTTCCGGCCATGGCGCGATGCACCAGGCCGATGAATTGCGACTTGCCGGTGCCATTGCGGCCAAGGATGACCAGTCGGTCGCCCTGGAACACGTGGAGCTTGTCGATATGGAACAGCTTGTCACCCACCGGGCTGGTGACATCGACATTTTCCATGGCCAGCATGACCTTAGCCTGGGCGCCGCTATTGCCCAGCCTGATCTCGCCGCTGCGTTCCCTATGGACCGACAGCACGGCATTTTCGATCTTTGCCGCCCGGTCGCGCAGATACTTGGATTTCACCACCAGCAGGTCGCTGCCCGAATTGATGCCCACATTGGTGAGCTTGGCGGCCTGCTTGCGCAGACGGCTGACCTCCTTGAGGTCCTTCTCGCGCTTGGCTTCGGCGGCCTCGTCCATCTCGGCCAAGGCAATCCGGGCCTTGCTATAGGGCAATGCGAAATAGTGGCTGGCATCGGGCCGCAGGAACAGGGTGCGATTGGTGGTGGCGTCGAGGAATTGCCGGTCGTGGCTGGCAATGACCACAGGTATATTGCGGGCCGCCTGATTGATCCAGTTTTCAAGCTGGAACAGCTTGCCGAGATCGAGATGATTGGTTGGCTCGTCCAGGAGTAACGCATCGGGCTGCAGCACCCAGCAGCGGGCGATGAGCGCGATACGCTGCCAGCCGCCGCTCAATTCGGTCAGCTTGCGGTTACGCATCGTCTCGGGCGTTTCAAACTCATCGAGGACGACATCGACGCGCCAGCTATCGGTATC
>CBIGSA010000378.1:0-2888 GCA_966192215.1 uncultured Devosia sp. | reverse complement strand
CAGCACGAGCAGCAGCAACTGGCCGCGCAGCAGCCGCTGCAGCAGCACGGCATTGAGCAGGGCTATCCCCAGGGTCAGATAGCGCGCCTGGTTGAAGTCGACCACATAGGAGAGCCCGCGCAGCAGCCAATACCAGAGCGGGGGATGGCCTTCGCCGGGTATGGCGAAAAATTCGGCTGGCGTGGACAGGGCCTGCGCCCACAGCCATGCCTGGCCCTCGTCGCGCCAGGGTACATGCCCGGCAAAGAGGACTATCTGCGCTGCAGCATAGGCCAGCACGACAATTGTCGTGGCGATCGTATCCATGCTGGTGCCGCGCGAAGCGGCCGGGGCGCTGGTGTCAGGCGACGCGGCGGGGAACAAGGCGTTCCTCGATTTTATCGGCGCCGGCTTCGCCACCCTCGTGATATTCAGCGTCCTCGTTGACGGTCCAGACGTCGAAAGCCCTGGTGCCGGCGATGATATTCTTCGCGGTCAGGATGCCGGTCATCATGGCATGGTCCTGATTGTTGTATTTGTGCATGCCATTGCGGCCGGCCAGATGCAGGTTGACGAAACGCGCAGCTAGGCCCTCGTTGATGGTGTCGACGTTGAGCTTGTAGGTGTCGTCATAGACCGGATAGGCCTTGGGCTGGCGCACCACCGAGCCGTCGATGATGTCCTCTGGACGGGCCAGACCCAGCTTGCCGATTTCCTGCTTGGCACGAGCGATCAGGTCGGCATCGGCCATGGCCCAGGTGTCGTCCCCGGCATTGCAGAAATACTCCATGCCGTAGCAGGCGGTGTCGGGGTCGGGCACCATGTCGGGCGACCACGACTTGAAGTTCTGGATGCGTCCGACCTTCACGCTGGGATCGTGGATATAGATCCAGTTGTCGTCGAAGCTCTCCTTCCCGCGGGTGATGAGCCCGATAATGACGAAATCGCGGTAACGCAAGCCGGCTGACGCTGCTGCCACCGCCGGATCCGCGTCGGCGCCCAGCATTTTCACCAGTTCGTTGATGGCGGCGGTCGACACCAGGTGGTCGGCGGTGACCTTGGTCTCCTTGCCATTGGCATCGGTAACGATGGCCACCCATTGCCCGGTGCCTGCGTGCTGGCTGATTGCCGTGATGGTGGAACCCATCATCACATGACCGCCGCGCTCAACGATGCGGTCGCGGGCGCGTTCCCACATCTGGCCGGGGCCGAGACGGGGATAGCGGAAGGAATTTATGAGGGTCTTGATGACATCGTCACCCGCCTTGGGCTTGCTGCCGATGCCGAAGCTCTGGATGATGGCCTGGTAGAGGTTGAGGCCCTTGATGCGCTGGGCTGCCCAGTCGGCCGATATTTCCGAACAATCCATGCCCCACACCTTTTCGGTGTAGGTCTTGAAGAAGATCTGGAACAGGCGGCGGCCGAAATTGTTGACCACCCATTGCTCGAAACTGATCACGGGGCGATAGGGGCGGGCCTGTGCCCAGGCATAGGAGATGACACAGCGCAGCGCCTCGATGGGCCCGAGCTTGGAGAGCGCATCGCCGGCGCGCAGCGGATAGTCGAATAGCTTGCCGTTGTAATAGATGCGGCTCGAGCGCGGGCGCTGCAGCAATTCGTCGCCCATGACCTCGGTCCACCAGGCATCGACTTCGGCGCTCTTGGAGAAGAACCGGTGGCCGCCGATGTCGAAGCGGTAACCCTTGTAATTCACCGTACGCGAAATGCCTCCGACATAATCAGGGTCGCGTTCGACGATGGCGACGCTGCGACCTGCCTTGGTCAGCTCGTAGGCCGTGGTGAGGCCCGCGGGGCCGGCACCGATGATCAGGGTTTCGACATGCATCAGAACACCAATGTTGCGCGGCCGGTCAGCCGGGAGAGAAGACCGCCCGCGAAGGTCACGTGCTTGTGGGCGAGGAAGGAATAGATCGTCACCAGCCCGACCGCGCCCAGATGGGCCAGCCGCTCGGCAGGGGCGGGTACGGGCAGCAGGGCGATTGCCGCAAAGGCGGGCAGGGCGAAGAGCGCTACCAGCGCATGGGCGACGATCAGGCGCAGCCCGATCGTGGTCAGCGAGACCAGTGCGAAGGTCGCCAGTTGCTGGCGGGCACTGCGATTATCGCTGGCAAAGACGAAGCGGCGGGAGAGCGTGAAATTGACCAGGAGCCCGGCCAGTCCGCCCAATATAATGGCGAGGGCGAAGAACAGGGGCTGCCGGCCCATGTCGAACGACAGCATGGTCTGGACAATGGCAACGTCAACGCAGGTCGCCGCGCCGGCGGTCAGCAGGTATCGCGCAAATGAAATCAAGAAAACCGCCGCGCCGATTCGAGGAAGAACAGTTCTTCCCAAAACCTAGGCCGCAACGGCTTAACAAATAGTCATTTTCAGAAGGGCTTTCGGGCGCAATTCAGCGCCCGAAACTGCCTAGACCGGAACCGAGGCGTAGGCCGCAAAAAGCAGGCCGAGGGTGGCGAAGAACATAACCGAGAGGGAGATGGTTTTGAACATGGCAAAGTGGTCCTGCGCCAATAGGCGGCGCGACAGCGAGTATCGCCCGAAGGCGTTAATTTGAGATTTCGACCGCGTAGTTTTCGATCACGGTATTGGCCAGCAGCTTTTCACACATGCTGATGATTTCGGAACGCGCTTTCGCCTCGTCGGTTCCGTCCAGCACCAGATCAAAGACCTTTCCCTGTCGCACGGCTGCAACACCAGAAAAGCCCAGGCTCTTGAGCGAGCCTTCGATGGCCTGGCCCTGGGGGTCCAGAACGCCGGCCTTGAGGGTGACGGTCACGCGCGCTTTCATGGCAATGTCCTACTGCACCAGACGCGGACCGGTGGTCAGCGCGTTGTCCGTTTCGACCAGGATGCCCAGGCGCTGGGCGACTTCGCGGTAGTTCTCG
>CBIGSA010000377.1:0-2891 GCA_966192215.1 uncultured Devosia sp. | reverse complement strand
TGTGATCGAACTTCTCGTCGCGGGCGAGCAAAGCCTGCATGGTGGGGATGAACTCATCGGCCACGGTGCAGCAGATGCAGCCATTGGAGAGCTCGACCATATCCTCTTCGCGGCAGGTTTCATCGCCGCAGCCGGCGAGGATGTCCTTGTCGACGCCCAGGTCGCCGAATTCATTGATGATCAGAGCGATGCGCTTGCCCTTGGGAGCGTGCGCCAGGAGATGGCGCACGAGGGTAGTCTTGCCGGCGCCGAGGAAGCCGGTGATGACGGTGGTGGGGATCTTGCTCATGCGGCGGCTCCTGCGGGAATGGTGGCGCTCCTGCTGGCGAAGACATCGTTGAGCTTGCCGAAGACCGTGCCCAGGATCAGCCAGAAGACCAGCGATGTGCCCAGGGTAATCGCCGCGAATTCGGTGGCGAGATGGGCCGGGACGGCGCTGGGTTCATCGGGCGCGGCGGGCGCGCCAATGATATGGGGAATGACCACCAAAGCGATGGCGACGGCAAAGGCCCAGCCGGCGCGGGTTTTTGCCAGCAACAGGCAGGCGGCGCCAGTGGCGAGGGCCGTGCCGACCCACCAGACCTGGCGGGCGGCAAGATCGGCGGCGGGCATGCCGGGCAGTTCGGGCGCCAGACCGTAGGCCGGGGCGAGCGAGAAGGTGAGGAAGCCGGCAATGCCCCAGAGGAAGCCATTGGCGAAGGTGATGGGCAGGCCCGCGAACATGGAGACGGCGCCGATGACCAGTGCGAAGCCGGCGGCGGCGAGGACGGTCGCAAGCGTCGTATAGGCGGTGCGCTCGAAACCATCGGCCGGGGCCCATTCCTCGGGCTCGGCCGCGGTGGACGCGACGGCGTCATGGCTATGCTCGGGCGTGCCTTCTGCATGCTCGTGGGCTTCGGCGCCGTGGCTGTGGCCGCCTTCGCCCTCGAAGGTCTCGGCATGGAGAATGAGCGGAGTGACGCGAAAATGCTGGAGACCTGCGGTGATGAGGCCAGCACAAAGGGCTGCGAGAAGCGCAGCGGCAAACAGATTGCGGATCATTTGTGTCTTTCTCGAAGCCTGCCTTTAGTGGCAGGGGAAACCCATGGCGTGGCGGGTGTCGTGGGCGCCGTTATGCAGGCGGAAATCGCCGGCAAAGCCGGTGCCGACGAGAAGCGTCAGCCCGAGCAGAAGCGCCAGCGAACCGGCAATGACGCGCTGGGAAATCGAGAGAGACTGCAGGCCAGTCGAGGCGGTCGTGGTATTCATGTGGCACCCTCCGTGCACGGAATAGATGAGCGTTCAGCTCGGTGATCGTTGGGTCGCATTTCGAACCGCAAAAGTGGGAGCCACTTTTGCTGAAATACTCCCAAGGTGCCGGCAGGTCTCCTGGCTCGCGGTGATGACAGCCCCCTCGCCTTCCCGATCCCCAGGGGACCAGTGGCTGGTTGAGGAGGCCCACCGCTTACAGTTGCGGGGGCAGCCACGGATTCGGTCCCTTTTGGGTACGCCTCACCGTGTTCCCTTTTGATCCTTCCGGCACAGCGGCCTTCGGGAACCAACACAGGTCCAGAGTTACGCCTGCGAAGGGGTCGGGGTCAATCGCGGAAATCGGGATGGGGATAGCCGATGGAGACGGCATAGAGCCGCACCTGCATCTGCGCCAGCAGCGGATCGTCGGAGGAAAGCTCCTTGTCGCCCATGGCCGGCAGCGTATCGAGGCCTGCGGGAGACTCGCCATATTCGAAGCGGACGCTCAGGATGCAGCCGCCCGGCAGATCGGACAGGGCGCCGGTTTGAAAGCCAGCGCTGCCGCCATAGTCCCAGCCGAAACCCAGAAGGGTGAAGGATTCGCCATTAAGGGCCTCAACCTCGGCCAGGGACTGGCCGATATGGACGCCGCCGGGGGCGGAGAGCTTGGCGGGCAGCTCGATATAGCTGGGATCGCTCAGGGCTTGCTCGTTCCACCAGACGAATTGCAGGCTGCGCTTGGGATCATCGGGAAAGACCGTGGTGGCCAGCATTTCGGTGCCTTCGGGACCCGGCACGATACCAGTCACGACATTGTCGGCGCCGTAGATCTCGATGAGGCGGGCTTCGGAACTGTCGATGCCGAAGGCGCCTTCGCAGGCGATCTCCTCGGCGAAGCCTGGCGTGGCGACGGCGAGTGCTATGAAAAAGGACGCGCGGGCAAGCATGATTTCTCCTCCTATGGCCCAGATTGCCCTTAAGGGCGGCCATCCGCAATCAGCGACTCGCGCTATGAACGGGAGCTGAAGGGAGATTTCAGCCATGAAGCCGATCAAGTTCAGCCGTGAAGAAACCAAGGCCATCGTGGGCGAAATCCAGGACTATTTCCGCGAGGAACTGGACCAGGATATCGGCGCCATTCCAGCGGAAATGCTGATGATGTTCTTCGTCGACAAGATGGGCGCCTATTTCTACAACCGCGGCCTTTATGATGCGCAGACGCTGATCCGCGAGCGCGTGGACACGCTGACAGACGATATCTTTGCGCTGGAGCAGCCGACCAAGCATCTGCGCTAAGGAAAAGACTCCTCACCCGGCGCGAAGCGATACGGGGCGCCGACCTCTCCCCGGGGGCAAGGCTGAGAATCCCGCTTCCACCAGGCAATGGCGACGGGTAAGAAGCGCGGCCGGGATGGAACCGGTCGTTTCTTTGTCGCTGGAGGAAGCCTTGGGCTTCAATGTCGCCACGCTCGCGCCTGTCGGGCTGCTGATCGCGTCCAATCTCTTCATGACCTTCGCCTGGTATGGGCACCTGAAATTTCCCGGCGCGGCGCTGTGGGTGGTGGTGCTGGCGAGCTGGGGCATCGCCTTTTTCGAGTATTGGCTGGCGGTGCCGGCCAATCGGATCGGCTATGGCACCTATTCAGGAGCCGAGCTCAAGA
>CBIGSA010000376.1:0-2909 GCA_966192215.1 uncultured Devosia sp. | reverse complement strand
GCTTCCATGTCGCCATTGGTTTCGGCCAGGGCCTTCTTGCAGTCCATCATCCCGACGCCGGTCGAGTCGCGGAGCTGCTTGACCATTCCTGCAGTGATTTCCATGGGTTCACCTCTTGGCGACCCCATTGCAGGGGTCGCATTGGTTCAAATCAGAACGAGTCCGGGATACCGAACTTAGTTGACGGTTGCTTCGTCGCCCGGGAGCTCTTCAGCCGGTGCTTCGGCAGCAGCGCCCAGATCGGCGCCGAGAGCGGAGGACGAACGGCCGATGCCGTCGATGGCAGCGCGGGACACGAGCGACACATAGAGCTCGAGGGCGCGGCTGGCGTCGTCATTGCCGGGGATGGCATAGTCGACGGTATCCGGATCGCAATTGGTATCGACGATAGCCACGACCGGAATACCCAGGCGACGGGCTTCCTTGATCGCGTTGGCTTCCTTGTTGGTGTCGATCACGAACAGCAGCGAGGGCAGATTGCCCATGTCCTTGATGCCGCCCAGGTCGCGCTCAAGGCGTTCCTGCTCGCGGGACATCATCAGGCGCTCCTTCTTGGTGCGCAGGGCGAGATCGTCTTCGCTCATCGATTCGAGTTCGCGCAGGCGCGCGATCGAGTTCGAAATGGTCTGCCAGTTGGTCAGCGTGCCGCCGAGCCAGCGGGAATTCACGTAATACTGGGCCGACTGCTTGGCGGCATCGGCCACCAGCGGCGCAGCCTGGCGCTTGGTGCCGACGAACAGCACGCGGCCGCCATCGGCCACGGTGTCGCTGACGAGCTGCAGGGCGCGGCTCAGGGCCGGCACAGTCTGGCTCAGGTCGAGAATGTGGATGTCATTGCGAACGCCGAAAATATAGCGCTCCATCTTGGGGTTCCAGCGGTGCTTCTGGTGACCGAAGTGGACGCCTGCTTCGAGCAGTTGACGCATAGAAAAATCGGGCAGAGCCATGTTGGCTGCTCCTTGTTTACCGGTTGATGCCTCCACGAAGCCTTGCGACGGTTGCCCGCCACCGGATGGTTTTCCGTTCCCAGAAAGCCTGCCTCGTGTGTGAAATCGCGCTGACGCGCAGTCAAACGCAGGGGCGATATAGGGGAAGAGCAGGGGAATAGCAAGGGTCGCGCCAAAGCGCCGCCTGTGATGCGGTTTTCGATAGACGTTGCTGCGACATGGGGCAGGCTTCGCCTCGGTGCCGGTCGGTGGCTGGGGCGACATGCCCCCTGCCCTCAGTTCAGCCTTACATCCGTCACGCCGTCGAGCGCCTTGATGCCGCCGGCCACTTCGGCCGTGATGCGATAGGCGCCCGGCAGTTCGATCTCGTATTCCCGTGCGCCGCCGTCGCGGATGACGACGAAGTTGACCTTGCCCTCCCCGCCCCGCTTGAGCTGGGCATTGATCGGGCCGAGCGCCTTGACGTCGGCGGCAAAGACCGTAAGGCGCCGTTCGATCGTATCTTCAATGCCATCGATCGCCTGGGCCGAAAGCAGGCGCAGGCTGATGCCTTCGGCGCGTTCGTCGGCGCCGACCTGCAGGATCACCGACTTGCCCGGCTGCAGCAGGGCACCGAATTCGGTGATCTGCTCGGAAAAGGCGATGACTTCGAAACTGCCGGTCTGGTCGCTGAGCGTCAGGATCATCATCGGCGTGCCCTTGCGGGTGCGCCTGTCCTGCCGGCCGCTGATCGTGCCGGCCAGGCGCCCGGCCGAGGCGCCATCCTTGACGGCGCGCTCGAAATCGCCCCAGCGCTGCACCCGCAGCTTTTCGAACAGGTCCGCATAGGCGTCGAGCGGATGCGCCGAGAGGTGGAAGCCGATGGCCGAGAGTTCCCGATCGGCCTTTTCGGTCGTCGTCCAGGCAGGCACGCCCGCCGGCAGCCGGAAGGCGGTATCGGCCGGATCGTCGAACATGAAGCCCTGCCCCGTGCTGCGATCGGCCGTCAGCGCCTGGGCTGTGCCCATGACGGTATCAATGGCCGCGAAGGCCACCTCGCGGCGCGGCACCAGGCCATCGAAGGCGCCGGCATTGACCAGTGTCTCCAGCGTCCGCTTGTTGAGCACGCGCGGATCGACGCGGCGGGCAAAATCCCCCAGATCCTTGAACGGCACCTTGCCCCGCACCTCGACGATATGCTCGGCCATGGCCCGGCCCACGCCCTTGACCGCCGACAGCCCGTAGTGGATGCGGTCTTCCTTCACCGAGAACACGACTTCCGAGCGGTTGACGCAGGGCGGCACGACCTCGATGCCCTTCTTGCCGGCCTCGCGGCGGAAGTCGCTGAGCTTGTCGGTCTGCGCCATGTCGAGCGTCATCGACGCGGCGTAGAATTCGTGCGGGAAATGTTCCTTGAGATAGGCCGTCTGGTAGCTGACCCAGGCATAGGCGGCCGCGTGGCTCTTGTTGAAGCCGTAGTTCGCGAACTTGGCCAGGAGGTCGAAAATTTCGTCGGCCAGCCCTTCGCTCACCCCGTTCGGGCCGGCGCCTTCGCGGAAGCGGACGCGCTGGCTGTCCATCTCCGCCTTGATCTTCTTGCCCATGGCGCGGCGCAGCATGTCGGCTTCGCCCAGCGAATAGCCGGAAAGGAGCTGGGCGATCTGCATCACCTGCTCCTGATAGACGATGATGCCATAGGTCTCATCGAGCACTTCGCTCAGCTTGGGATGGGGATATTCCACATCCTCGGTGCCATGCTTGCGGTTGATGAAGCTGGGAATATTGTCCATCGGACCGGGCCGATAGAGCGCGTTCATGGCGATGAGGTCTTCGATGCGGTCGGGCTTGAGCTCCATCAGCGCCCGCCGCATGCCGGCACTTTCAAACTGGAAGATGCCGTAGGTATCGCCGCGGGCATAGAGCTTGTAGGTCGCCGCATCCTCGATATCGATGGCATCGATATCGAGCTCGATCCCGCGCTGC
>CBIGSA010000375.1:0-2924 GCA_966192215.1 uncultured Devosia sp. | reverse complement strand
CCGACCGAGCAGGGCTCGGGCTTCGTCGTGCGCGTGGAGCCGCGCCACAAGGCGGCGTTCCTCGAACGCTTCAACGGGCGGATCGAAAACTCCGACGCCTAGGACCAGCCGACATTCAGCCGATGCTGGCCTGCAAATGCCAGTTTTCTGCGCTTCCGGTGCTCACGTACCAAATGTACGCTGCGCTCCGGTTCTCGAAAACCGACATTTTCGGCGCAGCCTCGGCTGAACCTCGATTGGTCTCACCTAGCGGAACGCTGGAATGACGTGGCGGCCGTAATTGGCGATGATTTCTTCCTCATCGCCGCTGTCGAGATAGATGTTGAACTGTGTCACGCCCGCATCCTTGAGGGCGTGCATCTTGGCGATATGGTCTTCCGGCTCGCCCAGGACGCAGAAATTCTCCACCACGTCGGGCGTGATGAAATCGAGGAACGGGTTATCCGACTGGCCGTGCTTGGAATAATCGTAGCCGCGGCGCTTCTCGATATAACTGGTGAGGCTCTTGGGGATCCGGTCGCTGTCAGCGCCGTATTTTTCGACGATATCGGCCACATGGTTGCCCACCATGGCCGGGAACCACTTGGTCGCCTCGATGGCGCGGGCCTTGTCGCCGAAATAGGCGGGCGCGGCGGCCATGGAGCGGAACTTGCTCATATCCTTGCCGGCTGCCTTGCCGGCGGTGATGCACTGGTCGGTGAACCATTTGCAGAGGCCCGGATCGGCCAGTTGCAGCACCACGCCATCGGCATGCTCGCCGGCGGTCTTGAGTGCCAGCGGGCCATAGGCGGCAATCCAGCTCGGCATTTTGTGGCCGACCGCCCAGGGAAATTTCACTGCGGCGGGGATTTCGCCGTAGGTGACTTCCTCGCCGCGCACCATGGCCTGCGTCTTGGCGATGAATTCGGCCACGCGGGCCAGGGTTGCCGGTTTCTTTCCCATGACGCGCATGGACGAGTCGCCGCGGCCTACCGCCAGGTCGAAGCGGCCACCGCTTTGCTTGGAGAGCGAGCCGAAGATGGAGGCGGCCACCGACCAGTCGCGCACGTCGGGATTGGTCACCAGCGGGCCGAAGCGCATATTGGTCGTGTGTTCCATGCACATGGCAATGGCGGCGTAGCAATCGCGCCAGAGAATGTGGCTGTCATAGAACCAGCAATAGCTGAACCCGGCATATTCTGCGGCGCGCACCAGATAGCGCGCCCGTTCGGCCTCGATGAAACCCTTGAAGGTGATGCCGAATTCCATGCGCGCCTCCCTATGCCGCAGGTCCGAAATTTGACCAGTCGATCAAATTTTTGGTTTGCCGCTGCGGGAATGTCAATCGCAATTGCGTGGCGATATCGATTTAGCCGGGCAGGTCATAGGCAATGAGCGGACGACCATCGCCGGGGTGGCGCAAAATCGTTGCCTCGACGCCATAAACCTGGCGGAGCAGGGCAGGGGTCAGCACATCGCCCGGTGCTCCGGCAGCGGCGACGCGCCCCGAATGCAGCGCGATCAGCGAGTCGCAGAAGCTGGCCGCCAGGTTGAGATCGTGCAGCGCCAGCAGCACGGCGGCACCATTGCGGGCGTGCCGGCGCAACAGGTCGAGCATAGCCAATTGCGCATGCACATCGAGATGGCTGGTGGGCTCGTCGAGCAGCAGGAGTCGCGGCTGTTGCGCCAGGGCGCGGGCGATCTGGATGCGCTGCTGCTCGCCACCGGATAGCGTGTGATAGAGCCGGTCGGCAAAGGCTGTCATGTCCACGGCAGCCAATGCGGCCTCGGCCTGCGCCAGATCTGCGGCGGATGGGCTTGCCTGCCAGATGGACTGGAAGGGGATGCGGCCCAATAGCACCACCTCCTGTGCCGTCAACCGCGCATCGGTGTCGCTGCTCTGTTCGACGAAGGCGGTGAATTGGGCGCGGGACCGGCGGGGCAGGGCAGGGAGGTCGGTTCCCTCGAAGCGCACCGAGCCCGTGGCCGGCACGAGATTGAGAATGGCCCGCAGCAGCGTAGATTTGCCGGCGCCATTGGGGCCGATCAGTCCGGTGACCTGGCCCATGGGTGCTGCCATGTCGACGCCACGGAGGATGGCGTTGCCGCCTAACGCCACGCCGACGCCCCTGATGAGTAAGCCGGCGCTCATGTGATCCGCCTATAGCGCAGCAGCACGAGGAGAAAGATCGGCGCGCCGAGCAGGGCGGTGATGATGCCCACGGGCAGCTCACGCGGCTCGAACAGGCTGCGGGCGGCCGTATCGGTCCACACCATGAAGCTGGCGCCCAGCAGCATGGCCACTGGCAGCAGCAGGCGATGGCGCGAGCCGGTGACCAGCCGGGCCACATGCGGCACGATGAGGCCGACAAAGCCGATGGCGCCGCCGATGGAGACCAGAGTGCCGGTGAGCAGCGCGGTGCCGCCGAGCAGCCACCAGCGGAGCCTGGCAACGTCGATGCCCAGCGTCGCGGCGGCGGTGTCGCCGAAGGCAAATGCATCGAGCGAGCGACCCGACAGCAGCACGGGCAGACCAGCCAAAGCCAGGGCGACCAGCACTAGCAGTGCTTCCGGCCAGATGACGCCGCTCAGCGAGCCCATAAGCCAGCTCAGGATCTCCCGGTAGGAATCACCGGTGGCCGACCAGAAGATGAGGAACGAGGTCGCTGCGGCCGCCAGCGCCGATATCGAAATGCCCGCCAGAATGGCCCGGGTCGGCGTGGCACCGCCCAGCAACCGGGTGACCAGCAGCGTCAGGGCCATGGCGGCTCCAGCCCCGAGAAACGCTCCGAGCGGCATCAGCAGGCTCGCCCCGGCCAGCAGGAAGGTAACGGCGCCCAGCGAGGCGCCCGACGACAGGCCCAGCAGATAGGGATCGGCCAGCGGATTGCGCGTCAGCGCCTGCATCACGGCGCCGCAGAGCGCCAGCCCCGCGCCCACGGCCG
>CBIGSA010000374.1:0-2939 GCA_966192215.1 uncultured Devosia sp. | reverse complement strand
TCTGTTTGGTTCTCTTCCTCTTTGCGTTCCCCCATCTCCCCTCCCCCCCCCCCGGGCCCCCCGCCGGGGGGGGGGGGGGGGCGGGGGCGCCCCCCCGCTCCGCCGGACCACCCACCCAAATTTCACCTACTACGTAACGTGCTAACATATCGGAGACATCATGCGCGCTCGCTTCCTGCTCCCCTTCCTCGCCGCCACCGCGCTTACCGCCCCGGCCTTCGCCGATGACGTCTCGGCCTGGCGCCTCTTCATCGCCGATCACGCCCAGCCCAGTGTAACCGCGCTCGATCTGGCTACGGGCGAGACGCTCGCCACTTTCCCGCTGGCCAGCCCTGCCTCGCTCTACGCCACCCATTCGGGCGAAGCGGTCTATGCCGTGCAGGGTTCTGGCAACCAGGTCTCGGCCATCGCCTCCGGCATTCATATCGACGACCATGGCGATCACGGCGATATCGACATCGCCGATCCCGCCGCGGTCGACTCCATCGTATCAGGCGAAAAGCCGGTCCACTTTGTTGAGCATGACGGCAAGATCGCTCTCTTCTTCGACGGCGAAGGCAAGACCCGCGTCCTCAGCGAAGCCGATTGGCTCGACGGCGGCGATCTTGTAGCGGCCGAGTTCGACAGCGGGGCGCCCCACCACGGCGTGGCCGCACCCTGGGGCGATTACACCATCGTCTCCGTCCCCAATCCGGCCGATCCCACCGCGCTGCCTATCGGCGTCAACGTGCTCGACGCCTCCGGCGCTGTGTTGGGCGATCTCCATGCCTGCCCGGACCTGCATGGCGAAGCGTCGTCGGGCAATATGCTGGCCATTGCCTGTGCTGAGGGTCTGTTGATCGTCACCGGCTCCGGCGCGCCGGAAATCACCCTTCTGCCCTATGCCGGCCTGCCCGAGGGCAAGTCCACCACGCTCCTGGGCGGCATTGGCCTGCAATATTTCCTCGGCAACTTTGGTGCCGACAAAGTCGTGACCATCGATCCCTCGGCCGAAACCCCCTTCCGGCTCATCGATCTGCCCACCCGCCGCGTTCATTTTGCTGCCGATCCGGTCCGGCCGAAATTTGCCTATGTCTTCACCGAAGACGGCCAGCTTCGCCAGCTCGATATAGTCAAGGGCGAAATCGCCCAGTCCGTTGCCGTCACCGAGCCCTATTCCATGGACGGCGAATGGAGCCTGCCGCGCCCGCGTATCGCCGTGGCCGGTGACGTGGTGGCGGTGACCGATCCGAACCAGGGCCAGGTTCACCTCATCGATATCGCCAGCTTCACCGAGACAGGCACGATTCCCGTGGCTGGCGCGCCTTACAACATCGTGGCGGTCGGTGGCTCCGGCGCCGTGCACTGACCCTATCGTGCCTTCGCGCTCCGCCTTTGGGGCGCAAGCGGGGAGGGGGCGTTTCGCCGCCTCCTCCGCATCATCCAGTGGAGAGCGCACAATGTCCCCCAGCAAGCTTCCCGTCACCGTCCTTTCCGGCTTTCTCGGCGCCGGCAAGACCACGCTACTCAATCACATCCTCAACAACCGCGAGGGCCGCAAAGTCGCGGTCATCGTCAACGACATGAGCGAGGTCAACATCGACGCGGCGCTGGTCCGTGAGGGTAGCGCCAACCTTTCGCGCACCGAGGAAGCCTTGGTCGAAATGAGCAATGGCTGCATTTGCTGCACCCTGCGCGATGATCTGCTGGCGGAGGTCACACGCCTCGCCGCTGATGGACGTTTCGATTACCTGCTCATCGAATCCAGCGGTATTTCCGAACCCCTGCCGGTGGCCACCACCTTCGACTTCCGCGACGAACGCGGCTTTTCGCTCGCCGACCTGACCCGGCTCGATACCATGGTCACCGTGGTCGATTGCGCGAGCCTGCTCAAGGACTATGCCTCGTCCGATTTCCTGCGTGATCGCGGCGAGACGGCCGGCGAGGGCGATGAGCGGACACTGGTCGATCTCCTCGTCGACCAGATCGAGTTCGCCGATGTCATCGTGCTCAACAAGGTCTCCACCGCCAGCCCGACCGACCTTACGGCCGCGCGGACTATCGTCAAGGCGCTCAATCCGGTGGCGCGCCTGCTCGAAACCGATTTCAGCCAGGTCGATCTGGGCGAGATTCTCGATACCGGCCTGTTCAATCTGGAAGCTGCCCAGGCCAACCCGCTCTGGTTCAAGGAACTCAACGGCTTCCGCGACCATGTGCCCGAAACCGAGGAATATGGCATTCGCTCCTTTGTCTATCGCGCGCGCCGCCCGTTCAATCCGCTCCTGCTGGATCGCTTCATCCAGTCCTCATGGCCCGGCGTGATCCGCGCCAAAGGATTTTTCTGGCTGGCGACGCGGCCCCACCATGTCGGCGAAATCAGCCAGGCCGGGGCCTTGGTGCGCACCCAGCGGCGCGGGCTGTGGTGGGCCTCCGTGCCCCGCCAGCGCTGGCCCGACGATGCCGACTGGCGCGCATCGATGGCGCCCTATCTCGACCCGGTCTGGGGCGACCGCCTCCAGGAAATCGTCTTCATCGGCACCGATCCGATGCAAGAGGCAGCCATCACGCGCGCCCTCGATGCCTGCCTGGTCCCCGCGCGCAAATACGAGCCCGAGGCTTGGGCCCGGCTGCCCGATCCATTCCCAAGCTGGATGCCTGCTACTTGAGCGGCCCCTTGAAGATGAAGAACGCCCCCAGCGCGATCATGGCGAAGCCGATGCCATGGTTCCAGGTGAACTTCTCGCCCAGGTAGAACACGGCGAATAGCACGAAGACCGAGAGGGAGATGACTTCCTGGATAGTCTTGAGCTCGGCCCCCGAATAGACCCCATAGCCGATGCGGTTGGCCGGCACGGCCAGCCAGTATTCGAAAAAGGCGATGCCCCAGCTCGCCAGCACTACGACCCAAAGCGCTGCGCCGGGAAATTTCAGTTGCCCATACCAGGCGAAGGTCATGAAGA
>CBIGSA010000373.1:0-2956 GCA_966192215.1 uncultured Devosia sp. | reverse complement strand
CAGGGGGAGGAGCCGCGCGGTGGGTAAGGCAATATGGTGCCCATCCCCGATCTGTTCCTTCCCCGATCTGTTCCTTCCCCGATCAGGGGAGGCTAGGAGGGGTTCCCGGCGACTATTGCAGGCAATCCACCAGGCTGGTGGCGAGGCCGCGCAGCAGGGTGGGATAGAGGTCCGGGCCTTCGGCGAGGGCGCCACCCTCAGGGTCCAGTACGCCTGACTGGGCCGGGCTGCCCTCGGTGATGGCGGCGATGATCGTGGGTTCGAAATTGGGTTCGGCGAAGACGCAGGTGGCGCCCAGTTCGGCCACCTTGGCCTTGAGCTCGTCGATACGCGCAGCGCCGGGCATGACTTCGGGCGTGACGGTGACCGAGCCGGCCAGGGTGAGGCCGAAGCGGGCTTCGAAATATTGATAGGCGTCGTGGAAGACGATGAAGGGCTTGTCGGCGACCGGAGCCAGGGTGGCGGCAAGTTCGGCTTCGAGTTCGTCGAGCCTGACCAATTCGGCCTCGGCATTGGCCTGGTAGGCGGTGGCGTTTTCGGGATCAACCTCAGCCAGCGTGGTGGCGATGTGGGTGACCATCAGCTTGGCATTTTCCGGATCGAGCCAGAAATGCATGTCGCCTTCGCCAAGCTCGTCGTCGTGCTCCTGGTGCTCATGATCATGCTCTTCATCCCCGTGCTCCTCGCCTTCATGCGCATGGGCCTCGAATGCGCCGCCCTCGCGGACGGAAAGCAGGGTGATGCCTGGGGAATCGGCCAGTTCGACCACCGTGGCATCGGTGGCCAGGGTTTCGAGCGCATCGGCCAGGAAAAGCTCCATGCCATGGCCTGTCCAGAAGACGATATCGGCCGATTCGAGGGCGCCGGCATCGGAGGGCTTGAGGGCATAGGTGTGGGGCGAGGCCGAACCCTTGACGATGAGGGTCGGCTCGCCCACGCCGGCCATGACCGATGCAACGAGGGAATGGACCGGCTTGATGGAGGCCACGACATCGGGCGCCGCCATTGCGGTGGTGGAGAGCAGCGCCATGGTCAGCAGGGCGAAGGGGGCGAGCAGTTTCATCGCGGCCTCGTGATATGTTATGTTATTACGCTTGCAGCTGTGTTATGCTATAACGTATTGGAGTGGGTCAAGGGGCGTTTTCGAGATTTCACCAGCCTCGACGCCCAGCCCGGCTTCGCCCCCTGCAAGGGGCGGGAGAAATGGAGCCCGACAGATCTATGGATGCCATGGCGCCGAAAGATATTCTCATCACGCTCAGCAATGCTGGCGTTACGCGCGGCGGGCGGACCCTGGTCAGCGGAGTCGACCTGACGATTGCGCGCGGCGAGATCGTGACGCTGATCGGCCCGAACGGCTCGGGCAAATCGACCACGGCCAAGCTGGCGACGGGCGTGCTGAAGCCAACAACGGGCACGGTGTCGCGGCAGAAGGGGCTGCGCATCGGCTATGTACCGCAGAAGCTGAGCATCGACTGGACCCTGCCGCTGACGGTTGAGCGGCTGATGACGCTGACCGGACGGCATTCGCCTGCCGATATCGACGCGGCACTGGAAGCGGTGGGCGCAAAACGGCTGCTCAAGGCGGCCGTGCAGGAGCTGTCGGGCGGGGAATTCCAACGCGTGCTGTTTGCCCGGGCGATGATCCGCAAGCCGGACCTGCTGGTGCTGGACGAGCCGGTGCAGGGCGTCGATTTTTCCGGGGAAGTCGCGCTCTATGAACTGGTGCGGCAGATCCGCGATACGACGCGGAGCGGCATATTGATGATTTCGCACGACCTGCATGTGGTGATGGCCGAGACCGATACGGTGATCTGCCTCAACGGGCATGTCTGCTGCCGCGGCACGCCTTCGGCGGTGAAGCGGAGCCCGGAATATCTCAAACTGTTCGGCGAGCGGGCGGCACATACGCTGGCCATCTATGAGCACCATCACGACCATGAGCACCATGACGATGGGTGCGTGGTGGCCGAAGGGCATGAGCACGACCACGCGCATGACCGTCACCACGAGGGGCATGACCATGTTCGGTGATTATTTCTCGCGCGCGCTCATCGCCGGCATTGGCCTGGCCATTGTGGCGGGGCCGCTGGGCTGCTTCGTCGTGTGGCGGCGGATGGCCTATTTCGGGGATACGATGGCGCATTCGGCTTTGCTGGGCGTGGCGCTCAGCATCATCTTGTCGATGAACATGACGCTGGGCGTGTTTGCCGTGGCGGCCCTGGTAGCCGGGGCGCTGATCGTGCTGCAGCGGCAGGCGACGCTATCGACCGATGCACTACTGGGGATTCTGAGCCATTCGACGCTGGCGGTGGGGCTAGTGCTGGTGGGCTTCCTCACCACTGTTCGTATCGACCTGATGGGGTTTCTGTTCGGGGATATCCTGGCGGTCTCGGTGGAGGACATCGTCATCATCTATGGTGGGGGTGTCGCCATTCTCGCCATCCTCATCCTTGCGTGGCGGCCGCTGCTGGCCTCCACGGTGAGCCCGGAACTGGCGGAGGCCGAGGGGTTGCGGCCGGAGGTGAGCCGGCTGGTGCTGATGATATTGATGGCGTCGGTCATTGCGATCGCCATGAAGCTGGTGGGCGTGCTGCTCATCACGTCTCTGCTCATCATCCCCGCCGCCACCGCGCGGCGGCTGAGCGCGACACCCGAAGCAATGGCCGCAGTGGCAGCCGTGCTGGGGGGCATTGCCGTGGTCGGGGGACTGTTCGGATCAAGAACGTGGGATACCGCGTCCGGGCCCTCGATTGTGGTGATGGCTTTGGTCATATTCCTTGTGTCGCTGGCGGTTCCCGTTTCGCGGCTGTTTGGCAGGAGAGCGAGCCATGGCGCATAGTCACGATGTTCCCGGCGACCTGACGCGCAACCAGGGCCTGGTGTTGGGCGCGCTCAACCATTCCGAGGCGCCGTTGAGCGCCTATGACATTCTCGACAAGCTGCGGGCCGATGG
>CBIGSA010000372.1:0-2975 GCA_966192215.1 uncultured Devosia sp. | reverse complement strand
CCAGTATTGACTAACGGTCATCTCTCTAACCTTCAATCGTATCCTTGCGCATCTGGCTTGGCGTCATGCCATAGGCCTTCCGAAAATGCTCGTAGAACTGCGTCTGGCTGACAAAGCCGGCATGAAAGGCCACGTTGGCGATGGAGAGGCTGCCATCGAACAGCAGCGAGCGGGCGCGGATGAGCCGCATGCGGGTAACGAATTTCTGCACCGAGATATGCATCACCTTGGTGAAGAGGTTGGTCGCATAGTTCGGGTGCAGGCCTACCACCCGGGCAATGTCCTCGGCGCCTAGCGGATCGGTAATATTCTCCACGATATGGCGCACCATGCGCACCACATAGCGCACGGGCGATCCGGTGCGGGTGCGGGTGCCGCTATGCTCCACCCAGGCGGGGAGCAGCGTATCCCAGCCGGTGATCGCGGCGCGGCGGAACATGGTACCGATTTCCGAGCGCACGATATCGGTCCTCAGCGCATTGCCGCTGCGATAGTCCTGGTGCCAGCGATCCAGCGTTTCGAGCCCGATACAGTCGGGATTGAGCTGAATGACCGCGCCGCCCATTAGCGTCTCGGTCAGGCGTCCGAGCTGGGGCATCTCCAGAAAGGCATCCATGGGCAGATATATATTGAGCTGCCGCCCGTCCCCGATATCGCTCAACCCCACCGTCTGGTGCGGGATGCCGGCCCAGAAGGCCACCAGCCGCCCTGCCCCCACGGTGACCGGACCACCATCGAACACATAGTCCATCGTGCCGCGCGTCAGCCAGTTGAACTCGATATGCCCATGGCTGTGCGGCTGTGGCATGATCTGGGGCGCAAAGGAGCGGATGCCGAAGCGGCCGAAGGCCTTGCCCGAGGAATAAAAGCTCCGGTCCGGCCGGGGCGTGGGGCGGGGTGCTTTTTCGCGCGCGCTGCGCGGCTGGACGGGGCTTTCAACAATCATACTTATCCGCCAAATTCTTTGAAACCCGGAAGAAGTCTCTATCATTCCGGATTGCTTCGCCCAAGGCAAGGCGTACCATTTGCCCGTCAGCACGGAAGATGCCGGAAGGGAATGCCGGCCAGCGGCCAAAATGCCGTCGCCGTGCAAATGGGAGGTTTTATGAGAAAGCATGCTTATGCCCTTGGCGGGGCAGGACTGATGCTGGGCGTTTCGCTGCTTGCGGTACCGGCCCAGGATTTGACGGGCGAGCTTCCGGACCCGCCGGAATTTTCCGCACAGAGCGAACCCACCTTTGTCAGCGTCTCCGACATCCAGGAATACAAGGCGCTGCCTGAATATCACGAGCCCGACTGGGTTACCGCGAAATATGTCGATGCTGGCACCTTGCCGCCCGTGGCCGAGCGCCTGCCCAAGGAACCGCTGGTGTTCAAGACCGGCAACATGCCTGACGGCGTGGGCGTCTATGGCGACGTGATGCGCCACGTGATCGGCGGCCGGCCGGAAGGCTGGAACTACATCGGCGGCCAGTCCCAGGGCTGGGGCGGCATCGATATCGGCCTCTCCGAATGCCTGACGCGCACTGGTCCGCTCTTCATGGTCAAGGCCGATGAGCTCGAGCCCCTGCCGAACCTGGCCAAGAGCTGGGAATGGAGCGAGGACGGCCATGAGCTGACCATGCACCTGATCGAAGGCGCCAAATGGTCCGACGGCGACCCCTTCGACGCCGAAGACGTGATGTTCTACTGGGAAGACAACGTCCAGGATCCCAATGTCAGCGCCGTCCCCTCCGGCACCGGAACGCCGGAGCGCTTTGGCGTCAACACCAAGCTCGAGGCGCTGGACCCCTACACCATCAAATGGACGTTCGAGGAGGTCCGGCCCACGCAGTATCTCTACGCGATGGCCTATGACTCGTTCTGCCCCGGCCCGAGCCACATCCTCAAGCCGCAGCATCCCAAGTACAATCCCGACAACACCTATGAAGAGTACAAGAACGCCTTCCCGCCGGAATATATGAACATTCCGGTGATGGGCGCCTGGGTCCCGGTGGAATACCGGCCTGACGACATCATCGTCATGCGCCGCAACCCCTACTACTGGAAGGTCGATGAAAACGGCAACCAGCTGCCCTATCTCAACGAGATGCACTATCGCCTCTCGACTTGGGCGGATCGCGACGTGCAGGCCGTTGCCGGTTCGGGCGACTTCTCCAACCTCGAGCAGGCCGAAAGCTATGTCGAGGCCCTGCGCCGCTCCGCCGAGGACAGCGCCCCGGCGCGTCTGCAGTTCGGTGCCCGCACCATCGGCTACGCCCTGCGCATGAACCTCTCCGGCAACGGCTGGGGTGAGCCGGACGAGCGCGGCCAGGCTGTTCGTGAACTCAACCGTGAGCTGGACTTCCGCAAGGCGATCTCGATTGCCGTCGATCGCCAGCGCCTGGGTGAGTCGCTTATCCGAGGGCCCTTCACCGCCATCTATCCGGGCGGCCTCTATGCCGGCACCACCTACTACGACAAGGCTTCGACCGTATACTATCCGTACGATCTCGAAGCGGCAAAAGCCCTGCTCGATGGCCTCGGCCTGACTGATACCGACGGCAACGGCATCCGCAACTTCCCGGCAGACAAAGCCGGCGGCGCCGATATCGAGATCACACTGCTGGCCAATACCGACTACGGCACCGATACCAACCTCGCCGAAGGCGTCATCGCCATGATGGAACCGCTGGGAATCCGCGTGATCGCCAGCTTCCAGACCGGCACGGCGCGGGACGACCTGGCTCAGTCCGGCCAGTTCGACTGGAGCGTTGAACGCCAGGGTTCGGAAGTGGTCTCCGTTGTCCAGGGCACGACCATGCTGGCTCCCACCGGACCGCGGACCCATCCGTTCCACAAGGCCGGGTCGGACGGCACGGTTGACCTGCTGCCGTTCGAGCAGGAACTGGTCGACACGGTCAACGCGTTCATCACCACCAGCGACAATGCCGAACGTGCCGAACTCATGAAGCAGTATCAGCGCATTTTCACCG
>CBIGSA010000371.1:0-3001 GCA_966192215.1 uncultured Devosia sp. | reverse complement strand
GGATCGGCGCGCAGTCTAGCAGCTTAGGGGACAGGTCACAGCGCCAGCCATGCCGCTAATTCATCGTTCGCATAATATATATTATGGAACTAAAATTGGCTGTTGAAGGCGGCCGAGAGCATCGATATCGGCCTTTGGGCTCAGCCCGCCAAAGCTTCGGCCACCGCAAGTTCGGCCATGGCCAATGCGGCGTCGCGCGTCTTGGCGGCGGCAACGAAGCGGCCATTGTGGCAGAAGCTGGCGCCGATGACGCCGCTGGCCGCTTCCAGTTCGCCATTGCTGAGGCCCGCCCAGGCCGCTGGCAGATCGGCGCGCACGGCGAAACCATCGTCGCCGCGGCGGATGGTCGTCAGGCACCAGTCCTTTTCGCGCGGATGCACCACGAACAGCAGATGATCGGCGCCGGCCTTCACGATGGCCGGCCGGAACGGCATGCCCATGGGCAGTTCGAGGACGCGGCTCAGTCCTGCCTTGTCGATCGCCTGCCGTACAATGCCTTCGGCGCGCAGCTTGGCGGCGCTGCGGGCGATGGCGGCTTCGACAAAAGTCCGGGCCACCGCCAATGCGGCGAGAAAGGCCCTGGTCTCGGCTTCCGGATCGGCATTGTCGAAATCCGGCTTCAGCGTTTCCAGCAGCACCGGCAGCGTCAGGTCGCCCAGCGGACCCGACGGGCTCAACGCACCGTTGTCCACCAGGTCCACGGGCAGCACAAAGTCCGCATCGAATGAGGTGTGAATGGTTTCTATGTGAGCCTCGGGCACGTTCGAGGTGGCCAGATAGTCGCGGCCATAATGCTTCCAGATCAGGCCGAACGAGCTATAGTTCTGGCCATCGCCACGCAGCGGCGCGCCGCGCTGGTGATGGTCGAAAATGCGCTTTTCGGCATCATAGGCGCCGCCGACATCATAGACGATGCGATCGGGCCCGGGCGTGATCCATTCAGGCGCCCTGCTCCGCTTGATTTCCGCCTGCGGAAACAGCCTTGTCAGCACAACACTCGAGAGCAGCTCATCGGCATGGAAGCCACCGGAATGGGTGACGAGAAAGTCGGGAATCATGCCGATATATGCCTTGTTCATTGCGGGATGGTGTAAGCGATGGCACCAGATAGCCGCTGATGGCAGCTATCTCAACCGCATTCGGTCATACGAATCCGATGGACAATTTTGACCATTTGGTCAAAGTATTGCGGCCGGCGAGCATTGGAGGACAGGCATGCGCTTCGGTTACAAGGCTTCCGCAGAACAGTTTGCGCCCAACACACTGCTGCGCTTCGCCATGGAGGCCGAACAGGCCGGCTTTGAATCCGTCTTCATCAGCGATCACTTCCAGCCCTGGAAGCACACCGATGGCCATGCGCCCTTTGCCCCATCCTGGATGGCGGCGGCCTTGGCCCGCACCGAAAAGCTCGTCGTCGGCACGTCGGTGCTGACCCCGACATTCCGGCTCCATCCCTCGGTCGTCGCCCACGCCTTCGGCACGCTGGGCGCCATGTTTCCTGAACGCGTCATCCTGGGCGTCGGCACCGGGGAATCCCTCAACGAAGTGCCATCCACCGGCATGGTCTGGCCCGAACTCAAGGAGCGCTCGGCCCGATTGCGTGAAGCGGTGACACTGATCCGCAAGCTCTGGAGCGAGGATCGCGTCACTTTCGAGGGCGAATTCTACAAGACGCAGAATGCCACCATCTACGACAAGCCGGAGAAAATGGTGCCGATCTACCTGGCCGCCGGCGGCCCGCTCAATGCTAAATATGCCGGCCGGGCCGGCGATGGCTTCATCTGCACGTCGGGTAAGGGTGCCGAACTCTATGTCGATCAGTTGCTGCCCAACGTCGCCCTCGGCCGGGCCGAATCCGACCGTGCCGCCCTGCCCTTCGAACGCATGATCGAGGTGAAAGTCTCGTTCGACCCCGATCCGGAACTGGCCTTGAACAACACGCGCGCCTGGGCCGCCCTGTCGCTGACACCGGAGGAAAAGCACTCGGTGGAAGACCCGGCAGAAATGGAGCGTCTGGCCGACGCCCTGCCTATCGAGCGTGTTGCCAAAAGATGGATCGTTTCCAGCGACCCCGATGAGCATGTGGCAGCGATAAAGACGTACATCGACTATGGTTTCGACCATCTGGTGTTCCATGCACCGGGCGAGGACCAGAGCCGGTTTCTCGCGCTGTATGCCAAGGAAATCCTGCCGCGGCTGCGGGCCCTTGCGCCCGCCGCACCAGCCAGCTAGGTCACAACAATGGCGATGCCGCGATACACCGTCTGGGGCGTGACGGGCGTGCCGGAGATCGGGCCGGGCGACGATCTCGTCGCATTGATCGCCGCAGCCATCGACGCATCGCTGGTGGAAGATCCCGATGCCGCACTCAGGGATGGCGACATCCTTGTCGTCACCAGCAAGATCGTCTCCAAGGCCGAAGGCATGCAGGTGCCCGTTGCCGACCGCGAAAAAGCCATAGCCGGCGATACCGTGCGCATCGTCGCCGAACGCGTGCATCCAGGGGGCGTCACCAAGATCGTCGAGACACGGCACGGCCTCATCATGGCGGCCGCTGGCATAGACACCTCCAACGTTCCCGATGGCCTCGCATTGCGCCTGCCTGAGGATCCCGATCGCTCCGCGCGAGCGCTGTGCGCCGGCTTGCGCGAGCGCTTCGGCGTGGCGCTGGGCGTCGTCGTCACCGACACGTTGGGCCGGCCCTGGCGGGTGGGGCAGACCGATGTCGCCATCGGCGCGGCCGGCATGCTCGTCACCGACGACCTACGCGGCGGTGTCGATGCCAATGGCCGCCCGCTCAATGTCACCATCACCGTGCTGGCCGACGAACTCGCCGGGGCCGCCGATCTCGTCAAGGGCAAGACCAGCCGCATTCCCGTGGCCGTCGTGCGCGGCCTGGGCCGCCTCGTGGCCGGCCTCGATGCGCCGGGCGCCCGGACGCTGGTTCGCTCGGTTGATGACGACATGTTCCGCTTCGGCTCGGCCGAAGCCTATCGCCTGG
>CBIGSA010000370.1:0-3018 GCA_966192215.1 uncultured Devosia sp. | reverse complement strand
CGACACGGGCGACTTCCACGCCTCGATGGACAAGGCGAAGGAACTGGCCGAGGTGGCCGGCTTCTCGGAGCGCAAGAAGGCGAGCGAGGCCAAGGGCAAGCTGCGCGGCATCGGCTACTCCAGCTACATCGAGGCGTGCGGCATTGCGCCATCCAACATCGCGGGCGCCCTGGGCGCGCGCGCGGGCCTGTTCGAATGCGGCGAGATCCGTGTGCACCCCACCGGCAGCGTGACCGTCTTCACCGGCTCGCACAGCCATGGCCAGGGCCACGAGACCACCTTCGCCCAACTGGTGTCGGACCGGCTCGGCGTGCCGATCTCCTCGGTCAACATCGTCCACGGCGACACCGACAAGGTGCAGATGGGCATGGGCACCTACGGCTCGCGTTCCGGCGCGGTCGGCATGTCGGCCATCGTCAAGGCGCTCGACAAGGTCGAGGCCAAGGCCAGGAAGATCGCCGCCCATCTGATGGAGGCGGACGAGGCCGACATCGTCATCAAGGACGGCGAACTGATGGTCGCCGGCACCGACAAGAAGCTGCCCTGGTTCCAGGTGGCGCTTGCCGCCTATACCGCGCACAACCTTCCCTCCGGCATGGAGCCGGGCCTGAAGGAAGGCGCCTTCTACGATCCTGCCAACTTCACCTTCCCGGCCGGCTGCTACATCGCCGAAGTCGAGGTCGATCCGGAAACCGGCAAGACCGAGGTCAAGCAGTTCGTCGCCGCCGACGATTTCGGCAACATCATCAATCCGATGATCGTCGAGGGCCAGGTCCATGGCGGCATCGCCCAGGGCATCGGGCAGGCGCTGCTGGAAGGCGTCCGGTACAGCGAGGAGGGCCAGTTGCTGACCGCGAGCTACATGGACTACGCCATGCCGCGCGCCGACGACCTGCCGTCCTTCAGCGTATCGCACCAGAACACGCCCTGCCCGAGCAATCCGCTCGGTATCAAGGGCTGCGGCGAGGCCGGAGCGATCGGCTCGCCGCCGGCGCTGATCAACGCCATCACCGATGCGATCGGCAACAACACGCTCACCATGCCCGCGACCCCTGAAAAGGTCTGGGCACTCGCCAACGCCTGAGGAGGAAAGTCATGTACCAGACCCATTATCACCGCGCCTCCTCGGTCGCCGAGGCCAGCTCGGTCTTCGGCAATGCCGACGAGGCGAAATATCTGGCGGGCGGCATGACGCTGATCGCCACCATGAAGCAGCGGCTGGCATCCCCCAGCGACCTCGTCGATCTCAGGCATATCGCCGAGATGAAGGGGATCTCCGTCGATGGCTCCCGCGTCAGGATCGGCGCCGGTACCAGCCATTTCGACGTATCGGCTTCGCAGCTGCTGCGCCAGGCCTGCCGGGCGATCACCGAGCTTGCCGGCATGATCGGCGACCCGCATGTCCGCCATATGGGCACGATGGGCGGTTCGGTCGCCAACAACGATCCCGCCGCCGATTATCCGGCCGCGGTGCTGGCGCTCAACATGACGGTTCACACCAACCAGCGCTCTGTCGCGGCCGACCAGTTCTTCGTCGGCATGTTCGAAACGGCGCTCGAGGATGGCGAGATCATCACCGGCTTCGAATTCGAAGCACCCGCCAAGGCCGGTTACGCCAAGTTCCCCAATCCGGCGTCGCGCTATGCGATGGCCGGCGTGTTCGTGGCGAGGAATGCCGGCGGCGATGTTCGCGTCGCCGTCACCGGCGCCGGTTCCGACGGCGTGTTCCGCCACCAGGGCATGGAGGCGGCGTTGCGCGCCAACTGGTCGCCCGATGCGATCGCCTCGCAAGGCGTCGATTCCAGCGACATGATGTCCGACATCCACGGCTCGTCGGAATATCGCGCCAATCTGGTGAAGGTCATGGCCAAGCGGGCGGTCCTCGCGGCCGGCTGAACCCGACAGGACGACATTGCAGAGGCCCGTCTTGATCGAAGTCAAGACGGGCCTCTGCCATTCTGCTAGAGCGTCGGGCGCTTAATGTGCAACGCATCCTGCTTGCCTGAAATAGTTCCAGCATTCTTGTTGTGTAAATAGCTCGCAGACTTTGCCGACGGCTTTCCAAAGATCGTCGTAGGTTCTGGCCTTCTGCTTTCGCAGCAGCGTCTTGAGTTTGGAAAAGGCCATCTCGATGGGATTGAGGTCTGGAGAGTAGCGCGGCAGGAACAGGACCCATGCCTTCTTCTCGGCGATTGCCGCGGCCGCCCTTGGGCTCTTGTGGACGTTGAGGTTGTCCCAGATGACGACGTCGCCTGGCTTGAGGGTCGGTGCGAGTTGGGTGCGCACATAGGTGTCGAATTTGTCGCCGTCCATGGCCCCGTCAACGACAAAGGGGGCGGTTATGGCATCGCAGCGCAGGCCGGCGATAAAGGTCTGGGTGTTCCATTTGCCGAAGGGCGCATCGGCCTGAAGGCGCTTGCCTTTCTTGCTCCTGCCGCGCAGCGGCGTCATGTTGGTCTTGACCGAGGTCTCATCGACGAAGACGAGACGGCCCGGGCTCTTTCGCATCGCCGGCTGGCGATTGTCGCGCCACTCATCGCGTTCCTGGCGGACATCGGCGCGTTCGCGTTCCGCTGCCATCAGTGTTTTTTTTAAACGTGAACCCTGCACGGCAGAGCAGCTTGGACAGGTTTGAGGGATCGGCGCTCACGCCGTGTTGCCCCGCAAGCCACACCGCCAGATCGGGCATGGTGATATCCGGCTGCGTCTGCACCTTGGCGATGATCACATCCCGCCAAGGCCCGAGCTTGCCGCTGTCGCGTGGACGTCCCTGCCGGGATGGCTCGATCGAGCCTGTCCGATCCAACCGCTGCTTGAGCCGCACAGCCGTGGCGGCAGACACCCGAAAGTCAGCTGCGGCACCCCGCCGCGACCTACCTTGCGATATCGCATCGACAATCCGCTGCCGAAGGTCTGATGAATAACTATGGGACATGGGAGCACCTCCGCTCCCAGTGAATCACAAAATCGCCGAACCGGGAATCCCAGAGGATTCATTCAATTCGCCTGATGCTCTAG
>CBIGSA010000369.1:0-3020 GCA_966192215.1 uncultured Devosia sp. | reverse complement strand
CGAGGCCGGCGAGCCGCAAGACCCTTGAACGCGCCTCGGTTCTGGGGCAATAAGCCCGCCACGCCCATAAAGCCCCATCAACGTCAGGCCAGCCCCATCCGGCGCGCACGGCCCAAGCAGACAATCGCGCATCCGAAAGCAGCAGAATGGCCAAGATCAACGGCAACGAAATCCGCCCCGGCAATGTCGTCAACCATCAGGACCGGCTCTGGGTCGCGGTCAAGGTCGATCACGTCAAGCCGGGCAAGGGCGGCGCCTATGCCCAGGTCGAACTCAAGGCCATCCTCGGCGGCACCAAGCTCAACGAGCGTTTCCGCTCGGCCGAGACCGTGGAAACCGTCGAGCTCGAATTTCGCGACTTCACCTATCTCTACGAGCAGGGCGACAGCCTGGTCTTCATGGACCAGGACAGCTACGAACAGGTCGAACTGGCCAAGGACTTTGTCGGCGAGCGCGCCGCATTCCTGCAGGACGGCATGAAGATCACCCTCGAAATGCACGAGGAGACCCCGCTGGGCGTGCGCTTCCCGCCCAATGTCGTGCTCGAAGTCACCGAGGTCGATCCGGTGCAGAAGGGCCAAAGTGTTTCCAGCCAGTTCAAGCCGGCAAAGCTGGCCAATGGCCTCAAGGTCATGGTGCCGCCCTTCATTGCCGCGGGCGAGCGTATCGTGGTCGATACATCAGAAGCCACCTATATGCGCCGGGCGGACTGACCATGGCACGCTCAGCAATCCTCAACGTCATGGTCAACGCCGCCATCAAGGCGGGCAAGTCGCTGACCAAGGACTTTTCCGAAGTCGAGAACCTGCAGGTTTCCCGCAAGGGGCCGGCCGATTTCGTCTCCAAGGCCGATCTCCGCGCCGAGCAGATCGTCTATGACGAACTGCTCAAGGCCCGCCCCACCTATGCTTTCCTCATGGAAGAAGGTGGCGAAGTGGCCGGCACCGATGGCCAGCATCGCTGGCTGATCGATCCGCTCGACGGCACCACCAATTTCCTGCATTCCATCCCGCTCTTCGCCTGCGCCATTGCGCTCGAACGCGCCAACGAAATCGTCGCCTCGGTGATCTACAATCCCGTGCTCGACGAGCTCTATACCGCCGAAAAGGGCGGCGGCGCCTGGCTCAACGATCGCAAGCGCCTGCGCGTCGCCGGCCGCCGCTCGCTGGCCGACGCTGTGGTCTGCACCGGCATCAAGACGCAGGGCACCGCCAATGACAGCCTGCAACTGCGCCAGCTTGCCCATATCAACCCGGCGGTAGCCGGCATCCGCCGCTCGGGCTCCATTTCCATGGACATGGCCTGGCTGGCCTCGGGCCGCTACGACGCCATCTGGGAAGCCGGGCTTGCCCCCTGGGACGTGGCACCGGGCCTGCTGATGGTCAAGGAAGCCGGCGGCTTCGTTTCCGACTTCGCCGGCAGCCCCGGCTCGGTCTGGAACGGTCAGGTGGTCGCCGGCAACGAGACATTGCAGGCCGCCCTGCTGAAGCAGCTTCGCGGCATTCAGTAAACGGCTTCTTCCGCGTCCACGATGTCATCCCGGCGAAGGCCGGATCCATCCTGAGGCACTTCAAAGATCGCCGCAGGTTGGGTCATCTCAAGATGGATTCCGGCCTTCGCCGGAATGACATCGGTAACATCGATGCCGCGTGCCTTCCGCAAAGGGCGTGACCACCCCGATCACGCCTCTACCCTTCATTAACCTTTCTCATTGCCCCGCCCGCCCGGGCTGACTACTCTCTGCCCCTGTGATTTGCGCGTAAGGGGCAAGGTTTAAGGCAGATGACGCAAGGCTACGATCCCTATCACCTGGCCAGCCCGACCGTTTACCTCGTCAAGATCGTGATCTTTCTGGTGCTGGTGGCGCTGGTCGCGGCCATTCTCTTCACCAATATCGTCACCTTCTTCTGGGCCAACCCCTTCATCAATTCGCTGATCTTCCTGTCGCTTTTCGTCGGCATCTTCCTCAGCTTCCGCCAGATCATCCGCCTCTTTCCCGAAGTGAAGTGGGTCAATTCCCTGCAGGACGGCACCTCGACCAATGTGCGCCCGCCCATCCTGCTCGCCCCCGTCGCCGGCATCCTGCGCGAGCGGATCGGCGAGGCGGTCATCACCCCGTCCTCCATGCGCTCCATCCTCGATTCCGTAGGCAACCGGCTCGATGAAGCCAAGGACACCTCGCGCTATCTCACCGGCCTGCTCGTCTTCCTCGGCCTCATGGGCACGTTCTACGGCCTGCTGGAAACCGTGGGTTCGGTGGCCGGCGTCATCAACGCGCTCGACGTGACCTCGGCGGATACGACAGCCCTCTTCACCAACCTCAAGGAAGGTCTCGCCGCGCCATTGGGCGGCATGGGCACCGCCTTCTCGTCCAGCCTGTTCGGCCTTGCCGGCTCGCTCGTGCTGGGCTTTCTCGATCTCCAGACCAGCCAGGCCCAGAATGCCTTCTATACGGACCTCGAAGACTGGATGACCTCGATGACCGAGCTGGACCACCCGGTCAGCGCCATGCAGGCCAATGCCGGCGGCCCCGAAATGCAGGCCATCTTCGACAAACTCGGCGACAGCATGCAGAGCCGGGATTCGTCCCAGAATGCCATCCGGGCCATGGCCGAGCTGGCGCGCGGCATCGATGGCCTGGTCAAGCATATCCGCACCGAGCAGGACGACCTGCGCAAGCATATCAACGAGCAGGGCGAAACCAACCGCAAGCTGCGCGAACTGATCGAGGCCGTGCTGTCGCAGGGCGACAACGAGCGGCGGAACTGACCCATGCCGGGAGCCCGTAGCCGCAGGCGGCAGGAGGCCAATTACTGGCCCGGCTTCGTCGACGCCCTGTCGAGCCTGCTACTCGTCATTATCTTCATGCTGAGCCTGTTCATGCTGACCCAGTTCTTCCTGGGCCAGGAAATCCAGGGCCGCGACACCGCGCTCGCCCGGCTCAACAGCCAGATCGCCGAGCTGACCGACCTCTTGCAGCTCGAACGGGCCAATTCCGACGACCTGACCACCCAGATCGC
>CBIGSA010000368.1:0-3024 GCA_966192215.1 uncultured Devosia sp. | reverse complement strand
CTCGGCAACCGAAACAGTCGAGAGCAGGTCTTCCTTCTCGTTGATCTTGATGACGAGGTGGCTCGCAATGGTATCGGCCAGCTTGGAGTGGTTCTCGATCTGCCCGACGGCAGCGACGACCTCCGCCGAAATCTTCTTGTTGAGCTTCACATAGGACTCGAACTCGGTCTGGGCCGAGCGGGCCAGGGCCTCGATTTCGGTCGCGTCCTCTTCCGGCTCGGGCAGGATGGAGGCCTCGGCCTCGAAGTAATCCTGCGTCTGCAGATACCGGTCGATGGTGGCGCGATGCAGGCCTTCGACCAGCACCTTGACGGTGCCATCGGGGAGCTTGAGCAGTTGCAGCACGGTGGCAATGGTGCCCGTGGCGTAAATCTGGTCCGGGGCCGGATCGTCGTCCTGCGCATTCTTCTGGGTGACGACGAGGATATGCTTGTCGTCGCGCATGACTTCTTCAAGCGCCTTGACCGATTTCTCGCGACCCACGAAGAGCGGCACGATCATGCCGGGGAAAACGACGATATCACGCAGGGGGAGAACTGGGTAAACCCGGTCCCGGCTGAAGTCGCCAGTGGCGGGGGTGACGTCCGTCATCTCATATCCTTTCCGGGGCGCGCGGGAGGAAGGAGATGGATGCGCGCCCGTTATAGACAGCTCCGAGCACCAAGGCTGAGCTGATTCCGGTTAATAAATAGGTTCGCCCATGGGGACCGCAAGTCAACCTTCGCCGTTTTGTCACGGTTAAGATGTGAACGCACAGGAGATATGTGCGCGCGGGCGGGAACAGCAGTGTGACCAGGGTGCGCGGTTGAATGTGGGCTGGTGGCACCACCCTACCCCACGCTCCGCCGTGCCTTGAGCAGAATGCTCGTATCCGTCGACGCGATGCCGTCGATCTGGCGGATATTGCGCAGCAGGTCATCGAAGGCCTCGACATCGGGCGCTTCGAGCTCGGCCACCATGTCCCAGCGGCCATTGGTATTGTGGAGCTGGCGCACTTCGGGCATGCCGAGCAGGCGTTTCATCACCGCGGCTTCATGCTTGCCGTCCACCTCGACCATGGTGATAGCGCGAATGCCCCGGCCCGGCGCGGCCGCAGTGACGACGGTGAAGCCGGCAATGGCGCCGCCCTCGACCAGCCGATCGATCCGCGCCTTGACCGTGGCACGCGAGACCTTGAGGTCGAGCGCCAGCTTGTTGACCGGCGTGCGGGCATTGGCACGCAGCAGCGCGATGAGACGGTAGTCAAGGTCATCAAGGATCATTTTGCGTAACCATAGCTATCAGAATGAGAAATTGACCGCGCAAATCTAGCACTATTCCGGCTTTTCGTACACAGCGCGTGCGGGCAGGCTACTGGGGACGAGAGGAGACCGACCCCATGCACCAGACTGCCGCCCGCGCCATCGATCTGTTCGGCATTCCCAGCGATGCTGGCGCCTCCTGCCGCGGCAGTGGCATGGGACCGGAAGCATTGCGGGTGGCCGGGCTGGTCGAGACGCTGGCGACGCTGGGCCATGTGGTGAGCGATCGCGGCGACATCACCTGGCATGACCGGCTGGTGGGCGGCACGCCGTGGCGGCTGTCCGACGAGCGCAAGGCCGAGGTGCTGGCTTTGGCGCGGCAGAGCAGCCGGGCAGCGCAGGACGCGTTGGATGCGGGACACCTGCCGGCCTTTATCGGCGGCGACCACAGCCTTTCAATGGGCACGATTTCGGGCGTAGCGCGGCATTGCGCGGCCATGGGCAGGCCGCTTTTCGTGCTGTGGGTGGATGCGCATGGCGACTTCAACACACCCGCAACGTCGGAGACCGGCAATATCCACGGCATGTCGCTGGCTTTGCTCTGCGGCGAGCCCGATTTCGGTCCGGCCTATGAGGGCGACTGGCGTGGGCTGGTCGACCCCCGAAATGTGACGATTTTCGGCGCACGATCCATCGACCGGCCGGAGCGGCAATTGCTGGAACGACGCGGGGTCGACGTGGTCGACATGCGCCGCATCGATGAAATGGGCGTCGTGGCGCTGATGCGCGATGTGCTGGCGCGGGTGACCGCCGCGGGCGGCCACCTGCATGTGAGCCTCGATGTCGATGCCGTCGATCCCTCCATCGCGCCAGGTGCCGGAACGCCGGTAGCGGGCGGTTTGACCTTCCGCGAGGCGCATCTGGTGATGGAAATGATCCATGACAGCGGCGCCATGGGCTCGCTCGATGTGGTGGAGCTCAACCCCTATCTCGACCATGCCGGCATGAGTGCAAGGCTCTTGGTCGACCTTACGGCGAGCCTGTTCGGCCGCCAGATCATGCCGCGCCAGGCGGCACCCGTTACCGAGACCGCAACCAGCATTCAGGGAGGCTGAATTGACGCAATTCATCGGGGTCGAGGACATGAGGAGGCTAGTCCGGTCCACCGGCACAAAGGCCTTCCTCACCCAACTCGCCGGCTATGTCCGGCACGACTTTTCGCGCTGGACGGAATTCGAGAAATCCGCCCGCGTCGCCAGCCATTCGCGCGAGGGCGTGATCGAGCTGATGCCTACCTCGGACGGGCAGCTCTACAGCTTCAAATATGTCAACGGACATCCCAACAACCCCAGGACCGGTAAGCTGACCGTTACCGCTTTCGGCGTGCTGGCCGATGTGGCGAGCGGCTATCCCTTGCTGATCAGCGAGATGACGCTGCTGACGGCTCTGCGCACGGCGGCGACCTCGGCCTTTGCCGCTTCGGCGCTGGCGCGGCCACAGAGCCGGGTGATGGCGCTGGTGGGTGCAGGCGCACAATCGGAATTCCAGGCCCTGGCTTTCCAGGCGCTCATCGGCATCGAGGAGATCCGGGTCTATGACCCCGATGTTCTGGCGGTCGACAAGTTCATGGCCAATGCGGATGGATCCTGCATGCGGCTGGTGCGCTGCACCGATGTGGCCGAGGCGGTTGCCGGCGCCGATATCGTCACGGTCTGCACCGCGGTCAAAGGCCGGCAGGCGGTGATCGAGGCGGCCAAGTTGCAGCCCGGTGTCCACATCAATG
>CBIGSA010000367.1:0-3032 GCA_966192215.1 uncultured Devosia sp. | reverse complement strand
TGGCGGGTCGAGCCGTCAGGCTATACCGCCACCGATTTCCTCATCGAGCCCGACGCTTCGGCCGCCACCTACCTCTGGGGAATCGAGGCGCTGACCGGCGGCCGCATTGATCTCGGCGTCGCCGCCGACGCCTTTACCCAGCCCGACGCTGCCGCCCAGGCCGTGATCGCGCAATTCCCCAATATGCCCGCCGTCATCGACGGCAGCCAGATGCAGGACGCCGTGCCGACGCTGGCCGTGCTGGCCGCGTTCAACAATCATCCGGTTCGCTTCGTCGGTATCGCCAATCTGCGCGTCAAGGAAACCGACCGCATCCGCGCCGTCGCCAACGAGCTCAACCGCATCCTGCCCGGCCTGGGCACGGAGGAGGGGGATGACCTTGTGGTCGCCTCCGATCCCAACCTTGCCGCCCGCAGCCAGCCGGCGCGCATCGAGACCTATCACGATCACCGCATCGCCATGAGCTTCGCGCTGGCGGGCCTCAAACTGCCCGGCATCACCATTCTGGACCCTGCCTGCACCGGCAAGACCTATCCCGAATACTGGGACATGTTGGCAGGGCTGGGCGTGGAACTGCAGCCAACGAGCTAAAACGCGTCGATCGCCAGCGCTTCGACGATCGTCCCGACCTGCTGCCCCGGATCATGCTCCGGCTGCACGATCAGCATGTCGGCCTGCGCCAGCGAGGATGTATGCCCGCTATCGGTCTGGGCGATCGGCAACAACGCCGGCCCGTCCGGCCCATGCAGCAGTTGCGCCCGCATGAAATGCCGCCGCGCCGTATTGGGCGGCGTCGGCCCGGCCAGCTTCAGGTGCCAGGTGGTGGCGCCAGTATAGCCCAGCCAGGCCCGTAGCGCAGGGCGAATGAACACCAGTGCCGTGACCATGGCCGAGACCGGATTGCCCGGCAGCCCGAAGATCAGCGTCCTGCCGCGCGTGCCGAACATCAGCGGCTTGCCCGGCCGCATGTTGATGCGCCAGAAATCCAGCGTCACGCCCAGTTCGAGCAGAATCTCCTGCACGATATCGTGGTCGCCCACGCTGGCCCCGCCCGTGGTGACGAGCACATCCGGCGCCCCGGCAAACACCGCCTCCAGCTTGCTGCGCAAAGCGGAACGGTCATCGCGCGCAATCCCGTGGTCGGTCACATCGGCCGCATAGGGCGCTAGCAACGGCCGCAGCCCGAAACTGTTGGATGCCACGATCTGGTCCGGCCCCAGTTCCGCGCCGGGCAGCACCAGTTCGTCCCCCGTCGCCAGCAGCGCGATGCGCGGGCGGACCGCCACGGTGAGCGTTGCTGCATTGGCCGCTGCCGCGACGGCCAGTTGCATCGGCGCGAGGCGCGTGCCCGGCGCGATCAAAACCTGCCCGCGCGCAAAGTCATTGCCCCGTGGCCGTATGCTGTGGCCCAGCCGGGCAGGGGCGGTGAAGGAGACAAAGTCCCCATCCACGTCGGCCTCTTCCTGCATGATGACCGTATCGGCACCATCAGGCACCGGTGCCCCGGTAAAGATGCGCACCGCCTCGCCCGCGCCGACCGTCCCGGTAAAGCCGCTCCCGGCTTGCGACGCCCCGATAACCTTGAGCCGATGCCCCGCGACCACATCGGCGGCCCGCATGGCATAGCCATCCATGGCACTGGCATTGAAGGGCGGCTGCTCGTGCGTGGCCACGAGCGGCGCATGCAGCACGCGGCCGGCTGCATCGGCCAGCGGCACGCTCTCGCCCGCCGGCTCGGGCACGCGCCGCAATATGGCGGCAATGGCATCGTCCACAGGGAGGAGGCTCACCGGACGAAGTCGCCCGATTTGCCGCCGGATTTTTCCAGCAGGCAGAGGTCCGTAATGGTCATGCCGCGGTCGATGGCCTTGGCCATGTCATAGAGCGTCAGCGCGGCCGTGGATGCCGCCACCAGCGCCTCCATCTCCACGCCAGTCTGCCCGGTCGTCTCGGCGCTGGCATGGATCATGATCGCCCCCTCGCCATCCGCCGCGATTTCCACGTTGACCTTGGTCAGCGGGATCGGATGGCAGAGCGGAATGAGATCTGATGTCTTCTTGGCCGCCATGATGCCGGCGACGCGGGCCACCGCCAGCGCATCGCCCTTCTTGAGGCCGCCGCCCATGATAGCCGCGACCGTGCCCGGCAGCGCCACGATCCGCGCCTGCGCCACGGCCCGACGACGCGTAACCGCCTTGTCACCAATATCGACGATATGGGCTTCGCCCTTTTCGTTGAGATGGGTCAGGCCGCCGGCCATCAGCGCACGGTCTCCGGCGCGCCCATCAGCAGTGCGCGGGTGGCCGCCGTCACGTCGTCCTGCCGCATCAGGCTTTCTCCCACCAGGAACGTGCCGATGCCCGCTTCCTGGTCGAGTTTCAGCACATGCTCGTGGTCGACGATACCACTCTCGCTCACCAGCAGCGTGCCCTTGGGCACGCCTCCGGCCAGGTTTATCGAGGTGTCCAGCGTCGTCTCGAAGGTCCTGAGGTTACGGTTGTTGATGCCGATGAATTCGGCGCCCAAAGCCAGCGCCCGGTCCAGCTCGAGCTGATCATGCACTTCCACCAGCGCATCCATGCGCCATTCTTCGGCGGCATCGAGCAGGTAGCGCGCCACGTCGTCGCCCACCGCGGCGAGGATGACGAGGATGCAGTCGGCGCCCCAGGCGCGGGCTTCCGCCACCTGATAGGTCTCGAACAGAAAGTCCTTGCGCAGCACCGGCAGGTTGGTCGCCGCGCGCGCCTCGATCAGGTAGCTCGGCGAGCCCTGGAAGCTCGGCCGGTCGGTCAGCACGGAGAGGCACGCCGCACCCGCCATTTCATAGCTGCGGGCAATTTCGGCCGGGTTGAAATCGGCCCGGATCAGTCCCTTGGACGGGCTGGCCTTCTTGACCTCCGCGATCAGCGCATAATGCCCCGCTGCCCGCTTCGCCTTGATCGAGCGGATGAAGCCCCGGGGTGCCGGCTGGTCATGTGCCTGCGCCACCACTTCGGCCCAGGGCCGCATGCTCTTGGCGGCGGCGATTTCCT
>CBIGSA010000366.1:0-3064 GCA_966192215.1 uncultured Devosia sp. | reverse complement strand
CGACGAACCCTTCGGTGCCCTCGACGCGCAAGTGCGCCGTGAATTGCGCAAATGGCTGCGCGAAATCCACGACCGCACCGGCCACACCACCGTCTTCGTCACCCACGACCAGGAAGAAGCCCTCGAACTTTCCGATCGCCTCTGCGTCATGAGCCAGGGCAAGATCGAGCAGGTCGGTACGCCCGATAATGTCTACGATCACCCCACCTCGCCCTTCGTCTTCGGCTTTATCGGGGAATCCAGCGAGCTCCCCGTCGTCGTCGAAAATGGCGAACTCTGGGTCGGCGGCCGCGCCATCGGCCTGCCCGCAGGCGATGCAAAGCCGGGCAATGCGCGCCTCTTCTTCCGCCCGCACGATGTCGATCTCATCGAGGCCGATGCGTCCCTCGGGGGCGTTGTTTCCACCGCCCGCCGCGTTGGTGGCACCCGCCGTGTCGAGCTCGAAATCGGCGGTGCCGGCCATCTCGTCGAGGTCGATCTGCCCTTCGATCACCCGGCCGGCGAAAAGACGCGCCTGGCCTTCCGCCCGCGCCGCTGGAAGCTCTTCCCAGCCGCCTGATCGGAGCTCGGGCCTGCCGATATCGATTTCAGCGGGCGAATTCGGTTCACCCGCTAACTGCCGGTTCCGCCAGCAAAATCGGCGGCGCATTAGTGTTCTGGCGACGGAATCCGTTTATGCTGGGCGCCGCTCGATACGCCGGGAACGCCCAGTGTCAGAACCGACTGTTGCTTTGGTTGATGGATTTACGCGCGGAACGCACCTGCTGCGTGCCGGCCTCTGCGACGAGGCCATGGTGGAATTCCGCGCCGTCTATGCCGAGGCCGAAATCGCCGACGATGCCGAGGTCATGGCCGCCTGCCTCTGCGAAATGGCCTGGTGCTGCTACAAGCTGGGCCAGCTCGAGCAGGGCCTGGAATGCGCCATGGGCGCCCGCTGGCTCCGCCAACGCCAGGACGACAAGGTCGAGTTGTCCCGCGCCTTGGCCGTGGAAGCCATTCTTTTCCTCGATCTCGGCTTCAGCGACGAAGCCTTCGACCTGGCCGAAGAGGCCGTTTCCCTGGCCGAAGCCGCAGAGGATGCCGCCGTCCTCGCCTTCGCCCTCAACGCCAAGGGCATCGTGCTGGCTGTCTGCCGCGAAATCGACATGGGCATGGAACTGATCGAGCGCGCCGTCTCGGTCGCTGCCGATCATGCCAATCTCGCCGCCGAAGCCTATTACCTGCTCAATCTTGGCTTCTGCCACGCCAAGCTCGCTGAGGAAGCTGACAAGTTCGGCGAGGAGGAGCGCGCCATTGGCGAGCGCGAGGCCGCCATCGAGCTGACCGAGCAGGCTATCGAAAAGGCCGATGCCAGCGGCGACCACTGGAGCCTGCGTGTCGCTCTGGGCAACACCGCCGAAATGCTGGGGCTTGAGGGTCGCTACGATCTGGCCCTTAAATATCTCGACCGCAGCGCCCAATTGCCCGGCGATCCCGGCACCAGCCTGCGCATCCACTATCTCTATACAATGGGCGATGTCCTGCTGCGCGCCGGGCATCTTTACAAGGCCCGCCTGGTCGCGACCGAGGCGCTGGCTCTGGCCGACGAGAGTCACCAGATCGACCATCAGGTCAATACGGCCCACAAGCTGGCCGAAATTCTCGAGGCCTTGGGCGACTCTGCTGCGGCACTGGCGCTGCATAAGCGCTTTCACACGCTCTATGTGCGTCAGTCCGGCGAAACCGCCCGTCGTCGCGCCCGCATCGAGGAAATCCGCGCCGAGACCGAGCAACTGCGCAGCCGCGCCGCCACCCTGGCCGACCAGGCCCTCAGCGATCCCCTGACCGGCATCGCCAATCGCCGCAGCTTCGACCAGATTCTCAATCGCCTGGCCGGTACGCCGCTGGCTATCGCCATTGTCGATCTCGACAATTTCAAGTCGGTCAACGACCGCTTCTCCCACATAGTGGGCGACGCCGTGCTGCGGCGCGTGGCCCAGGCCATGGTCGCCCAGATCGGCCCGCACGGCCATGCCGCGCGGCTGGGCGGCGAGGAATTCGCCCTCATTTTCCCCGATGCCCCCGAGGTCACGGCCGCGGCCTTCTGCGAAGGCGTGCGCATCGCCATCAGTTCCACCGTCTGGTCCGATCTTGCGCCCGACCTCGCCGTCACGGTCAGCATTGGCCTCGCCACCGGCAATGGCGACACGCCCTCGGGCGATCTCATGCAGATGGCCGACAAGCGCCTTTATATCGCCAAGGCCAATGGTCGCGATCGCGTCGTTTCCGCCGATAATCCCGTCGCCATGGCCGGCAGCCGCCGCCGGTGGCGCGCATGACATCGGCGTTCCGCACCTTCGAGGAAAAGCTCGCCCGCTTCACCGATCCGGCCGAAACGGGCAGGGCGCTGCACGATCTCGCCGCCACGATCATTCCGGCGCGCCTCTTCACCCTCACGGCCATCAACATGGCCGCCATGCAGGTCCGCCGCGTCTATTCCAGCCACCCGGACGTCTATCCGCTGCTCGGCACCAAGCCCATTGTTCTCGATGACTGGTTCCGCAGCATGCAGACAGAACGCCGCATCACTGCCATCAACACATCAGCCGGCATGGAGGGCCAGTTTCCTGATCTGACGCTGATCCGGTCGCTGGGCTGCAACAGCTCGCTTTCCATCCCCATCATGGCCGGCAATGACCTGCTTGGTACCATCAATGCATTGGACGCCGAAGGCAGCTACCCCGCCGAAGCTATCGAACGCGCCGCCGATCTCATCATCCCCGCCACCGCTGTGTTCCTGATTTTGCGCAGCCATTTCGCGCTGTAGATATAGCCCACCCACCGGGCTCACCCCCCTTGTGGGGAGGGAAGCGAGATAGGACTTAGCTTCAGCTAAGTCCGTTGAATCGAGCAGGGTGGGGGTAGGGTTCTGCAAACTCGGTGCGTGGGACTCACCCCACCCTCACTCCCTCCCACAAGGGGGAGGGAAGCCTTGCCGGTGGTCGGGGAGATGTCCAGATGACCCTTGAAGGTCGATCTGGCGCCTCCCTCCCCTTGATGGGGAGGGATTGAGGGTGGGGTGGGG
>CBIGSA010000365.1:0-3080 GCA_966192215.1 uncultured Devosia sp. | reverse complement strand
CCGAGCGTGAGTATGGCACCGGCCATGAAGGCGCGGATCAGCGTGTCGCGGGTGGACATGAAGACCTTTGCCTCGCCGGCATCGATCATCTTGGTCACAAATTCGGTTGGTATGACGTAGGCCATGCGTGTCTCCTTGGGGGCAGGGGCTTGCGGGAGGGGAGGGTTATTCGGCGGCGACCTGGACGCTTTCGAGCGCCATGAAAATGCGGCCATCGACCAGGTCGATCGGATAGGTCCTGACCTGGCCCTCGTCGGCGCCGAGCGCCTTGCCTGTGGCGAGGTCGAAGACCCAGTTATGCAGGGGGCAGGTGACGGAGGCGCCGTGGACGATGCCTTCGCTGAGAGGCCCCTGCCTGTGCGGGCAGCGGTTCTCGATGGCGAAAACCTGGTCCTCCTGGGTGCGGAACACGGCGATCCTGCCTGATGGCGTGTTGACGCAACGGGCGCCGCGCCGCGGGATGGCCGAGATTGTGCCGATTTCGATCCATTCGCTCATGGGGTGCTCTTCCTATTCTGCTGCTACGGGCAGGCCGAACTCGGCCATGGCGGCGAATTCGTGGGCGTCCTTGCCGTTGACGCGCTCTTCCCAGGGATCGACCTGGGCGAAGGTCTGCGCGTAAACGAAGCGCTCGAAATAGTGCCGGCGCTTTTCCTTGTCGGTGACCACGTTGGCGAGGATGGATTCGGTGCCGACGCGCTTGGCCCATTTGTAGATGCGCTCGAGATAGCGACCCTGCTCGCGGTAAAGCTGGGTGAGGGCGACAATGATCTCGAGGGCCTCATCCTCGGTATCGGCGTGGCAGAGGAGCTCAGTGCCCTTGATGTCGAGACCCGCAGCGCCGGCGAAATGGATGTCGTAGCCGCTATCGACGCAGATGACGCCGATATCCTTGCAGGTGGCTTCGGCGCAATTGCGTGGGCAGCCGGAGACGGCAAGCTTGACCTTGGCCGGCGTCCAGGCGCCCCACATGAATTTTTCGAGCCGAATGCCGAAGCCGGTGGAATCCTGGGTGCCAAAGCGGCACCAGTCGGAGCCGACGCAGGTCTTTACCGTGCGCAGACCCTTGGCATAGGCGGCGCCCGAGACCATGCCGGCAGCATTGAGATCGGCCCAGACGGCCGGAAGGTCTTCCTTCTTGACCCCCAGCAGGTCGATGCGCTGGCCGCCGGTGACCTTGACGGCAGGGATCTGGAACTTGTCGGCGACATCGGCGATGGCGCGCAATTCCTTCGGATTGGTCATGCCGCCCCACATGCGGGGCACGACCGAATAGGTGCCGTCCTTCTGGATATTGGCGTGCACGCGCTCATTGATGAAGCGGGACTGGCCATCATCCTCGTATTCACCCGGCCAGTCGGCCACCAGATAGTAGTTGAGGGCCGGGCGGCACTTGGCGCAGCCGCAGGAGGTTTTCCACTCCAGCTCCTGCATCACAGCGGGAATGGATTTCAGGCCCTTGGCGATGATGAGGCGGCGCACCTCGTCGTGACCGTATTCGGTGCAGGGGCAGATGGGCTGCACGGCGGCGGGGTTGTAGCTGTCGCCCAAAGTGAGCGACATGAGCTTTTCAACCAGATGGGTGCAGGACCCGCAGGAGGCGGATGCCTTGGTATGGGCGCGGACGCCATCGAGGGTGGTGAGGCCCTTGGCGGTGATGGCGCCCGTGATGGTGCCCTTGCAGACGCCGTTGCAGCCGCAAATCTCGGCATCGTCGGGCAGGGCGGCGACGGCGGCCATGGGATCGAGCGGCGAGCCGCCCTGATAGGCCTGGCCGAAGATCAGCGTATCGCGCATTTCGCTGGTATCGGTGCCCTTGCGGATCATATCGAAGAACCAGGGGCCGTCGCCGGTTTCGCCATAGAGGACGGCGCCGATGACCTTGTCCTGCTTGAGCACGAGGCGCTTGTAGACGCCCGAAGTGGCATCGCGCAGCACGATCTCGTTGCGGTCTTCGGCCTCGGCGAAATCGCCGGCCGAATAGACCGAGACGCCGGTGACCTTGAGCTGGGTAGCGGTCTGGACCGGGCGGAAGGCGGCATCGACCTTGGCGAGCGTCTTGGCCAGAACCTTGGCCTGGTCATAGAGCGGGGCGACCAGACCATAGACGATCTTCTCGTGCTCGACGCATTCGCCCAGCGCAAGGATGTCGGGGTCGGAAGTGACCATCTGGTCGTTGACCACGATGCCGCGCTCGACATGGAGGCCCGCATCGGTGGCGATACGCACTTCGGGACGAATGCCCACCGCCATGACCACGATATCGGCACCATAGACGGTGCCGTCCTCGAGGGCGACGGCTTCGACACGGGTCTCGCCGAGAATGGCCTTGGTCTGTGCCTTGCAGTGGACCTTGATGCCGCGGGCTTCGAGGTCACGTTGCAGCAGGTAACCGGCGGCCGGATCGAGCTGGCGCTCCATGACATGGCCCATGAGGTGGAGCACCACGACTTCCATGCCGCGGGCGCGCAGGGCTGCAGCGGCTTCGAGGCCCAGCAGGCCGCCGCCGATAACCACGGCCCTGGAGCCGGGACGGCGGGAGACTTCGACCATGCGGTTCACATCGTCGAGGTCGCGGAAGGCCATGACACCGGGCAGGTCCTTGCCGGGCAGGGGGATGATGAAGGGAGCAGAGCCCGTGGCGACGATCAGCTTGTCATAGGGCGTCACGCCATTTTTCGAGACGACTACCTTGCGCTGGCGATCGATGGCCGTGACGGTTTCCCCGAACCGGGTATGGACGCCATGGGCCTCGTTCCAGGCGGCGTCGTGGGTGATGATCTGCTCGTAATCCTTCTCGCCCGATAGAACCGGGGAAAGCATCAGGCGATTGTAGTTGCCGCGCGGTTCAGCGCCGAACAGGGTGACGTCGAAACGGCCGGGCGCATCCTCGAAAATATGCTCCAGCGCGCGGCCCGAGGCCATGCCGGCACCAATGATGACGAGACGTTCGGTCATCGATGTCTTTCTCCCAATGCGCTGCGACAGCAGCCGCGAAAAAAAAGCCGCCAACCGACAGCCGGGTCACGGGGACCCAAGCGCATGTCGATTGGCAGCTTTGCCTGAAGGGGCGCCCAGCA
>CBIGSA010000364.1:0-3099 GCA_966192215.1 uncultured Devosia sp. | reverse complement strand
TGGCCAAGGGCGCAGAGGGCAATCGGCAGTCCATGGCCATTCCGGCCTATGAGCAGGTCGTCTAGGCCAGCCACAATTTCAACCTGCTCGACGCCCGCGGCGTCATCTCGGTGACCGAGCGGCAGAGCTATATCCTGCGCATCCGCGAACTGGCCAAGGCCTGCGGCGAAGCCTGGCTGCAGACGGCCGGCGGCGGGGCGGAGTAACCGCCCCGCGCGCGATCAGGCTTCCGGCTGGGTCACGCCCAGCACCGTCAGCATGTGCCGCTTGTTCGCCCGGTCGCGCCAGGTGATGGACTGCCCGACACGCAGGCCGATCAGCGCCGTGCCGACCGGCGTCATCACCGAAATCCGCCCTTCGGCAATATCGGCATCGACCGGATAGACCAGCGTGACCTGCGGTTCCTGGCCGCTATCGGTGCGATAGCGCACGGTGGAGCCCATGCGCACGATGTCTTCCGGCACCTTGCCGTCATCAACCACGCGGGCGCGTTCGAGTTCATGGAGCAGGTCGTCGGACTGGTCCGGCATATGGTTGAGCCCGGCCATGGCCAGGACGTTGAGCTGGCGGTGGTCCGCCGCGCTCAGCACGATTTCGGGGTTGAGGTCGTTGTAAAGAGTGGTCGTCATGATGTGTGGTCTCGTTTGGCCGACGTCGCGCTGCGAGCGCGCCGGTTCGGCAGATGAAATGAATGGGAATGATGCGCCAGATCGCGCGGCAGAGTGCGGCGCGCCTACCCTAAGCAGGCGCCGGCGCGCGGGCGTGCTTAGGGTCGATATCCCGCGAGGGGATTTTCCAGCCAATGTGCAGCACGTGTCATCATGCGCATAAAGGTAGTGGCGCAACCACGCAAAGGCAAGATGGCAGCCATTGCGCCCAAATCCGTGCAGTGCCAATGTCCGGCGCAACTATGGTGCGCATGAGGGAGTCACGCACATGTTCGGTTGGATCATCCTTGGCCTGGTCGTCCTGGCCGCCTTCTATGCCATCACCATCTATAATGGGTTGGTGAAGAACCGGCAGATGGTGGAGGAGGGCTGGTCAGGCATCGACGTGCAGCTCAAGCGCCGCACCGATCTCATCCCCAACCTCATGGAAACCGTGAAGGGCTATATGGGTCACGAGCGCGAAACCCTCGAGGCGGTGACCAATGCCCGCGCGGCCGCCACCGCCGCCGCCATGGGCACGCCCGAGCAGCGTGCCGCGGCCGAAGGCCAGCTCTCCTCGGCTCTCGGCCGGCTGATCGCCACGGCCGAAGCCTATCCCGACCTCAAGGCCAACACGACTTTCCTGGAATTCCAGGAAGCGCTGCAGACCGTGGAAGACGAAATCCAGATGGCGCGGCGCTACTACAACGGCGCCGTGCGCAATCTCAATGTCATGGTCGAATCCGTGCCGTCCAACTTCATCGCCGGCCCCTTCGGCTTCCAGAAGGCCGAATATTTCGAGCTGGAAAACGAAGCCGACCGGGCGGTACCGACGGTCAAGTTCAACTAGTCGTCATGTCGGCAATCGTCCGGTCGATCATTGCCCTCTTGCTCGGGCTGTTCCTCGTGCTGCCCGTTGCGGCGCGCGAGGAAATCCGCTCGTTCACGGCGGATATCGTGCTCGATACCGATGGCTCGGTATTTGTCACCGATACCCTGGTGGTCAATGCTGAGGGTAATGAAATCCGCCGCGGCATCTACCGCGACATTCCGGTCGTCATGCTGGGCAGCGACGGCGGCAAGGTCCGCCCGGATCTCGAGGTGACCGGCGTTACCCGCGACGGCGACCAGGAAATGTTCCGCGTCGAGCGCATGGGCAATTTCCAGCGTATCTGGATCGGTAATCCGGACTCTTTCCTGGACTACGGCGTCCACCGCTACACCATTCGCTACACCATGACCCGCATGGCGCGGGAATTCGCCGACCATGACGAACTCTACTGGAACGCCACGGGCAATTACTGGATATTCCCAATCCTCGACGCCCGCGCCAATGTCACCCTGCCCGATGGTGCAGTGATCACCGACCTGGCCGGCTATACCGGCGCGGTCGGCTCGACCGAACAAGCGGTTTCCATCAAGCGCAGTTCCGACACTGCGGCGGCCTTCCGGGCCAGCCGCGTGCTGGGGGCCGGCGAGGGCATGACCATTGCCGTCGCCTTCAACAAGGGCGTCATTGCCTTTCCAACCGGCCTTGCGGCCTTCCAGCAGCGCTTGGCTGATCTGCGCGAGACCATCCTCCCCGTGCTCGCGGTCCTGCTGGCCATCGCGTACAATGCGCTGGCCTGGTTCCGTGTCGGCCGCGACCCGGAAAAGGGCACCATCATCCCCCTGTTCCACCCGCCCAAGGGCTTCTCACCTCCGCTGGTCCACTATGTCCACAAATGGGGCTTCGCCAATTCCGGCTGGGTGGCGCTCACCTCGGCAATATTCGATCTCGGCGTGAAGGGGCTCGTTGTCATCGACAATGCCGCGAGCAAGCTCAGGGTCACCGCGACCGGCAAGCAGCCCGACGAGCCGTTATCGCCCGGCGAGCGCGTGCTCTTCGACTACCTTAGTAGCAAGGGAACCATTGTCATCGACAAGACGACCGGGCCCGAACTGCAGAAGAAGCGGGCCGATTTCACGCGCGCCATCGAGACTGAAAACCGCTCGCTGTGGTTCAGGAACAATACCGGCTATGCGGTTCTCGGCTTCATCCTCGCTCTGGCCCTGCTGGGTGGCATGGTGGCGATGGATATCCTCTCCATCGAATGGCTCATCGGCGCGGCCGTCATAGGCATATTTGCCGGCGTGGTCCTCGGCGCCATCGGGGGCACGCGGCACGGCCTGCGCTTCCTGCCCTTTATCGGCGTCTTCTGGCTGAGCATGTTCGGCATCAATGCGCTTGGGGCGCTGGTCGACGGGCTCGGGGGCTTCGCGGTGAATACTGCCGCGATCTCGGCCATCTCCATCGTCGCCGTCACCATCGTCTTCGCCGTTCTGATGCGCGCTCCGACCTTGCAGGGCCGCAAGGTCATGGACCAGATCGACGGGCTCAAGCTCTATATCGAAACCGCCGAGAAGGAGCGCCTCAATATGACCGATGCTCCGCCCATGACCGTCAGCCGCT
>CBIGSA010000363.1:0-3100 GCA_966192215.1 uncultured Devosia sp. | reverse complement strand
GTGTCGCCATCGAAAATGCCGGCATCGATCATCGAGTCACCGCGCACTTCGAGCGCATAATGCTCGCCCGCGCCCAGCATTTCGGGGGGCACCATGATGGTGTGGGAATGGGTCTGGATCGCCTCGATCGGCGTACCGGCCGCGATACGGCCCATGAGCGGGATGGACACCGGCCGCACATAATCCTCGGTTGCCGCCATGCGTGATGGGGGCGACGCCACCTTGCCCAGATTGCCCTCGATGACCGACGGCTCAAAGCGTACCTTGCGACCGCCCAGCGATGGATTCATCGAATCGGGGAGCTTGACCACTTCCAGCGCCCGGGCCCGGTTGGGCAGGCGGCGAATGAAGCCGCGCTCCTCCAGCGCAGTGATCAGACGATGAATGCCAGACTTGGACGCCAGGTCGAGCGCATCCTTCATCTCATCGAATGATGGCGGGATGCCGCTTTCCTTCATCCGCTCGTGGATGAACATCAGCAGCTCGTGTTGTTTGCGCGTCAGCATAGGCCCCTCTGGGAGAGAATCGGAACATAGACAGAACGACTATACGTGTTCCAGTTATGTTCTGCAATATCCCTCTGTCGGAACAGGTATTGCTGGCGCGGATGGCCAAGTCATCGCCAAATGGAGGGGCACGCAAAGACTTGGCAGGCGGTCACGCCGCCGATACACCCTGGATATGGGCGGCCTGCACCTGGAGCGCCTCCAGCTCGCTTTCGCTGACCACGCGGTTGCGGCCGGCATGCTTGGCGGCATATAGGCAGCGGTCGGCGCGTTCGATGAGCATGGCTGGCGTATCGCCCGGACGGAAGGCGGCCACGCCGAAGGAGGCGGTGATCCGGCCCAGTTTCTCGTTGGTCGATCGCTTCAGCAGTTCCTTGGCCTGGATAGCCTTGCGGATATTCTCCGCCACGATGACGGCGCCCTCGATATCGGTCGAAGGCAGGATGGCGACGAATTCCTCGCCGCCATAGCGCGCCGCCAGATCCTTGCCCTTGATATTGGATTTGAGCGTCATCGCCACCAGTCGCAGCACCTGGTCGCCGGTCTGGTGGCCATAGGTGTCGTTGAAAGTCTTGAAGTGGTCGATATCCACGATCATCAGGCAGAGCGGGGTGCCGCTGCCGGCCGCCTCGGCAATGGCAGTTTCCATGCCTTCGTCGAAGCTCTTGCGGTTGGCGATCTTGGTCAGCGGATCGAGCAGGGATTCGCGCCGGACGTCGTCGAGATCGCGCTGCAGCGAGGCAATGTCATCGCGCGAGGCTTCCAGCTTCTGTTCCAGCGCCCGGTTGGTTTCCTGCATACGCCTTGTTTCGGCCAGCAGCCGGTCGGCCAGCGCCTTCATGGCATCGGCCGAAATTTCCCGCTCCAGGTCTCCGCTCGCTGATTGCAGCGAGCCGGAATAGGCATTGGCCGTAGTCATCGCCGAGTCGATCGCTTCGTGTACCGCCTCGATGCGCGCATGCATGCGCTCCGAGACGTTGGACATGCGGTCATTGACGTCGGATTTGAGGAATTCGTTGTAGAGCGCCTCGGCCAGGTTGGCCGACGGCGTATTGCCATTGCGGAAAATGGCATTGATACGGTTGTTCAGCGTCGGGTTGACGCCCGTCGCGTAAGTATAGAGCAGCTCGTAGAATTGGGGATAGGGCGGAATGCTGCTGCGCTTGAGCAGGTCAAAGGCCGAGTTCGCATAGCCGAGCGCGCGTTTGAATTCCTGTTCGGACACAGCTTCCCTCGCGCGTCGTTGCGCCGAACCCGGCCACCGGCTTGCACCGGGAACCGAGTCACTAGTGATGAATATCCTGCCCTTACTGATGAAGACAACTGTGGCGCCGCAATAAAACGGCGGCTTGCACAGTGAAATGGTGGCGAACTAGCTGGCGGCGCGGGTCGGGCGGAGCAGAAATGCTGGGATCGGGCCGTCATTACCAAAAGGGGAGCCGCTGGGATCGATATCCGAGTCGGTTTTTTCGGCTTCCGGGCGCTGCTTGCTGCGGCTGCGCGCCTGGCGCCGACTGCGCTCGGGCTTGGCCGTTTCCGCGGTATCTTCCGCCGCCGCCGCCGCCGCCGGCTTGGCTGCACGCGGCTTGGCGGCTGGCGCCGGTTCGCTTCCGGCATCGGCTTCGGGGCGGTTGCGGGGGCCGCCGCGGCGCGAGCGGGCAGGGCGGGCCGGTTTGTCCTCGCCCTCGTCCGTGGTAGCGGGCTGCGCCGCCTTGCTGGTTTCGAGATAGTCGATCGGCTTCTGGATCAGCTTGAGAATGGCGTCGAGATGCTTGCCGTCGGCGGGCGCCACCAGCGTATAGGCCACGCCCAGGCGCCCGGCGCGACCGGTGCGGCCGATGCGGTGCACATAGTCCTCGGCATGCACGGGCACGTCGAAGTTGAACACATGGCTCACTGCCGGAATATCGAGGCCGCGCGCCGCCACGTCGCTGGCCACCAGCAGCGTCAGCTTGTTGGTCTTGAACGCGTCGAGCGTTTCCATACGGCTCTTCTGGTCCATGTCGCCATGGAGCGCCCCGGCCGAGAAGCCGTGGCGCTGCAGCGAGCGGGCCAGGGTCGCCACGTCGCGCTTGCGGTTGCAGAAGATGATGGCGTTGGTCAGTCCCTCGGAGGCGCGGATGCGGTCGCGCAAGGCGGCCCGTTTGTCCTCGGGCTTGGACGACACCTTGACCAGCTTCTGGTCGATCGTGTCGGCGGTCGACGCGGCGCGCGACACCTGCACGTGCACCGGGTCCTTGAGGAATTTCTTGGTCAGCTTCTCGATCTGGCTGTCCATCGTGGCCGAAAACAGCATGGTCTGCCGGCGCGGCGGCAGGCGCGACACGATCTTTTCGATATCGTCGATGAAACCCATGTCGAGCATGCGATCGGCCTCGTCGATGACGAGGATTTCAACGCCGGTCAGCAGGATCTTGCCGCGATCGAATTGGTCGAGCAGGCGGCCGGGCGTGGCAATCAGCACGTCGACACCGCGATCGAGCTTCTTGTTCTGGTCCTCGAAGCTCACGCCGCCAATGATGAGCGCCATGGTCAGCCGGTGGTTCTTGCCATATTTCTCGAAATTCTCGGAAACCTGCGCCGCGAGTTCGCGC
>CBIGSA010000362.1:0-3101 GCA_966192215.1 uncultured Devosia sp. | reverse complement strand
GTAGGTCACGTCGATATCGGTAATGTAGCCCTTGGTGAGGATCGCCCCGCCCGTCGTCTCCACGATGGCGTCGATCATCTTGCCCGGCCCCTTGCCCTCGGCCGCGATCATCGCCTCGCCCAGTTTCAGCGCCAGCGAAATGCCGCCCAGAGCCGCGTGCTGCTTCACATAAGAAGCCCGCAGGGGATTACGGCACGAGGCGATGAAGCCGCCCGACATATCCGCCGCCGTCCGCAAAATCGGCGACACCCTGGCCGTCGCCCCGCGTGTCACCAGTTCGATATAGCGGTTCTCTTCCCGATTGCCGCCCACCGCCGTCTGGATCATCTGTTCGGGCGATCCGGCCATGCCGATAGAGCCCATGTCGCCAGTCGGATGCGCCCGGATATCGCCCACCGCATCCACCACTTTCAGCCCGAGCGCTGCCGAAGGCAGCCAGCCGTTCAGCGTCGACGACTTGCCGTTCTGCCCCACCATCAGCCCGCTGAGCTTCTCGCCCAGCGTGTCCTGCAGCAGTTGCACGGCCTTGATGTAGTCGACCCCGCGCATTTCCCATGGCGTGGTCGAGGCTGGCGCGCCGATGGCCGCGGCCGTTGCCACCCAATCGTCCTCATTCAGCTCCTCGATGCTGACCAGTTCCGGCTGGCCGATACGCACCGCCGCCGTGCCCAGCATGCGGCCATGGTCGGCCCAGCCGCCACCGCCCGCCGCATAGACCGAGCCGCCGCGTACCGCCGCTTCCACGTCCTTTTCGGTCAGAATGCGCCCCATCAGTCGGTCTCCTGCAATTTCGTATCGAGTGCCCGCACGGCATCCAGCAGGACAGTCGCGCCCAGCGCGATATCTTCCGTCGTGGCAAATTCATCCGCCGAGTGGCTGCGTCCGTCCTTGCAGGGCACGAAAATCATCGCCGCCCGCGTGATCCGCGCCATCCAGGCCGTATCATGCCCCGCCCCCGACGCCATGCGCCGGTGCCTGGCGCCAGCGCTCTCGCAAGCCGCATCGAGCACGTCGAGCAGGCCGGCATCACAGGGCGTCGGCGGGTTGTCCGAGACCACGCGCGGCGCCGAAACAGCCATCCCGGTCTTCTCGGCAATCGCGGCGACACCCCTTTCCAGTTCATCGACGAACCGCTCCATGTCGGCCCGAGACTCCGCCCGCGCGTCGATCAGCATGCGCACCCGCGCCGGCACCACATTGGCGGCGTTGGGCGTCATCTCGAATTCGCCCACGGTGGCCGCGAAATGCTCAGGCCCCGCCGCCAGGGCCTTGCCCAGTTCCTCGACACCCAGCGCGATCCACGCCGCCGTGGTCAGCGCGTCCTTGCGCGACCCCATCGGCGTCGTCCCGGCATGGTCGGCGCGACCCTCGACCACAATCTCGATCCGCGTGATTCCGGCAATTGCCGTCACCACGCCCACATCGAGCTGCTGGTCCTGCAAGACCGGCCCCTGCTCGATATGAAGCTCCAGGAACGCCTTGATATCATCGCGCTGCGCCGGCAGGCGCGCATCACCGCCCACCTGGGCAATGCCCTGCTCCAGAGTCAGCCCGTCGCTTTCCCGCGCCAGCCATTGTTCCGGCCGCGTGCCGCTCATGCCCCGGCTGCCGATGCAGGAGACGCCGAAAATCGACACTTCCTCAGCCAGGAAGTCCACGACCTCGAGATTGTGCGCCAGCACCACGCCCTGATCCCGCAAGGCCCGCGCCACTTCCAGCGCTACTACCACGCCGGCAATGCCGTCGAACCGGCCGCCATCGGGCACGGTGTCGGAATGGCTGCCCAGCATGATGGTCCCCAGCCCCGGATTGCGCCCGGGGATGGTCCCCACCAGGTTCCCCGCCGCATCCACGCGCGTCACCGCCCCGGCCTCGCGCATGGCCTTTTCCAGCCATTTGCGCCCTTCGAGAAACATCGGCGTAAACGCCCGCCGCGTCCACGGGCGCCCCGGCTCGGTGATGGCGGCGAGCGCATCGATATCGGCGGCAATGCGGTCAGCGCGAATGGGGGAATTGGGGATCACGCCACTACCTCCGGCCGCACGAACCGCCCTGTCCCCGGCTGCGCCACACTGCTCCCGTCGAACACCTGCTGCCCGCGCAGGTAGGTCAGCCCCACGGTCCAGGGCAGTTCGATCCCGTTATACGGCGACCAGCCCACTACATTGTGGCCGCTCGCCGCCGCATCGTAGCGCATGGGCCGGGGGAACAGCACGGCAATGTCCGCATCGCGCCCCGGTGTCAGTGCGCCCTTCACGTGGTCGAGCCGAAAGTGCCGAGCCGGATTTTCCGCCATCAGCTTCGCCGCCCAGGTCAGCGGAATATCCCGTTCCAGCGCACCCTTGACGAAGAGCGGCACCATGACCTCCAGCCCCGGCACGCCCGACGCATTGGCCAGCATGTCCGGATTGGTCTTGCGGTTTTCCGACCAGCTCACATGGTCGGTCGAAACCAGCGTCACATTACCCGCCCGCACATGCTCCCAGAGCTTTTCCACCTCGGCCCGCGGACGGATCGGTGGATTGATCTTGGCCTTGCCGCCCAGCCGCGCGACGTCATTTTCCTCGTCCAGCGTCAGGTAATGAATGCAGGCCTCGATCGTCGCGGCATAGCCCTGGTCGCGATAGCTGCGCGCGATCTCGTAGCCGCGCGACAGCGAGCAATGCACCACATGCGCTGGACACCCCGTCTGCGCGCCCGTTTCATAAATCTGCAGACTGGCCAGCAATTCGGTCAGCGGCGGCCGGCTCAGCGCATGCGCCCGATAGTCGGTGATCCCGGCCGCCTTCACCTTGGCCATGGCCGCGCGGACCATTTCGTCGTCCTCGTTATGCACACCGGCCGTCAGCCCGGTTTTCGCCACCGCCGCAAAGCATTCCTCCAGCAGAGCTGGCGGAATGCGCGGAAAGCGCACCGGGTCCGTCCCGAATGTCGAGAACTTGAACGCCGCCACCCCAGCTTCGGCCTGTTCAGCAATCCGCGCCGCGCCCTCTTCCGGGTTGATCGTGCCATATAGGGCGAAATCCACGCGCGCCTGCGGGGTGGCATGCGCGACCTTCTTGTGCACCGCCTCAGCCGAACAGACCAGGTTCCCCTCGTCA
>CBIGSA010000361.1:0-3117 GCA_966192215.1 uncultured Devosia sp. | reverse complement strand
CGTCGTGGCGGGGCCGATCGCGGCGAGGACAATGGCCAACGCCAGCAGCAGCGCGCCGCCCAGGCCCCCGCCGTCGAAGGCGATGCCGAGGGCAGCGACGAGGATGGCGAAGGCGACGAGGACGAGATTGCGGCCCGGCCCTCTGGCGAGGCGCGCTCGGACGAGGAGCCGCGCAAGCGCCGCCGTCGCGGTCGCCGTGGTGGCCGTCGCAATCGCCGCGATGGTGACGAGGGCGCCGAGAAGGCTCCCTCCCCGGCTGGCGAAGACGGGCTGAGCCCGGTCGAGGCCGAGACGGTGGCCGAAACCCTCCTGGCGCAGGATCAGATCGTGGCGGACGAACCGGCGGTAGCGGCCGAAGCAGCCGAGGCCGTAGAGCCCGCTCCGGCCGAGAAGCCCAAGCGCACGCGGCGCAAGAAGGTCGAGGAAACCGCCGAATCCGCGCCTGCGGAAACGACGCCTGTCGCAGCGCCCGAAGCCGAGGCTCCGGCCGCCGAGGAAAAGCCCAAGCGCAAGCCGCGGGTCCGCAAGCCCAAGGCAGAGGCCAGCGAGGCCGCACCGGTGGAAGCCGTTGCCGAAGCCGCCCCTGCCGTGGCAGCGGGAGCGCCTGCCGAGGCGCCCAAGCCGCGCCGCGCCAAGAAGGAATTACCCGCCGAAGGGATCGTCGTTTCCTCGAGCGCGCCCAAGGCGGAAGGTGAAGGCGAACAGCCCGAACCCAAGAAAAAAGCCGGCTGGTGGCAGCGCCGGCTGGGCCTCGGCTAGAACAAGGGGCGGCCTCCGGGCCGCCTTTTCATTTGCGGCTCAGGTGGGTCGCGCCTTGACGATCAATTGCCTCCGCAGGATCTGCACGCCCATTTCGGGCGTCCGCAGCAGCGTCAGATTGGTGTAGTCGTGGTCGCCCGTGCGGCCGGGATGCATGTGATCGGGCAATTCCATGCGCCGGCGATCGGGCCCCAGATAGGTGCGGGTCTCGATATAGGTATGTTCCTGGCCGATCTGGGTCGCCAGCCGCGTGCTGACGATATGACTGTTTTCGGGCAGGCAGATCACGTCGTCGAAGCCCATCTCGATATATTCGAGCATCTCGTCGCCCGGCCCGTCCTGCAGGAACAGCACGATCGGCGCGAAACAGATATTGACCGAACCGGCATGGCGCACGCGGTCCAGCAATTGCCGCTTGGCCTCCGTGCCGATGCCGTAATGGACCAGGAAATACAGGATGCGGTGAATATGCCAGTCATTGCCGCTGAACTGGGCGGAACTGGTCACCATGCCGAAGCCGACCTTTTCGCCCAGGTTGATGAGGGCGGCCGTATCGGCCTCGTCATGCGCAACAACGATGGCGGCACAATGGGCCAGAACACTCGGATCAGCTTCATGTGCGTGCATGGCGTGGACCTCCCAATCCTACCAGCGCATGAGCATCATAGCAGAGGCCGCTTAAGGCCGCCTGCCCGTCTTCGATAAACTTGTCTCAATTTGCGCTCATCGCCGAGGGCGCTCGCGCTCCTAGCGCAGGAAGCCGGCCATCCGCTCAAGGGCCATTTCAATGGTTTGCCGCGTGCCGGCATAGGAGAAGCGCACAAAGTGTGCGCCATTGGTGCGGTCGAAGTCGATGCCAGGCGTGGCCGCAACGCCACCCGTGTCCAGCAGTGCTTCGCAGAACTGCATCGAATCGTTGGAGAACCGCGAAATGCCGGCATAGGCGTAGAAGGCGCCATCGGACGGGCTGCCGATGTCGAAGCCGAGACCGCGCAGGCCATCGTCGAGCAGGGCGCGATTGACGGCATAGGCGGCCTTCTGCTCTTCGGCATAATCGCGCTCGCCCAGAGCCACCGTGGCCGCGATCTGGCTCAGGGTCGGGGCAGAGATGAACAGGTTCTGCTGCAGGATTTCGGCGCGGCGCACCAGGTCGTCGGGCAGCACCATCCAGCCGATCCGCCAGCCGGTCATGCAATAGTATTTGCTGAAGCTGTTGATGACGATGGCATCGCCGGTCAGCTCGAGCGCGCTGACCGAGGGGCCGCGATAGTCGAGGCCGTGATAGATTTCGTCCGAAATCAGCCGCACGCCGAGCCGCTGGCAGGTGGCGACGATGTCGGCGAGCCCTGCCCGGTCCACGGCAGCGCCGGTCGGATTGGCGGGGCTGGCAAAGAGCAGGCCGTCGAAGGGTTCGGCTTCATGGGCGGCGGCGATGTCAGCGCCGGTCAGGCGCCAGCCGTTGGCTGCCTCGAGCGGGATTTCAACCATGCCGAAACCCAGGCCGAGCAGCGTATTCACATAGGCCGGATAGCCCGGCCGCGTAATGGCGATCTTCGCGCCAGGGCGGAAGGCGGTGTGAAAGGCGATGATGAAACCTGCCGACGAGCCCATGGTGCAGAGGATGGAATCGGGATCGACGGTCACACCGTGCTGGTTCGCATAATAGGCCGTCAGTCCGTCGCGCAGCTCGGTGAGGCCCTTGGCATTGGTATAGCCCTGCGCCAGCGGCAGGGCCTGGCGCACCGCCTCGATGACGCGGGGGGCCGGTGGCGCGCCGGGTTCGCCGACTTCAAGGTGGCAGACCGTCCGCCCATCGGCCTCGATGGCCTTGGCGCGCTTGAGGATTTCCATGGCATGAAATGGCATCAGGCCATCGGTGGGCTGGTCGGTCATGGGAACTCCTTGCTGCTCCCCGCCTAGCCGCTTCCGCCGCGTCCCTCAACAACAATTGATGTGGGCGGAAGTGCCGCGTTCACTCCCGGCTGCCAATGTGGCGTCGTGTCTGCTAGAAGCAGACCGTATCGTTGGGGAGCCATCACTTCATGTCGCGCGTCACTCTTGCCCTTGTTGCCGTCGCCGGCATTCTCGCCGGGGCCCTCTTCTATTCCATGGTCAACAAGCCAGTGCCGCAGACCGATACCGCGGCTGTGCAGGCGCTGATCGACGAGGCAATTTCCGCCTATGATGCCACGCGCGTGGCCGAGGCCGCCGCGGCGCCACAGGACATGGCTGCTATCGATGCGGATGTGCTCAATCCGATGATCGAATCCTACCTGATGAGCGACCCCAAGATCCTGCAGCGCATGTCGGTGGCGCTCGACACCACAATGCAGGCCGAAGAGCGCGAGCAGGCCACCT
>CBIGSA010000360.1:0-3121 GCA_966192215.1 uncultured Devosia sp. | reverse complement strand
CGGGTCGCTCTTGCGAGCCGGGTGAGGGGGCCCTTCTTGGCCCATTGCGTGGGGAAGGCCCCTTCACCCGACCCTGCGGGTCGACCTCTCCCCCAAAGGGAGAGGTAAGATCACTGCGCCGCTTCCTCCGGCTGGTCGGCGTCGATGAAGCCGCCGGACTGGCGGTGCCAGAGCTGGCTGTAGATGCCGCCGGTATCGACGAGCTGGGCATGGGTGCCGGTTTCCACCACCCTGCCCTTGTCGAGCACGACCAGCCTATCCATCATGGCGATGGTGGAGAGGCGGTGGGCGATAGCAATCACCGTCTTGCCCTTCATCAGCAGCTGCAACTGGCCCTGGATGGCCGCTTCAACCTCGGAATCGAGGGCGGAGGTGGCTTCATCCAGCACGAGAATGGGCGCGTTCTTGAGCAGCACGCGGGCGATGGCGATACGCTGGCGCTGGCCGCCCGACAGTTTCACCCCGCGCTCGCCGACATGGGCATCGAAGCCCTTGCGGCCCTGCGGATCGCTGAGGCCCGAGATGAAATCGGAGGCTTCGGCCAGATCGGCTGCCTCGCGCATCATCTCCTCCGTCGCATCGGGCCGGCCATAGACGATGTTCTCGCGGACCGAGCGGTGCAGCAGGGACGTGTCCTGTGTCACCACACCGATATTGGCGCGCAGGCTGTCCTGCGTGACCCTGGCGATGTCATGCCCATCGATGAGAATCTTGCCATCGGCGCGGTCGTAAAAGCGCAGCAGCAGGTTGACGATGGTCGACTTGCCGGCGCCGGAGCGCCCGACCAGGCCGATCTTCTCGCCGGGGCGGATATGCAGGTTGAGATTATCGATCACGCCGGTTTTCTTGCCGTAGTGGAACGAGACATTCTCAAACTTGATATCGCCCTTGACCGTGCCGATCGCCTCGGCCGCCTTGTCGTCGGAGACGATGCGCGGCAGCGAGATGGAGGAAATGCCATCCTTGACGGTGCCGATATTCTCGAACAGCGAGGACATTTCCCACATGACCCACTGGCTCATGCCCTGGAAGCGCATGACCAGGCCCAGCGACACGGCGAGCGCGCCCGGCGTCATCAGCCCCTGCATCCAGAGCCAGATGCCCACGCCGCCCACCGAGGCCAGCAGCAGCGCATTGGACCAAAGGACCAGCATGTTGAGCACGGTGAACAGGCGCATCTGCCGGTAGACCGTGTCGAGGAACTGGTCCATCGCCTCGCGGGCGTAACTCTCCTCGCGGTTGGAATGGCTGAAGAGCTTGACCGTGGCGATATTGGTGTAGCTGTCGACGATGCGGCCGGTCATCATCGAGCGGGCATCGGCCTGCGCCTGGGAAATCTTGCCCATGCGCGGGATGAAATAGATCATCATCGACACATAGGCGGCGAGCCAGATCAGGAAGGGAATGGCCAGGCGCCAGTCGGCCGAGGCAGCCAGGAACACGGCCCCGGTGAAATAGACGACGACATAGACCAGCATGTCGAGCAGCTTCATCACCACTTCGCGCACGGCGAGCGAGGTCTGCATCAGCTTGGCGCCGATGCGGCCGGCAAACTCGTCCTGGAAATAGCTCATCGACTGGCGGATGAGGTAGCGGTGGCTCATCCAGCGGATGCGCTGGGGGAAATTGCCCAGCAGGGTCTGGTGCATGGTGAGCGTGGAGATCAGCGCGAAGCCGGGCAGGATGAGGACGATCATCGCGCCCATGAGCGCGAGTTTCCAGCCATCGGTCTGAAGGAAGGTCTGGGGATCGGCGCCGGCCAGCCAGTTCACCACATCGCCGATGAAGCCGAAGACGACGATTTCGCCAAGGGCCACCGCGGCGGCGGCGAAGGCCATCAGCGCCAGCCATTTCTTGGCGCCGTGGCTGTAATGCAGGCAGAAGGCCAGGAGGCCCTTGGGCGGCTCGACGGGGTCGCCGCCGGGATAGGGATCAAGACGTCGTTCGAACCAACGCATCATAGTCGTCACCAGTGATTTGCCCGTGGTTGCACCGCGAAGACGGCGTCTCCGATTCCGGTGGATGGAACCAGGACGAACGGGCCGATGCGATGCCGACCGGGAATTTCGGATACCGCGCTCGATACGCCCGCAATTGACGCAGAGGAGCAGCGTGCGACCACCGGCAGGAGCCCCCTCCCCAATGCCGTCCCAATTGGCGTAGAAGAGTGGGCCGAAGCGGTCGCTGGCCGATCAGGATACACGAAAGCGCCGAGTCTACTGTTGCGGCGCAGACACATTTCAGACCGACGATTTTTGCGGAACGAGTACATGCGCACCGAAACCGAACACACCATCTTCCTGAAGGACTACACGCCAAGCCCGTACCGGATCGTGTCAGTAGACCTCGATTTCAGGATCGGGATCGACAATACGCGGGTACGGGCACAACTGACGGTGGAGCCGCGCGAGACTACGGCGCCGGGCACGCCGCTGGTGCTCGATGGCGACGAGTTGACACTGGGCTCCATCGCCATCGACGGCCTGCCGCTGGCCGTCTCGGCCTATGGCGCCGATGCCAATGGGCTTACCGTGTTCGAGCCGCCGCTGCGCCGCTTCGTGCTGGAAACCGAGGTGACCATCCAGCCCGAGGGCAATACCAAGCTGATGGGGCTCTATCGCTCGAGCGGCACGTGGTGCACGCAATGCGAGCCCGAGGGCTTCCGACGCATTACCTATTATCTCGACCGGCCGGACAACCTGGCCGTGTTCAAGGTGCGCATGACCGCGCCGCGCGATGTGGCGCCGGTGCTGCTGGCCAATGGTAATCTGATCGACAAGGGCGATGCCGGCGACGGCATGCACTATGCCGTGTGGGAGGACCCCTTCCCCAAGCCGGCCTATCTCTTCGCCATGGTGGCGGGCGATCTCGGCTCCATCACCGACAGCTTCACCACCATGTCCGGGCGCAAGGTGGCGCTGGCCATCTATTGCAGCCACGGCAAGGAGGAGCAGTGCCTCTGGGCCATGGACAGCCTCAAGCGCTCCATGGCCTGGGACGAGCGCCGCTTCGGCCGCGAATACGACCTCGACATGTTCAACATCGTCGCCGTGAGCGATTTCAATTTCGGTGCGATGGAGACCAAGGGGCTCAACATCTTCAATGACCGGCTGGTCTTCGC
>CBIGSA010000359.1:0-3131 GCA_966192215.1 uncultured Devosia sp. | reverse complement strand
GAAACCGCCGAGCAGCGGCGGCTGCGCATCGTGGCGTGCCTGCTGGCCGATATCGGCTGGCGCGCCCATCCGGATTATCGCGGGCCGCAAAGCGTCGACGCGGTGGCCTATGGCTCGCTGATCGGGGTCGATCATCCCGGACGAGCCTTTCTCGCCCAGATCATCGCCGTGCGCTATGACGGGCTCAAGAGCAAGGCGGCGGCTTCGCTGGCCGGGCTGGGATAGCCCGAGCTCACCGCTCGCGCCACGCTGATCGGCGCGCGGTTTCGCGTAGCCTATCCGATGACGGCGGCCATGCCCGGCCTCCTGCCGCGCATCCGCTTCGAGGTGGCCGGCAACAAACTGTCGCTGATCCTGCCGCGCGATCTGGCCTTCCTCGATGGCGAGCACCTGCAGGGCAGGCTGGAGCAGTTTGCCGGCGTGGCGGGATTCAAGAATTCCGCGGTGCGGGTGGAGTAGGCAGCTCAGCCTTACTCCGCTGGCGTGGCGTCCTTTACCGCGAATTCCAGCACGCCCTTGCGCGTGGCGACGAGGCCGATGCGGCCATGCTTGATGTCGAGGGCCTTGTCGCCGAAGAGCTTACGGCGCCATCCCTTAAGAGCGGGGACGTCGGCGTCGTCGTCGAGCACCAGGGCGTCGATATCGTCCGAGGTGGCCAGGATGCGGGCGGCGACGCCGTGCTGTTCGGCGACCGATTTCAGCAGCACGCGGATGAGATCACCCACGGCGCCCTTGGGGGAGGGACCGCGATAGCGCTCGGGCATGGCGGGCAGTTCGGCCTTGGTGAGGGCCTCGACTTCCTTGAGCAGGGCCATGATTTCGGCAGCGGCCGAAGAGCGGCCGAAGCCGCGCGGCACGGCGCGGAGCTTTTCGAAAGCGTCGGGGGTCAGCGGGCGCTGCATGGCCAGTTCGAACAGCACGTCGTCCTTGAGGACGCGGCTGCGGGGCTGGTCGGTGTCCTGGGCGCGCTTCTCGCGCCAGGCGGCGAGTTTCTTGAGGGCCGCCAGGTCACGTGGGCGGTTGATCTTCATCTTGAGCCGTTCCCATGCCTGTTCGGGCTGGATGACATAGGTATCAATACTGCGCAGCACGCCCAGTTCGTCTTCGACCCAGTCCCAGCGCTTGGTCGCGTCGACCTGCTTGCGGAGCTCACGATAGATGTCGCGCAGATGCGTGACGTCGGCCACGGCATAAAGGCGCTGTTTTTCGCTCAGGGGGCGCGCCGACCAGTCGGTAAAGCGGGAGGACTTGTCGAGCTCGACATTAGTGATGGAGCGGACAAGGTTGTCATAGGAGACGCTGTCGCCGAAGCCGCAGACGCTGGCGGCGATCTGTGTATCGAAGATATTGACCGGTACCTTGCCGGTGAGCTTGACGAATATCTCGATATCCTGCCTGGCAGCGTGAAAGACCTTGGTGATGGCCGGATTGGCGAGGAGCTCGAAGAAGCAGGTGAGATCGAGGCCGGGAGCCAGAGGGTCAATCAGCACGGCCTCGTCATCGGTCGCTGCCTGAATAAGGCAGAGTTTCGGCCAGTAAGTGGTTTCGCGCAGGAATTCGGTATCAACCGTTACAAAATCAAACTTGCCAGCGCGCTCGCAAAAAGCGGCGAGCACATCTGTGGAAACTATGAGGTCCATACCGGCGTCCGTCTCAAATTCGTCAATATTCTTCCTAGCAGGTGCAGCAAGTCCACTCCATACCGGATTCGGCTCGTGTTCCGACAGGGTTAGCGCGCGAGAGCCGCGACGACCCGTCGATGGCCGTCCGCCTTGACAAGCGGGGGCTTGCATGCGCTTTTCCCGCCCAAGATTCCGGCCTTTTCCCAGAGTTCCGACATGACCACACATCGCTACCGCTCGCATACCTGCGGGGCCCTTACCGCCAAGGAGGCCGGCCAGACCGTGCGCCTGAGCGGCTGGGTGCATCGTATCCGCGACCATGGGGGCCTCTTGTTCATCGACCTGCGTGACCATTATGGGGTGACACAGGCCGTCATCGATCCTGATTCTCCCGCTTTCGCCGCCGCCGAAAAGGTGCGTTCGGAATGGGTGATCCGCATCGATGGCGAGGTGAAGCTGCGCGATGCAGCGGCGGTCAATCCGAACCTGCCAACCGGTACGATCGAGGTGTTCATCCGCGAGATCGAAGTTCTCTCGGCTGCCAAGGAATTGCCGCTGCCGGTGTTCGGCGATCAGGAATACCCCGAGGATGTGCGCCTGCGTTACCGGTTCCTCGACCTGCGCCGCGAAAAGCTGCATGCCAACCTGGTCAAGCGCACCAAGATCATCGCGGCCATGCGGGCCGGCATGGCCGAGCAGGGCTTTGCCGAATATTCGACGCCGATCCTCACTGCCTCGTCGCCGGAAGGCGCGCGCGACTTCCTCGTGCCGAGCCGTATCCATCCCGGCAAGTTCTTCGCGCTGCCGCAAGCGCCGCAGCAGTACAAGCAGTTGCTGATGGTGGCCGGGTTCGACCGCTATTTCCAGATCGCGCCCTGCTTCCGCGACGAAGACCCGCGCGCCGACCGGCTGCCGGGCGAATTCTACCAGCTCGACCTGGAGATGAGCTTCGTTACCCAGGAAGATGTGTGGAACACGATGACTCCAGTCATCACCGACATTTTCGAGCAGTTTGCCGAGGGCAAGCGCGTCACCAGGGAATGGCCGCGCATTCCCTATGACACGGCGATCCGCAAATATGGCTCGGATAAGCCGGACCTGCGCAATCCGATCGAAATGCAGGCCGTGACCGAGCATTTCGCCGGGTCGGGCTTCAAGGTTTTCGCCAGCCAGATCGAGGTCGATCCCAAGGTGGAAGTCTGGGCGATTCCGGCCAAGAACAAGGCCGGCGCCGAGCCGATCGGCCGGGCGTTCTGCGATCGCATGAATGCCTGGGCGCAGGGTGAGGGCCAGCCTGGGCTGGGCTATATCTTCTTCAAGGACGGGCAGGGGTCCGGCCCCATCGCCAAGAATATCGGCGAGGAACGCACCGCCGCGCTCAAGGCACAGCTCGGACTGGACGACGGCGATGCCGTGTTCTTCGTCTGCGGGCGGCCGGAGAAGTTCTACAAGTTTGCCGGCGAGGCACGCTCCAAGGCCGGTACGGACCTTGGCGTGGTCGATACCGAG
>CBIGSA010000358.1:0-3195 GCA_966192215.1 uncultured Devosia sp. | reverse complement strand
CCGCATAGGTCTGGCCCTTGTCGGGATCGCCCAGCGTGCCGCGCCAGGGCGTCTCGAAGGTTATCTCGATGCCATTGCCATCCAGGTCCCACAGATAGATCGCCTCGGAAACCAGGTGATCGGTCGGGGAAATGCGCACATTGCGCTGCAGCGCCCGCACGGCCAGCTGGGCCAGATCGGCCCGCGCAGGCACGTGGATGGCGACGTGATAGAGCCCAATGGTGCGAGGAACGACCGGACGCGTGGCCCCGGTTTCCAGCACCATCAGCGGCTTGCCGCCGGCGCCCAGCGTCAGGGCGTTGCCGGTTTCGGAGATCAGGTCGAGACCCACCACGTCCTGCCAGATGGAGAGCGCCTTGCTGCGATCGGTCACGGCGATATGCACTGCGCCGAGCGTGGTGCTCAGCGGCAGGATGGGCTTGGATTTCACATTGGTCTGTACTGACGTGTCGATCATGGCGGTGTTCCTTTGTTGCCGGGAATATAGACCCGGCAGCCCGCCCTGCCATCGGGCCTCTGCCGAAGGCATTGTTCGCTGATGTGAGGGCAATGGGGCACGCCCTCGTGGTTCGAGGGCGTGGCACCATCCCAAAACAAACGCCGGGGCTCTCGCCCCGGCGTTCGTTTCATGCAACCAGCCCCTTGGTCAGTTCCAGCGCCTGCCGTTCGAACAGCCGGCGGTAGATACCGCCATTGAGGCGGATCAGGGCTTCGTGGTTGCCCTCTTCGACAATCCTGCCCTTGTCGAAGACGAGCAGCCGGTCCAGCGCCCGCACCGTCGACAGCCGGTGCGCGATCACCAGCGTGGTGCGGCCCACCATGAGCCGTTCCATGGCCTGCTGGATCTGCACCTCGCTCTCGCTGTCCAGGCTCGATGTCGCCTCGTCCAGGATCAGGATCGGCGCGTCGGCCAGGAAAGCCCTGGCGATGGCGACGCGCTGCCGCTCGCCACCCGACAGTTTCACGCCCCGCTCGCCGACCAGGGTTTCGTAGCCCTTGGGCAGGTCGAGAATGAAGTCATGCGCATTGGCCTGTTTCGCTGCCAGCTCGATCTCGGCGCGCGTGGCGTCGGGCCGGGCATAGGCGATGTTCTCGGCCAGGGTCCGGTGGAACAGGATGGGCTCCTGCTGCACGATGGCGATCTGGCCGCGCAGGCTGGACTGCCTGAACTCGGCGATATTTTGCCCGTCGATGCGGATCGCGCCCGACTTCACGTCGTAGAGTCGCTGGATCAGCTTGACGAAGGTGGTCTTGCCCGAGCCCGAATGGCCCACCAGCCCCACCCGTTCGCCCGGCGCAATGGTCACCGAGAAATCGCGATAGAGCGGCGTGGGATGGGCGCCATACTGGAAGGTGACGCGGTCGAAAGCGATTTCGCCCTTGCCGATGGCAATGGGTGTGGCGCCCTTGACGTCGTCGATGCCCAGCGGCGTCTTGTCGAGCGCCACCAGTTCTTCCATGTCGTTCACCGCCCGCTGCAGGTTGCGGATATGCTGGCCCACGTCCCGCAGATAGCCCTGCAGCACGAAGAACATGGCCAGCACGAAGGTGATGTCGCCCGGGCTCGCCAGTCCGCGCTGCCACATCAGCAGGCCTGTGCCCAGAATACCGGCCTGCATGGTCACCATCATGAAGCCCTGGATCGTGCCGCTCAGCGTGCCGCGTTTCCAGGTGCGACGCGTGCGGGTGTCCCACTTGCCCAGCACATGGCGCATCCGTCCCTCTTCGCGCTCCTCGGCGCCGAAAGCCTTGACCACCGAGTTGCAACTCACCGCATCGGCCAGCGCGCCACCCAGGCGCGTGTCCCAGGCATTGGCCAGGCTCGCGGCGGGCGACACATAGCCCATGGACAGCATCACGGTTACGGCGATGTAGATCACCGAGCCAAGTGCCACGATCAGGCCCATCACGGGCCAGTACGAGCCCAGGATGACCGAGGCGCCCACGAGCATGACGACCGATGGCAACAACATCACCAGCAGCAGGTCATTGAGCGAATCCAGCGCCCACATGCCGCGGGTGATCTTGCGAACCGTCGAGCCGGCGAAGCTGTTGGCGTGCCAGTCTGTGGAGAAGCGCTGCACCCGGTAGAAGCCGTCATTGACCAGGTCCGCCATCATGCGGATGGTCAGCCGGATAACGCCCTGGAAGATGAACCAGCGCAGGATGACGCTTGCCAGACCCAGGCCGACCACGATGGCGAAGGCGCGCAGCGCCTCGTCGGCCGCGCCATTGCTGCCGCCGGCAATGGCATCGACGATCTGGCCGGAAAAGACCGGCACCATGACTTCAGCCAGCGTCGAGGTGATGACCAGGACGCAGATGATCGTGACCAGCGGCAGCCGGCCGGACCAGTGGCGGAAGGTGAAGCCGAGCACGTTGCGATAGGCATCGGCACGGAAATCGAGTTTCTTGCGACTCATATTGGCAGCCCGGTCCCGTTTTCCGGCAACCGGCCCTCAAAGACAGGGGATGAAAGGCACAGCCGGAACGGAGGACGAAATGATCCCCGTCAGATCAATTGGGCTGTGATGAAGAGAAGAACCGCGGGCGGCTGGCCTTTGCGGCGGGCCGCGGATGGCGACGACCTAACGTCGCGTGTCGCCAAATGGGGAGAGCATCGATGTCACTGCCATACAACGCCTCCCTTGTTCGATCTGAAGCGGTGGACGGTTTGTAACGAAACCGTTCGGGCTTGCCAATGGGGGAATTTGCGACGTTGCAAACGGTGATGCGGGAATGTCACAGGGGCACGCCCTCGTGGTACGGCGCTTGCCTCAGCACATTTCCTTCCAGCCGGGTAGCGCCGCTGCTTCGCCGGGTCTACCCTCCGCCCAACCGATTCAGAACAAGAGGCATTCGCCCAAATGACTATCGATCCCGTCAAGCTCGACAAGCTCGCCCAGGTTGCCATCAAGGTCGGGTTGCAACTGGCCGAGGGCCAGGACCTGATCATGACCGCGCCGATGACGGCCGCGCCCCTGGTCCGCCGCATCACCGAGCATGCCTACAAGGCCGGCGCCGGGCTGGTCACGACCATCTATTCGGACGAAGAAGCCACGCTCGCCCGCTACAAGCATGCCAACAGCGCCAGCTTCGACAAGGCGGCCGGCTGGCTCTATTCGGGCATGGCCGAAGCGTTCAAGAACAATGCGGCGCGCCTGGCCATTGCCGGCGACAATCCGATGATGCTGG
>CBIGSA010000357.1:0-3211 GCA_966192215.1 uncultured Devosia sp. | reverse complement strand
TTCCCGGGGGCCGCGCTTGCAACACGCCCCCCACCCCCGCCCCAAGAGGGGCGACCTCTCCCCCAAAGGGAGAGGTGAAGAAAGCAAGCCCCACCGCTTGACCCGCTGGCTCACCCTTGCCGGCTTCGGCCTCTTCGTTGCCGCCTGTGCCGGGGCGATCCAGCTCAATTCCACGCTTATCGGCATTGCCGCCACGCTGCCACCGACGCCTGACGTAGCGACGCTGCCGGTCTCGGTGGCCGTGACCGACCGCAACGGCATGCTGCTGCGGCCCTTCACCACGGGCGATGGGCGCTGGCGGCTGCCGGTGGAGCGGGCCGCGGTCGATCCGCGCTTCATCGACATGCTCATCGCCTATGAGGATCGCGGCTTTGCCGAACATGACGGCATTGCATGGGGCTCGATGCTGCGTGCGGCGGGGCAGTTCGTCATGGCCGGCGGGCATGTGGTGTCGGGCGGCTCGACGCTCACCATGCAGGTGGCGCGGCTGATCGAGGGCGAGCCGACGCGCAACCTGTGGGGCAAGCTGCGCCAGATGGTGCATGCCGACCGGCTGGAGCATGAGCTCAGCAAGGACGAGATCGTCGATCTCTACCTGACGCTCGCCCCCTATGGCGGCAATATCGAGGGTATCCGCGCCGCAACCCTTGCCTGGTTCGGCAAGGAGCCCACACGCCTGACCACGGCGGAAATCGCGCTTCTCGTCGCGCTGCCGCAGTCGCCCGAAGCCCGCCGCCCGGACCGCGACCCCGTTGCGGCGCAGCGCAGCCGCGACATGGTGCTCGACCGGCTGGTGGCCATGGGGGCACTGCCGGAGGAAGATGCCAATGCCGCCAAGCGCGAGCCGGTGCCCACCGCGCGGCGTGATTTTCCCATGCTGGCGGCGCATATGGCCCAGCAGGCGGTGCGGGCGCAGCCCAATGCGCGCAGCGTGGAACTCACCATCGACAAACGCCTGCAGAATGCGCTGGAGCATCTGGCCGCCGGCCGGGCGCGGCTGATCGATCCGAAAGTGTCGGTCGCCATCGTTGCCGCCGATATTGCCAGCGGCGAAATCCTCGCGTCGGTCGGTTCGGCCGGCCTCTTCTCCACCCAAAGCGCTGGCTTTGTCGACATGACCAATGCCGTGCGCTCGCCCGGCTCGACCCTCAAGCCGCTGATCTATGGCCTCGCCTTCGAGCTCGGCCTGGCGCATCCGGAAAGCCTGATCGAAGACCGGCCGACGGCGTTCGGCGCCTATGTCCCGGTCAATTTTGACGGCTTCAATCGCGGCACGGTGACGATCCACGATGCACTAACGGAATCGCTCAATATCCCGGCGGTGGTGGTGCTCGATGCGGTCGGCCCGGCGCGCCTGGTTTCCCGTCTGCGCCGTGCCCATGCCGATCCGCGTCTGCCGGTCGATACCGCGCCGAGCCTCGCGGTCGGGTTGGGCGGTGTCGGTATCACGCTGCGCGATCTCGTCTCGGTCTATGCCGCCATCGGCAATGGCGGGACGCCGGTGCGCCTCCATGACGGTATCGGGCCGGCGCCCGTGCCGGAAATCGCCGCGCCCGTGCTCGATCCGGTCTCTGCCTGGTATGTGTCCGACATCCTGGCCGATGTGCCGCCGCCGCTCAATGGTTCGCCCGGGCGCATCGCCTACAAGACCGGCACGTCCTATGGCTATCGCGACGGCTGGGCCATCGGCTTTGACGGCAAGACGGTGATCGGTGTCTGGGTCGGGCGACCCGATGGAGCGCCAGTGCCCGGCCTTTCCGGCATTACCGGGGCCGCGCCGATCCTGTTCGAGGCGTTCGACCGGCTGGGCAATCGCAAGGCGCCGCTGCCGCGCGCGCCGCGAGGCGCGATCTTTGCCTCCAACAGCGAATTGCCGACGCCCCTGCGCCGCTTCCGCCATCCTGACGAAGATATGGTGGCTCGCGTCGCGGCGCCCGAAATCGCCTTTCCCGGCGATGGCGTCGATGTCGATCTGGGGCTGGCGGCGGGCGATATCTCCCCGCTCATGGTCAAGGTGCGCAACGGCGTGCCGCCCTTCACTTTCTTCGCCAATGGCGCGCCCTTCGGCCGTCCCGAATTCGCCCGGCAGAGCCTCTGGGAACCCGACGGGCCGGGCTTCGTCACGCTGTCGGTTGTCGATGCCGAGGGCAGGGGCGATACGGTGACCGTGTTCCTGAACTAGAAACGGAAACGGGCCCCGAAGGGCCCGTCACATCGTGGATGGGTGGCTCAGAAGCCGAACACCGTGGTGATGCTCGACTGGCCGTCGCCGTTCTGCACGCATTGGCCATTGGTGTTTTCGCCGAACTGGAACAGGCCGCAATTGTTGTTGTTGCCGTTCTGCTCGATCGTGCCTTCGTGGCCATTGCCTTCCTGCACGATCAGGCCGTGATTGCCCGAGCCGTTCTGGTTGAAGCCGGCGGCGTTGAAATTGCCGTTCTGGCTGGCATTGGCGCCGGTGGAGGACAAGCCCTTCATCAGCGAGAACATCTGCAGGCCCACGCCCAGCGCCTGCTGCTGGTCGGGGTCGGTGGGGGTGAAGCTGATCGAAACCTGGCCGGCGGCCATGGCAGGAGCAGCAAGGGTCGCGGTGCCGATGACGGCAGCGGCAAGGGCGGCGACGAAGGTCCGGGTGAACTTGGTGGTCATGGCATCTCTCCCTGAGGGTGTTGGCTTTGCTGGGTGTTCCAGCCGATGACCCGAGACTAGGAGAGGACGACTGAACTGGTTCGGAGCGGGATGTTCAGAATGGGTTCAGCGTTCGCGGGGAGGTGAGGAATCTACACCTCTCCCCGAATGGAGAGGTAAGAAAAAAGGCCCCGGATTTCCCGGAGCCCTTCAGTCGTCCCTGATAATGTGAATCAACGCAGGCTCGCAATGTCCTGGTCGCAATCGATCTTCTGGCCGCCGGCGCTGACGTCGAAGTCGATGCTATAGCTGGAGCCGGCATTGATCAGCACCTTGCCGAGCGTCGTGGTTTCATTGGCATTGGCGGTGAAATAGCCGCCCTGGCTGATATTGGACGAGCCGCCGCCGCCCGAGCTGCGGATGGCGAGGCGATATTCGCCGCTGAGCGCGACGGGGCTGAGAATGGTGCCTTCGAGCGCCAGCATGCCGCGTTCGGAGCCGGTGGCGATGCCGCACATGGTGTCGCCGGATGCCGAATTGTCGAGGCCCGCATTGGCCGCGAAGGCGGCGACGGCGAGGCCGA
>CBIGSA010000356.1:0-3234 GCA_966192215.1 uncultured Devosia sp. | reverse complement strand
GAATAGGGCAGGATGACGCCGATCTTGAGCGTTTCCTGCGCCACGGCACTGGCCGACCAGGTCAGTCCAAGCCCCAGCACGACGGCCAAAGCTGTTGTCTTCAACATGAATTCCTCCCTCTGGTTTCACGATTTCGGCGCCGGGTCTTTGTAACCTCTTTGGCGTCATCGCAGTGATGAACTGTATACATGATGCCCAGCCTCGCCAAGGGAAAGCTGGGGCCGACGGCCCGCCGCAGCCGGTGATCGGAGTGCGTCGACAGCTATGCCACCCTCCCTTGTTCCATTGCCCCGGTCAATTGCTGCTCTCTCTGCCCTCAGACCCGTTCGAGGGCGACGGCAATGCCCTGGCCGACGCCGATGCACATAGTGGCCAGCGCGCGCCTGCCAGTGCCCAATGCCAGTTCCAAAGCGGCCGTGCCGGTGATGCGCGCGCCGCTCATGCCGAGCGGATGCCCGAGGGCGATGGCGCCGCCATTGGGATTCACCCGTGCCTCGTCTTCGGCAATGCCCAGTTCGCGCAGCACGGCAATGCCCTGGCTGGCAAAGGCCTCGTTGAGCTCGATGACGTCGAAATCGGCCGGGGTCAGCCCGAGGCGCGCGCAGAGCTTTTGCGTCGCCGGGGCCGGACCCATGCCCATGATGCGCGGCGGCACGCCCGCCGTTGCGCCGCCCAGGATGCGGGCAATGGGGGTGAGGCCATGCTTCTTCGCGGCGGCTTCGCTGGCGATGATCAGCGCCGCCGCGCCGTCATTGACGCCCGAGGCATTGCCGGCCGTGACGGTGCCATTGGGAAAGAGCGCGCGCAATTTGGTCAGAGTTTCCACCGTGGTGCCGGCGCGCGGATGTTCGTCGGTATCGACGACGACAGGATCGCCCTTTTTCTGCGGAATGGTGACGGGCACGATTTCCTTGCCCAGCCGCCCGCTCTGCTGCGCCGCCACGGCCTTTTCCTGGCTGCGCACGGCGAAAGCGTCCTGTGCCGCGCGGGTGACAGCGAATTCCTGCGCCACGTTCTCGCCGGTCTCGGGCATGGAATCGACGCCATATTGCGCCTTCATCAATGGATTGACGAAGCGCCAGCCGATGGTGGTGTCGTAAATTTCGGCATTGCGCGAAAAGGCGCTCTCGGCCTTGGGCAGCACGAAGGGCGCGCGCGACATGCTCTCGGTACCGCCGGCAATCAGCAGTTCGGCCTCGCCCGATTTGATGGCGCGGGCCGCCGTGATGACTGCATCCATGCCGGAGCCGCAGAGGCGGTTGATGGTGGTGCCGGGCACGCCCACAGGCAGGCCGGCCAACAGCAGGCTCATGCGAGCAACATTTCTGTTGTCCTCACCGGCCTGGTTGGCGTTGCCGAAAATGACGTCATCGACCGCTTCCCAATCGACGCCGGCATGTTCTGATATCAGCGCCTTGAGCGGCACAGCGCCGAGATCGTCGGGGCGGACCGCGGAGAGCGAACCGCCAAAGCGGCCGATGGGTGTGCGGCGATAGGCACAGATGAAGGCCTCGGCCATCACACCACCTCCGGTGCGACGAGATCGGCGACGGGGCCGGGCGTGAGCAATTCGGCGCCGGTCACGGCCTGCAGCTGTTCGAGGCTGAGGCTGGGCAGCTTTTCGCGCAGGACGAAGCGGCCACCTTCGATGTCGATGACCGCCAGGCTGGTATAGACACGGGTGACGCAGCCGACGCCGGTCAGCGGCAGGGTGCAGCGCTTTACCAGCTTGGGGCGGCCATCCTTGGTGACATGGTCGGTGATGACGGCGACGCGCTTGGCGCCATGCACCAGGTCCATCGCCCCGCCCACGGCGGGAATACCCTTGGGGCCGGTGGACCAATTGGCGAGGTCGCCATTCTCGGCCACTTCATAGGCGCCGAGGATCGCCACATCCAGATGCCCGCCACGCACCATGGCGAAGCTGTCCGCATGATTGAAGAAGGACGCGCCGGGCTTGAGCGTTACCGCCTTCTTGCCGGCATTGATGAGATCCCAGTCTTCCTCGCCCGCGGCGGGGGATTCGCCGAAATTGAGGATGCCGTTCTCGGTGTGAAAAATAGCCTGCCGGCCCGGCGGCTGAAACCTGGCCACCATTTCGGGGAAGCCGATGCCCAGGTTCACATAGGCCTCGTTCTCGATATCCTGCGCGGCGCGCCAGGCGATCTGGGCGTTGGAGAGTTTGTCGCTCATGCGTAAGCCGCCCCTTCGCGCATCAATGCCTCTTCCTGCTTGGCGTCGGCCACCTGGACCACGCGATTGACGAAAATGCCCGGGGTGATGACCGCCTCCGGATCGATGTCTCCCGGCTCGACCACTTTCGTCGCCTGCACGATGGTGAGGTCGGCGGCGGCGGCCATAAGTGGGGAGAAATTGCGCGCCGCCTTGCGATAGGTGAGGTTGCCGTGGCGGTCGGCCAGCTCGGCCTTGATCAAAGCCGCATCGGCCTTGAGCCAGCGTTCCTGCACATAGGAGCGGCCCTCGAACTCGGCCACCGGCTTGCCCTGGGCCAGGTCGGTACCGAAGCTGGTGGGCGTATAGAAGGCGGGAATGCCGGCACCACCGGCGCGGATGCGCTCGGCCAGGGTGCCCTGCGGCACGACTTCGAGCCCGATCTGGCCGGCCAGATATTTCTCGGTAAAGGCGCGCGGATCGGCCGAGCGCGGGAAGGAGCAGATCATCTTGGCCACCATGCCGGCATCGATCATCGCGGCGATGCCGATGCGGCCATTGCCGGCATTGTTGTTGACCACGGTCAGATTGCCCGGACTGCCCGTGGCTTTGAAGCGGTCGATCAGCGCGTGAATGAGCTCGATCGGGGCGCCGGCGCCGCCGAAGCCGCCGATCATCAGCACCATGCCATCCTCGATACCCGCAACCGCGGCACCCAGATCGGCAACCGTCTTGTCCATAGTCTATTCCCGAAGTCTGAAAATCCATGCCGAGTTAGGCACCGGTGCGCTTGGCTCGCAAGGCAATTTGTGCGATATGCTGCTTTTGTTGACATATCGCACAATTGGAGCCGGTCATGGCGACTGCCGAACGCGACATCATGGGCGGGCTGGCCAAGGGATTGCTGGCCATCGAGACCTTCACCGCCGAGCGGCCGCGCCAGTCCATCGCCGAAGTCTCGGCGGCTTCGGGACTCGACCGGGCCACGGCGCGGCGGTGCCTCTTGACGCTGTCGCATCTCGGCTATGCCGATTATGACGGGAAATATTTCACGCTGACGCC
>CBIGSA010000355.1:0-3241 GCA_966192215.1 uncultured Devosia sp. | reverse complement strand
AGGCACTGAGGTCAGCGCCGCGATGGCATCGGTCGCCGCGGTGGCCGCAGGTTGGGATGGGGTTGCCGGCGTGGGCGGCAGGCTATCAGGATCGGGCCGGGGCCGCGGCATGGGCGGCATTTCGGCCGTCGCTTCCTGCGCGAAGGCCGGCAAAGTCAGCGCCGGGATGACGGGCGCCGCGACAGCCAGCACAAGCAGGAGGGCAAGTCGGGGTCGCAAACGCATCGGGTCTCCCTTGGCTTTCGCTGCCAAGCCGGCTGAATCAGTTGCGCCCTGTTAGAACGCGATTGGGGAAAAGCTGTGTCACAGACGACACGGGAAGAAAACACCCGATGGTACCGGTGGTGGATTTTGCCCCGGCTTGTGGATAGTGGTCAGGATCGAAACGGAGTTCGACCATGTCCGCCAATGCCGTCCTGCGCGACTATCTGCTTACCCGCCGCTCGGTCGGCATCGCCTTTCTCAGGGAGCCGGGGCCTACCGCGGCTGAGCTGGAGCAGATTCTGACCATTGGGACCCGGGTGCCGGACCATGGCAAGATCACGCCGTGGCGCCTGGTGGTGATTGAAGGCGAAGCGCGGCGGCAGGTGGGCGAAAAGCTGGCCGAGATCGCAGTACGGAACAATCCGGGGCTGGACGAAGCCAGCCTCGAGATCGAGCGGCAGCGCTTCCTGCCGGCGCCGGTGACGATCGGGGTGATCTCCTCGCCCAAGGAACACTCGAAAGTGCCCGAATTCGAGCAATTGCTGTCGGCGGGTAACGTGGCCTTTAACCTGCTGCATGGCGCGCATGCGCTGGGTTTCGGGGCATCGTGGGTGACGCGGTGGTATGCGTTCGATGCGGAAGCGGCGGCCATGCTGGGGGCGCGGAACGGGGAAAGGTTCGTGGGTTTCGTTCATATCGGCACCGCTACGACGGCGATCGAGGATCGGCCGCGGCCGGCGCTGGACGACGTCGTCAGCCGCTGGAAACAATCTTAACCAACCGGTTGTATTGGTTAACAGACTGTTAGCGTTTGCGGGCTCTACTGGCGAAATAAGCCAACCGAGTCGAACCGTCCATGGGCGTACAGCCAATTTCCGTGCCACAGAGCCTGGCCTATGTGCTGACGGCCGCTGGCGACCGGAACGGGGTGGATTTCGACTACCTGCTGCAGACAGCGATGCGCGAAAGCAGCCTCGATCCGCAGGCCAAGGCGCAGACCTCGTCAGCAGTGGGGCTGTTCCAGTTTCTCGAAGGCACCTGGCTGCAGGTGATGAAGCAAGAGGGGCCGCGGCTGGGTTATGGCGATATTGCCAGCCAGATCGAGCGGTCGGCTGATGGTGACTATTTCGTGCGCGACGCGGCGACCAGGGCCGACATCCTCAAACTACGCGAAGACCCCAAGATTGCCGCGGACCTGGCGGCAGCCTTCACCAAGTCGAACGGAGACTACCTGGCACAGCGCTTCGGACGCATGCCAAGCGCGGGCGAGCTCTATATCGCCCATTTCCTGGGAGCGCAGGGGGCCGAGCGGATGTTCACCGCGGGATTGCAGGATCCCGACCAGATAGCGGCCAACCTTTTTCCCAAGCAGGCCGCGGCGAACCGGGCGATCTTCTATTCCAATGGCGAGGCGCGGACGATCCGTGAGGTCTATCGCGTGCTGGTGGCCAAGCACGAGGCTGGCACGACCAATGCACCCTTTGCGGCGCAGCAGATGGCGAGCCAGCCCGTCGTGCCTGAACTACCTGTCGTGCCTTCGCGCTTCTCGCCAGAAAACATGTCTTTTACCGGGCTTTTCAAGAACGAAGTCGAGGATGTGGCCGGGCCAAGTCATTCGGAGGATGGCGGGGCCTTCTTCACGCAACTCTACGCCCGATAGGCACGTAGCGCGTGGCTGATCGTTTACCTGTTGGAAGTCATCGGCAAGAACAAAGGCGAATCGGACCAGTTTGGATAAAAGACTATAGGCCGGAATAGAGGGAACCTTAACGAACCGGTCGTGTAAGTGAGGGGCAGAGGCGGGGATGTGCCCCGCCAAGGAGGCGAATATGCGCCGCACAACCGCAGTCATGCATGGACAGCACACCTTGCCGCTGCCGCGCGGCTGGCTGATCGCGGGCTTCGCCATGGCAAGCTGGGCTATTTTCGCCCTGCTCTGGGCTGGCACGAGCCAGCTTTTCCAGTTTATCTCGTCGGTCAACTGAGCCCGCGCCGGCAGGCCGGCATTATGGTGAACCGTTCCTTAAACCTTGCCCCATAAGGTGGACTCCGCCGATGAGCGGAGAGCGGAATGGTTGCCTATCAGGAGTTCGTGTCACTGTCGCAATCGCTCGACAGCGAAGAGCGGGGCAGCGCGGCTCACCTTTCGGCAATTGCCTATCTCAATCATGTCGGGCCTGCCGACGAGCAGGCCGCGCTCTATGCGGCGCTGATCGGGTTTCTCGACGATCCTTCGGTGAAGGTGCGCGCCGCCCTGGCCTATGGGCTGCTGCATTCGCCCGAGGCGCCGCGGCCGATCATGCTGGCGCTGCTGCATGACAGCGCGGTGATAGCACGGGCCGTGATGCAATATTCCCCCGTGCTTGTTGACGCCGACCTCATCGGGCTGGTGCGGACGCTGGACCTTTCCATGCTGATCGCGGTGAGCCAGCGGGCCAACCTCAGCCCGCGGCTGGCCGCCGCCATCGTGGCGCGGGGGCAGGATGCGGTGACGCTGCGGCTGCTGCGGCGGCATGATGTGGCACTGGGCGAGACGCTGCTGACCGAACTGGCCACGCGGTTGGGCGAAGTGGCCGAGATGCGCGGCGCGCTGCTGGCGCGAAAAGACCTGCCGGCGCCGGCGCGACTGCTGCTGGTGCAGAAGGCCAGCGCGGCCCTGCGGGGCGCCAGGATCGTCAAGGGTGCGGTGGCCAAGGACCGGCTGGAGCGCGTGCTGCGCGACAGCTGCGATACGGCCTTGTCGGCCATCGGCGAGCGCGAGGCGGTGCGCGCCAGCGCCGCGGCCTATGTATCGGGCCTGATCGTGAGCGACCGGGTCAATACCCGCGTGCTGCTGCATGCCGTGGTGACGGGGCATGTGATGTTCTTTGCCGAATGCCTGGCCGAGCTGGCGCAGACGCCACGGGCCAAGGTGTTCACCCTGCTCGAAAACGGCAGCCGACCGGCACTCAATGCACTGCTGGCCCGGTGCGGGCTGGGGGAGGGCGTGCGAAACCTGCTCGCCCGGCTGGTGCTGCATGCAAGGGCAAGCGACCTG
>CBIGSA010000354.1:0-3265 GCA_966192215.1 uncultured Devosia sp. | reverse complement strand
GGGAAATGCGCGGCAAGGCATGCGGTGACGCGGCATGGTGCGCATAGAGGCCGCCGGGGCGCGTGGTGACGGCGGACTTGAAGCCGATGTCGCGAGCCAGGTCGAATTCGCGCTGGCCGGCCGAGAGCGGGCCGCCGAGCGGATAGGAGAAGTGGGCCGGGCGCTGGCCGAATTGGGCGAAGAGGATATCGGCCGACTGCACCATTTCGCTGCGAGCCTGCTCAGGGGGGAGCTTGGCCAGTTCGTAGTGATGGACGGTATGCGCACCGATGGTACAGAGCGGTTCGCCGGCGAAGAGACGCAATTCCTGCCAGTCCATGATGAGGGTGCGGCACTGCCTTTCGAGGTCATACCCATAGGCGGTGGCGAAGCTACGGACCAGCTGGACGCGCTCTGCCTCGGGCATCTTGCGCATCTGCCAGTAAAGGGCATTGAACGCTTCGTGCTTGCGGGAGGTGGTGCTGGTATCGACATAGTCGGTCTCGCCATCGGCCGTCATGGCGATGGCGTCCTGCCGGCCGATAATGTCCTCGATGGCCTGCCACCAGAGTTCGCCCACGCCATCGACCAGGGCGGTGGGCACGTAGAGGGTGAACGGCGCCTCCTGCCGGCGCAGGATAGGCAAAGCGTGGCGCAGATTGTCCTTATAGGCATCGTCAAAGGTGAGGACGACGAAACGGCGGCCGGGCCTTGGAGCGGCGAGTCGCTCAAGCGCTTCGTCGAGGCTGATGATATCCAGACCGAGGTCGCGGACGCGCTCGATTACATATTCGAGAAAATCAGGTCGAACCTGCAGGATGGCATTGGGCGAGAAGTCGGCCGGCTCCTCGGCCAACACGCGATGCAGGGTGAAGATGACGCCACGCGACGCGGACAGCGTGCGGATCAGGCCCGGCAGCCGCGACAGCCACAGGGCCTCGAACATGGCTCGGATGGCCGCATATTTGGCTGACACCGCCCAACCCCCGGTCAGGCGGCGACGCGGGCCGGCGCGGCTGTCACTTCGCAGCGTCCGAAGCCGGCATCCTGCAGATGCTCGCGGTCGCGGGCGACGGCGCCCAGATCGTCATCGTCCCCGGCAACGAGAACGAGACGGCCGTCGAGACCCTGGAACATGGGCAGGGTCGAGGCCTTGCCGACGCGGCCAGTCATGAGCAGCACGACTTCATAGATGTCGCCCAGAGCCTCGACCAGGGTCAGCGGCTTGGTGGAGGTACGATCGATTATACGCCCCTGCCCCCAGGCCACTTCGGCAAAGCTGTTGTCGGCGGATTTCTGCACGACGTCGCCGAAGCTGGCGGCGCCGATGCTGAGATCGGCAAGGCCGGGCTCGTCGCCGGTGCGGGCGCTACCGGCATCGACCAGGGCAACACTGAGCCCACGCGCCAGGGCGTGGCTGATCAATTCCTCGGCCAGGGCGACGCAATCGGCATTGTCCTTGTGCGCGGCCAGGATGAGCAGATGGGTTCGGCCCAGGACCAGGTCGGACGACAAAGCCGAGAGAGGCATGACGCCGGGTATGCTGGCGGGGGGCGACGCAGCGGGCGACTCGGCGTCCTGCGGTTCGGATGCAACCGGTTCAGGCAGTTCGGGCTCGAATTCCGGCTCGGCCCGGTAGGCGACCAGGGCATCCTGCGGGGTTTCCGGCTCTACCGTCTCCAGCGCGGGCGGCTCTTCCCAGCGCTGGTCGGGCTCCAGTTCATCCTCGACGAACGGCGCTTCGTCCAGTTCGTCCTGAGCGCGTTCATGGGCGATCCGCGTAATGGCGCGGCCCGACATGAGCTCGCCGAAGATGACGATACCAAGCTGAACGGCGATGGAGACGAAGCCGACAGCAACCAGGATGAGCGAAGTCTTGGGCGAAGCCGGCGATACGGCAGGGGCCGCAACGCTCACCACACGTACATCGGGCAGAGCCGAGTTGGATTCGGTGCGGGAGACGGCTTCGCTGTAGCGCTGCAGATAGCCTTCGAGCAGATCGCGCTGTGCCTTGGCTTCGCGTTCCAGACCATCGAGGGTGACGATGTCCTGCGTGGCCGTGGAGGCGGAAGACTTGGCGCGGGTCAGATCGGCCTGCAGCGAGGTTGCGAGATCGGCCTCTATCTGCGCCTCGGCTTCGAGCGCACCGGCAACGCGGCGCCCTTCAAGGGCAATCTGGTTGTTGAGCTCGGCGATCTGTGCGTTGAGGGCCTGAATGGTGGGGTGGTTGCTGAGCAGTGTCGCGGAGCGCTGGGCCTTCTCGCCCTGCAAGCGCGCCTTCTCCTGGCTGAGCTGCTGAATGACTGCAGACTGACGAACATCGGCAATGCCATCAATGGGCTGGCCCTGTTCGATCATGCTGCGGATGAGCGCGGCACGGGACAGGGCGGCGTTCTTGCGCTCCTGGGCAGAGGTGATCTGGGCGGCGATGGTCGAGAGCTGCTGGTCGGCCAGGCTGGTATTGTTGGAGCCGATGAAGAGGTCATTATCGACCTTGAAATTGGCCACAGCGGTTTCGGCCGCGGTGACCGAGACACGCAGCTTGGCAATTTCGTCGGCCAGCCAACTGGAGGCCTCGGCCGTATCGGACAGGGACAGTTCGGCACGACGGACGACGTGGGCATTGGCGACGGCGTTGGCGATATCGGCGGCAAGCTGCGGATTGGTGGAACTCACCGTCACCGAAATAAGGCGCGAGTCACGTTCCTGGGTGGCCGAGAGGCGCTCGTAGAGATTATTGAGCACGACCTCATCGACACTGACCGGGGCCGCATTTCGCCCGAGCAGTTGCGAGACGATGGCAACGGGCGAGAAACCGCCGCCCCCTGCCCCGTTGAATTCGGGCACCGAACGCAGGTCGAGCTTGTCGACAACGGTCAGCAGCGTATCGCGCGACTTGAGCAGTTCGATCTGGCTGGAAACGACGCCGGCATCGTTCGACGAGACCGGGATCTGTTCGTTGGTCGAGCGGAAGTAGACGTTGCTGCGCGGCTCGACCAGAATGGAGGCTGATGACTCATAAAGTCGCGGCATGAACATGACGACGACGAAAGCCGCTGCAAGCAGCGCAAGTGTCACGATAATGATGCGCGGCAGCCGCTTGAGCACGGCGCCAAGCAGTGCGCCAACATCGATCCGGGCGTCGTGCGCCATCTGCGACTCAAACGTCATTGCACCCTCGCTTTACTGGGCGGAGTTATGGGCGCGACGTGGTAATCAATCCGTTAACCCTCTTGCAGATCACAACAATGGCGGCGACGCGGAAGGGATTTGTTAACTACGACTG
>CBIGSA010000353.1:0-3266 GCA_966192215.1 uncultured Devosia sp. | reverse complement strand
ACCTGGGCCATTCCCGAGCGGCCGCCCAATATCCGCATCCTGGCCGCCGATGGCAGCCTGATCTCCAATCGCGGCCAGACCGGCGGCGAGGCCGTGACCTATCGTGAACTGCCCTATTATGTACCCGCGGCCATCATCGCCAGCGAAGACCGCCGCTACATGCAGCATTTCGGCGTCGATCCGCTCGGCCTGATCTCGGTTGCCGTGGAATCGGTGAAGTCCACCCTGTCCAGCGGCGAGCTGGATGTGACACGCGGCGCCTCGACCATCACCCAGCAGGTGGCCAAGAACCTGTTCCTGACCCCCGACCAGACCCTGGGCCGCAAGATCCAGGAAATGATCCTGGCCGTGTGGCTGGAGCAGAATTTCACCAAGGAAGAAATTCTCGAACTCTATATGAACCGCGTGCATTTCGGTTCCGGCGCGACCGGCATCGAGGCGGCGGCGCAGACCTATTTCGGCATTTCCGCGCGCAACCTGTCGCTGGGCCAGGCCGCAATGCTGGCCGGCATTCTGCCGGCGCCGGCCGCCTATAACCCCAAGTCGCATCCCGACCGGGCCATCGAGCGCCAGCGCCTGTCGCTCGCCGCCATGGCGCGCGAGGGCTATATCACGCCCGAAGAGGCCGAGGCTGCGCAGATCGACCCCGACCAGACGGTGCGCACCCGCGTCGCGGGCTCCGAATCCTATGTCGCCGACTGGGTCGAAAGCCTGATGACCGCCTATATCGGTGAGATCGAAAGCGATGTGGTCGTGCAGACCACCATCGACTGGAAGATGCAGAAGGATGCCGAGTTCATCGTCAAGGAACTGGTGGCTTCCGAAGGCCCCAAGCGCGGCTTCAGCCAGGGCGCGTTGGTGGCCATGGATGTCGACGGCACCGTGCGCGCCATGGTGGGCGGCGTCGACTACCAGCAGAGCCAGTATAACCGCGCCGTGACGGCCAAGCGCCAGCCCGGCTCCACCTTCAAGCCCTTCGTCTATATGGCGGCCATGGAAAAGGGCTATACGCCCGACACTTTGGCCGAGGACGCCCAGTTCGACTATAACGGCTGGAGCCCGCGCAATGCCTCGGGCAAATATGCCGGCACGGTGACCCTGCGGCAGGGCCTGGCTTACTCGCTCAACACGATCGCGGCGCGCCTGGCCATCGATGTCACGCCGCAGGCGGTGATCGACGTCGCCACCCGCATGGGCATTTCCTCGCCGCTGACACCAGTGCCCTCCATCGCTCTGGGCACGCAGGAGGTGAACCTGCTAGAGCTGACCAGCGCCTATGCGCCCTTTGCCAATGGCGGCTTCGGCGTCATCCCCAATGTCATCACGTCGATCCAGTCCAAGGATGGCGACATTCTCTACCAGGCCTCCGATGCCGGCCCCGGCCGGGTCGTGGCGCCCAATATCCTGGCCGAGATGAACGACATGCTGACCACGGCCGTGGAAGTGGGCACGGGCCGCGGCGCCAATCTGGGCGGCTGGCAGTTCGCCGGCAAGACCGGCACCAGTCAGAATGCGCGCGATGCGCTGTTCGTGGGCTATACCGCGGCCATGGTCACCGGCGTGTGGCTGGGCAATGACAACGACACCAAGACCACCCTCTCGGGCGGCAATGTGCCGGCGACCATCTGGTCCGAATTCATGACCAAGGCGCATCAGGGCAAGCAGATCGCCCAGATCCCGGGCGGCAGCTATGAAGGCCAGCTCGTGGTCCAGCCGGTCTATGATCCGGCCACCGGTCAGGTCGCCATCGACCCGGCCACCGGCCAGGCCATGACCCAATATGTCGATGCCGGCACCGGCCAGCCGGTACAGACCACCACCGATCCGGCCACGGGCCAGTTGATGCGGCTTGACCCGGCCACCGGCCAGTATGTGCCCGCCACGGCCGCGCAGCCGGCCAACCAGCCGATCCAGACCGGCCAGATGGTCGATCCGGCCACCGGCCAGATCGTGGGCGCGCAGATCGACCCTGCCACGGGCATGCCCGTGGGCGGCAATACCGGCGGCATGCTGGTCGATGCCAATGGAACCCAGATCGATCCGGCCACCGGCATGCCGGTCGGCCAGGTGGTGGGCGGCAACCAGGTCGTGCAGGGTCAGGCCATCGATCCGGTGACCGGCTATCCGCTGCAGCAGCAGAGCAATGGCGTGGGCCAGGCGCCGATCGATCCCAATACCGGCCTGCCCATGGTGCTGGTCGTCGATCCGGCCACCGGCAATCAGGTCTGGGTGCCCAGCGCCCCGGCCCAGATGCAGCCGCCGGCCGGCGTCGGCCAGCAGCCGGTCTATCAGGAACCCCAGCGTCAGCGCACGCTGATGGACCTGATCTTCGGCAGCGGCGAGAACTAGACTTCACCTCTCCCAAAAGGAGAGGTGAAGAAAACCTATCCCCCAAGCGCCATGAGCTGCCGGCCATGCGCCTTGAGCCAGGCGCGGCCTTTTTCCATATCGGGCAAGGTGCGTTTCACCGTGGCCCAGAAGGCGGCGGAATGGTTCATCTCGACCAGGTGCGCCACTTCATGGGCGGCGACATAGTCGAGCACGAAGGGCGGAGCCAGCACCAGCCGCCAGTTGTAGTTGATATTGCCCGATGACGAGCAGGAGCCCCAGCGGCTCGACTGGCTCCGCATTTTGACCGATTTGACCGTGACCCCCAGCCGCGCCGCATGAATGGCGGTGCGTTCGGCCAGGTCCGCCTGCGCCTCATCCTTGAGCCAGTCGGTCAGCCGGCGCGCCTGATGCGCAGGTTCGCCCGGCACCAGCAGCACGCGCTCCCCATCCATCTCGGCCACCTCGACCCGCCCCCTGATGCGGCCGGTGCCCACGATGCGGTGATCGACCCCGCGCAGCGGCACGACACCGTCATGGCCGAAGCTGGCCGCCGCGGGCGCCCGGTGCAGGCGGGCAGCCAGCCAGTTGCGATGGCGCAGCAGGAAAGCCTCGGCCTCGGTCCATTTGCCATGGGGCGGCAGGGTGAGCACCGGTCCCTTGGCATGGGGAATAGAGAGCCGGTAGCTGCGCGCCCGCGCATTGACGCGCACGGAAACCGAAACCGGCGTACCGTCGATCTCGATCGTGGTGCTGGCAGGAATTTTGGGTTTCGCGCGGAAGAAGAGGTTCATGTGGGCTCGGATTTGAGTCGGGCGATAATACCACGCCACGCCCTCGTGGTTCGAGGCTCGTGAAGTACTCGCACCTCACCATGAGGGCTACTCTTGGTGCGGTGCCTCAGTAGCCCTCATGGTGAGGTGCGCCTCTTGGCGCCT
>CBIGSA010000352.1:0-3293 GCA_966192215.1 uncultured Devosia sp. | reverse complement strand
TCTTGGCGGCGTTGTCGTAGCCGATCTTGCGGTTGAGCGCGGTCACCAGCATCAGGGACTGGTCGACGAGCTGCTTGATGCGCTTGCGATCCGGCTCGATGCCGACGGCGCAATTGTCGTTGAAGCTCTTGGCCGCATCGGCCAGCAGGCGCACGGACTGCAGGAAGTTGTAGGCGATGACGGGCTTGAAGACGTTGAGCTCGAAATTGCCCTGGCTCGCGGCAAAGCCGATGGCGGCGTCGTTGCCCATGACATGGGCGACGACCATGGTCATGGCCTCGGACTGGGTGGGGTTGACCTTGCCCGGCATGATGGAGGAGCCCGGCTCGTTCTCGGGAATGGTGATCTCGCCCAGGCCCGAACGGGGGCCGGAGGCCAGCCAGCGCACGTCATTGGCGATCTTCATGAAGGCGGCAGCCAGTTGCTTGAGGGCGCCGGAAGTGCCGACAAAGGCATCGTGACCGGCGAGCAGCGCGAATTTGTTGGGGCCGGTGACGAAGCCATGACCGGTCAGCGCGGCGATTTCCCCGGCCACGGCGACGGCGTAATCGGGATGGGCATTGAGGCCGGTGCCGACGGCGGTGCCGCCCAGAGCCAGTTCCTTGAGCTGGGGCAGGGTGGCCTTGATGGCTGATACGGCATAGTCGATCTGGGCGACCCAGCCGGAAATTTCCTGGCCCAGGGTCAGCGGGGTCGCATCCTGCAGGTGGGTGCGGCCGATCTTGACCACGTCCATGAACTGTTCGGATTTGGCGGCCAGCGTGTCGCGCAGGAGTTGCACGCGGGGGAAGAGGTAGTTTTCCAGCGCCTCGACGGCGGCAATATGCATGGCCGTGGGATAGGTGTCGTTGGACGACTGGCTCATATTGACGTGGTCATTGGGATGCACGGGCTTCTTGGAGCCCATGGTGCCGCCCGCCATTTCGATGGCACGGTTGGAGATGACCTCGTTGACATTCATGTTGGACTGGGTGCCCGAACCGGTCTGCCAGACGACGAGCGGGAAGTGATCGGCCAGCTTGCCCGAGATCACCTCGTCGGCAGCGGCCACGATCAGGTCGCGGGTCTTTTCGTCGAGCAGGCCCAGCTTATGGTTGGCCAGGGCCGCGGCTTTCTTGAGCACACCGAAGGCGGTGACGATCTCGGTGGGCATCTTTTCGCCGCCGATGTCGAAATTCATCAGGCTCCGGGCCGTCTGCGCGCCGTAATACTTGTCGGAAGGGACTTCGATCGTGCCCATCGTGTCCGATTCAACGCGCATGCTCATGGTCTTCTCCGTGGTGTGCCGCATCCAGGCGGCGAACAAAGCAAAACGGCCGATCCCTTGCAGGACCGGCCGTCGAATATCAGATCGAGCGCATGAGCGCCAAACCGCCTTTCGGCTTATTTCTTGACGTCGAGAATCTGCCGGCCGCGATACATGCCGGTCTTGAGGTCGACGTGATGTGGGCGGCGCAACTCGCCCGAATCCTTGTCCTCGACATAGGATGCGCTGGCAAGGGCGTCGGCCGAGCGGCGGAAGCCGCGCTTCATCGGCGAGGTCTTTCGTTTTGGCACTGCCATGGTCGGTACTCCGAATTCAATATCGTTGCGCCGCCAGAGCGGCCCAGAGAGTTCATCTCTGAAAGGGATTGGTCGGCTCTATAGAGGAAGTGAAGGAGCTTGGCTAGGGGGTTGTGCGAGAGTCATGAGCGGGATTTTGCCGGATGGCTCAGTCGTCTCCCTCCCCCTTGTGGGGAGGGATCAGGGGTGGGGGCGATCTCTCAACTACCCCGTATGCGGAAGCATTCCCCCACCCTGCTCGATGACGGACTTAGCAAGAGCTAAGTCCTATCTCGCTTCCCTCCCCACAAGGGGGAGGGTGGGCCTGGTGGCTCACAAGTAGCAACTGCAGCTAAGTTAAGCCGCCTGCATGCCCTGTGCCGGTTCGGCGCCTTCGAGGTCCCAGATGGTGGTGAGGCGTTCAGCGGCGGCGCCGGGGGTGAGCAGACGGAAGACATTGGTGGCGCAATCGAGCGCCAGGCGGAAACGGGTGCGGCTCATCGGATCGGCCACCAGTTCGCCAGTCGAACCGACCCAGAGGACATGGTTGCCCTTGGCGATGAGATAGAGGTCGGCATCGGCCATGGCGAAGCGATCGAGATTTTCGCTGACCAGGCCATAGGCGCGCCCGGAACGGCCCAGCCAGTTGCTCGACCGGCCAAAGCCATGGACCACAACAATGTTCTCGCTATCGCCGGCCATCACGCTATCCCCACAGCGTTTATCGAACAAGAACAAAAATAGAACAAAATGCAAGGCATGTCAAGCAGGACTCCACTTGACGACTACATGTATGTGGGTGTTCGTGTGTTTCGTCAATATATAGTGGTCAGGGGGCCGTTGCCTGCCCTCGCCTGAGCGTATCGAGACGTTCGCGCAATTCGGGTCCGACGGGGCGGGAGAGACCATTGTCCTCAGCCTTGAGAATGAGGGCGTTGGATTCCGATTCGATGGCTTTTTTGAGTCGGTCGAGGAAGACATCGGCCGGCAGGCCTGCCTCGATGGGCGGCAGGAATTCGGCCTCTGCCGTGCCCGGCCAGATGACGAGGCTGTTGCGACCCCAGAACAGGCCGGAATTGAGCGCCACCGGCACAACGGGTACGCCCAGTTCGAGATAGAGCCGCACGATGCCCTGGCGGTAGTCGGCCGGGGCCAGTGGTGCCTTGCGAGTGCCTTCGGGGAAGATGACGATGCGACAGCCGCGATCGATGGCGGCATGGGCCTGGCGCATCATTTCGGGAATGGCCTCGGCGCCCCGCTTGCGATCAACCTCGATACAATCGAGCGAACGCGCGGCCCAGCCGAAGAAGGGAATGCGCATCAGCTCCTTCTTGACGATATAGGCCGGGCGGCCGGTATAGGGAAAGATGGCGAAGACGTCCCAGTCGCTCTGGTGTTTGGCGGCGATGATGCAGCCGCCGGGCGGGATGTTCTCCTCGCCGGTGACCCGGGTTTTGACCCCGGTCAGTACGCGCAGATAGGTGAGGTTCGAGCGGCACCAGAACACCGCCATGGCCCAACTGACGCGCGTCCGTCCACTGACCAGGGCGATGCAGCCGACGACGAAGGCGATGACCACCGTCTGGCCGATAAAGACGAAGTAGAACAGCGCTGATCGCACTGCCTGCACGAATGCCATAAACCTCTCCCACGGCTTTTCCGCCGTTTCCCTAGCGTCATAGCGGGCGAATGCCAACTTGGCGAGGGCGTTGGGCGGCTCAGGACGTCTGGGCAAGATAGCGCCGGACGGT
>CBIGSA010000351.1:0-3295 GCA_966192215.1 uncultured Devosia sp. | reverse complement strand
GCTGGTTCGAGTCCAGCTCGCGGAGCCATTTCCCCTAGACCCTCCGAAATTTCAGCCCTTGCTGTCATGCACCCTGCTTTGGTGTCCGGCGCCATTGGCCTGGCCGCTGCGCCAGATGGTTTCGCTATGCACGTCGCCATCGCGCAGCACGACTTCGGAATCGGCGATCTTGCCTGCTTGGGCGATGGCGGCATCGATGGCGGCGCGCCGGCTGGCGAAGGGGGCGGTGACGTCGCCCCTGAAACTGAACTGCCAGACGCTGTCGCGCTCCGAGACGACAAAGTGATTCATGGTCATGTGTTGATCCTCCCTGCGGCAAAACGCTGGGCCCGTCGTGGTCGTTGCATGCGGGCGAAGCATTGCCAGCGCAGCGCGGGCGGGGTACGGGTGCACCAAATTTAGGCATTTTGGACCTCTCCGACATGGACGCCGTTTCGGCCAAGCCTGCACCATTGGTGCAGAGGACATCGCTCAACATCATCCTGGCCGTCAGTGCAGCGCATCTCATCAATGACCTGATCCAGTTCCTGCTGCCGGCGCTCTACCCGCTGCTCAAGACCAATTACGATCTCGACTATTTCCAGATCGGCCTGCTGACGCTGGCCCAGCAGATCACCGCCTGCGTGCTGCAGCCGGTGATGGGGCTTTATGGCGACATGCGGCCAAAGCCCTATATCCTGGCGGTTTCCCTGGCGATCGTGGCGGCGGGCGTGCTGCTGCTGGCGACGGCGAACAGCTTCCCGCTGCTGGTGGTTGCGGCGATCGTGCTGGGTATCGGCTCGGCGCTGTTCCACCCGGAGGCCTCGCGCGTGGCGCGCCTGGCTTCGGGTGGACGACTGGGCCTGGCGCAATCGGCATTTCAGGTCGGCGGCAATGCCGGCACGGCCATCGGGCCGCTGGCTGCGGCGCTGATCGTGCTGCCACTGGGGCAGATGAGTACGATATGGTTCGGCCTGGTGGCGGTGCTGGGCATCATGGTGCTGACCTATGTCGGGCGCTGGTATGCCGCCCATCAGCGCGAGGCAGCCAGCCGGCCGGCAGTCGCGCCGGCCAGGCCCGTACTGGGCCGCAACCGGCTGATCGTCGCCTTTGCGGTCATCGGGGCGCTGCTGCTGAGCAAGTACGTCTATATCGAAACGTTCAAGAGCTACTACACGTTCTACCTCATCGAGAAATTCGGCCTGCCGGTGCAGGATGCGCAGTTCTTCCTGTTCCTGTTCCTCGGCTCCATCGCCGTGGGGACGTTTTTCGGCGGACCGGTGGGGGATCGTTTCGGACGCCTGGCGGTGATCTGGGGCTCCATCGTGGGCGCCCTGCCCTTCACCCTACTCATTCCCTATGCCAACCTCTGGGGGACGGTGGCGCTGACCATCGCTGTGGGATTGATCCTGTCATCGGCCTTCTCGGCCATCGTGGTCTATGCGCAGGAACTGATCCCCGGCAAGGTGGGCATGATCGCCGGCTTCGTCTTCGGCTTCGCCTTTGGCATCGGCGCCATCGGCGCGGCCGTGCTGGGAGCGCTGGCCGATCAGATCGGCATCGTGGCGGTGTTCGGGCTCTGCGCCTTCTTGCCCTTCCTGGGCTTTCTCACCATCTTCCTGCCAAAACACGCGGAACTTCATGTGAAAGAGGCTGTGGCATGAGCAACGGCACCGATATCGACGGCGAAAGCCAGATCACCCTGACGCGAACCATCGACGCCCATATCGATGACGTCTTCGCGGCCTGGACCGACCCGGCGCTGATCGAGCAATGGCAGGCCGACGAGGCGGAACTCGATGCCTTCGAGGGCGGGGAATACAAGTTCACCACCTTCGGCGACGACGAGGACCCGGAGGACCACGTGGTCAGCGGGGAAATCCTGCAATTCAAGGAAAACGAAAAGCTCGTGATGAGCTGGGTCCACAAGGACGGCGAGGACGAAGATGCAGACGAGATGATCTTCGTGCTTGAAATCGCCTTCCAGGCGCTGGGCGAAGACCAGACGCGCGTTACCCTGACCGAGCGCGGGCTGGCGCATGCCGACCCGGAATCGCGCATCTTTTCCATGGAGGCCTGGAGCGCGGCGCTGGAGCATCTGGCTGAAGTAATGGAATAGCCTGAAACCATCGGGCGCTCACTCGCGTATCTCCATCGGGAGGGCGCAATGACATCCACCAGTATCGCCTGGCTACGCAACGACCTGCGCATCGCCGACAACCCGGCCCTGGACGCCGCGGTTCGCGCCGGCGAAACAGCTCTGGCTGTCTATATCCACGAAACGACCGAGGGTGTACGACCGCCTGGCGCGGCCGCGCGCTGGTGGTTGAATCAAAGCCTCGAGGCCATGACGACGGCCCTGGCGGAGCGCGGAATTGCCCTGATCGTCCGGGAGGGCGATGCCGGAGAGCTGTTACCCGAAATCGTAGCAGAACTCGCGGCGGAAGCCGTGTTCTGGAACCGCCGCTATGCGCAGGGCGAGCGGGATGCCGACGCGATCATCAAGACAAGGCTATGGGCGGACGGGATCCAAGTGGAGTCATTCGCCGCCAATGTGCTGGTCGAACCATGGGATATCGCCACAGGCCAGGGCAAACCCTATTCGGTCTATACCCCGTTCTGGAAGGCACTACGTACGATGCCCATCACGCGGCCCCTGTCCCGTCCTGAAGCGCGCAAGCCAGTGGGCGCGGCCAAGGTCGATAGGGAGTATAGGGCGCCTGACTGGAGCCGGAAGCTGGCGGCGCATTGGAGCATCGGCGAGCTGGCCGCCCGAAAAAGACTTGCCGATTTTCTCGACGAAGAACTCGATTACTACGCGGCCGGGAGAGACTTTCCCCACATGGCGGCGACATCGCGGCTGTCACCGCATTTGCGCTTTGGCGAGATCAGTGCACGACAGGTGTGGCATGCCGCGCAAGCCGTGGCCCAGGCCGACCACACCAGGCAGGCGGCAGTCGACAAATTTCTGTCCGAACTGGCGTGGCGGGATTTCAGCTACCACCAGCTCTATCACCGGCCGGATATCGCCACCGTTCCGATGCAGGAGAAATATGCGGGGATGGCGTGGCGCAGTTCCCCATCCGAGCTCACCGCCTGGCAACGCGGCCAAACCGGCATTCCGATTGTCGATGCGGGCATGCGGGAACTTTGGGAGACTGGGTATATGCATAACCGTGTGCGCATGCTCGCGGCTTCGCTGCTGAGCAAGAACCTGCTGATCGACTGGCGCCTGGGCGAAGCATGGTTCTGGGACTGCCTCGTGGATGCCGACCTCGCAAACAATCCGGCAAGCTGGCAGTGGGTGGCGGGAAGC
>CBIGSA010000350.1:0-3405 GCA_966192215.1 uncultured Devosia sp. | reverse complement strand
ACGATATTGCCGCGGCGCTTGTCCATCTTGAGGATCTGGAAGGGCTGCGGCACGTTCATGAGCGGGGCGATATCGCGGATCGGGCGGATATCGACCTGCGAACGCGGCAGGAAGGCAATGGCGCCTTCCAGGTCGACGGTGAAACCACCCTTGACCTGGTTGAAGATGGTGCCTTCAACGCGCTCATTGTTGTTGTACATTTCTTCGAGCTTGACCCAGCTCTCTTCGCGGCGGGCCTTCTCGCGGCTGAGCACGGCTTCACCGGCGGCATTTTCGACGCGGTCGACATAGACCTCGACCACCGAGCCAACGGTGATGGTTCCGTCACGGCCAGCCTGGCCGAATTCCTTGAGCGCGATACGGCCTTCGGTCTTGAGACCGACATCGATGATCGCCAGATCCTTTTCGATGGCGACGACCGTACCCTTGACGACGGCGCCTTCCAAAGGCTCGTTGTCGACGAAGCTGTCCATCAGGAGGGCTTCAAAATCTTCTTTCGTCACAGTTTGCTGTGCCAAATATCTTCTCCGTTGCACCGGGGGCTTGAGGTTGAGACCGAGGTCCGCCATCTCGCAAAACGAGTATGCCGGCGCGCGAACGCCCGATCGAACAGTTGATTTGAGATAGGTTCCGGCACGCTACGCTGGGTGATGGCCGGGGCCTGATCGCACAAGGTTGGATTTGAGTCTTACGACCCTGCCTTGCGCGCCATGGTCCCATCGACAATCGCGATGGCTGCGCGGAGTGCGGCCTCTATATCGAGAAGCGTCGTATCGAGCAAGTGCGCGTCGTCCGCTTTATAGAAGCCGCCATTGGGATTTTGCATGTCACGCGCGTCCCGCTCCTCTATCTGGTGATAGAGGGCGTAGCGGTCAACCACCTGGCCGCGCGCTTCGAGCTGGCGGGCCCGGCGTTCCATGCGCGCCTTGCTGTCGGCCTGGATGAAGAGCTTCACATCGGCCTCGGGCGCGATAACCGTACCGATATCGCGGCCATCGAGCACGGCGCCGCCCTCCTGGCTGGCGAATTCGCGCTGATAGTCGAACAGGGCGCGACGCACCGCCCCGATCACCGCGACCTTGCTGGCCAGGTTGCCGACTTTGGCCGAAAGCAGGAATTCGGGCTCGATATCGTCTTCGTCCAGCGTCTGCGCGGCGGCAATGGCGCGCGCTTCGAATTCGTCAGAATTCTCATAGGCTTCCACCGCCCGGCCGACGGCGCGATAGAGCAGGCCGGTATCGAGATAGGGCAGGTTGTAGTGGCGGGCCAGCCCGCTTGCCAGCGTGCCCTTGCCCGATGCGGCGGGTCCATCGACGGCGATAATCATGCCTGGCGTCCTTTCACCGGTTCGAACTTTCCACCCGCCGCCGCCATGGCGTCGACAAAACCCGGGAAGCTCGCTGATATGGCGCTGGTATCGTCCAGCGTCACGCGCTTCTGGCTGTTGAGGCCCAGTACGAGGAAGCTCATGGCGATGCGATGGTCGCCGCGGCTTTCCACCAGGCCGCCGCCCTCCACCTTGCCATTGCCGCCAATGGTCAGGCTCGTATCGCCCTCGGCCACCGTCACCTTGTTGGCGGCCAGGCCCGCGGCGGTGGCCGCCAGCCGGTCACATTCCTGCTCGCGCAATTCGCCCAGGCCCTCGATGACCGTCTCGCCCTGCGCATGGGCGGCCGCCATGGCCAGAGCCGGAATGTCGTCGAGCATGCTCGCGGCATGGTCGGCGCTGACCCGGATGCCTTTGAGCCGCGACGAGCGCACGCGCAGGTCGGCGACATATTCGCCGCCCGCCTGGCGCTGGTTGATGAACTGGATGTCTCCGCCCATTTCGAGCAGCGTATCGATGAGCCCGGTGCGAGCGGGATTGATGAGCACATTGTCCACGATCAGCTCGGAGCCCGGGACGATGAGCGCCGCGATGACAGGATAGGCCGCAGATGAGGGGTCCCCTGGCACCAGCACATGGCGTGGCTGCAATTCCCTCAGCCCGGTCAGGGTGATCGTCCGCCCGCCCGCCTCGTCCTCGACCACCTCGATCGCCGCGCCGAAATCGGCCAGCAGCTTTTCGGTATGGTCGCCCGTCGCCACCCTTTCGACAATGGTCGAGGTCCCGGCGATCTGCGCCGCCGCCAGCAGCAGCGCCGATTTGATCTGCTCGGAGGGTGTCTCCATCACGTGATGCAGCGGCAAAGGTGTGATTGGCCCTCTCAGGCTGAGGGGCAGGCGGCCATCGGCCGTCTCGCTCGCCGTCGTGCCCATGCAGGCCAGCGCGTCGAGCAGCTTCTGCATCGGCCGGCGGAGCAGTGTCGGCCCGCCCGTGAAGCGCACGGAAAAACCATAGGGAGCCAGCAGCCCCATCAGCAGCCGCACGCCGGTGCCCGAATTGCCCAGGTCCAGCGTGGCCTTGCCCGGCGCCAGCAGGCCACCCACGCCCAGTCCATGGACATGCCAGGCCGCGTCGCGCTTTTCGATACGCACGCCGAGCTGGCGCAAAGCGGTGGCTGTCGCCAGCACATCCTCGGCTTCCAGCAGCCCCTCGATGCTGCTGCGGCCTACCGCCAGCGCGCCCAGGATCAGCGCACGATGCGAAATCGCCTTGTCGCCGGGCGTGGCGAACCGCCCCTTCAGCGGGGTGGCGCCGTGGCTGGCCAGCGGCACGGGCTCGGCGGCAATTTCGGCGGTCTTTGTAGCGGACTTTTGCATCATGGATGGAGCCGGCTTTAGCACGGCCCGGCGCGGCAAGGCCACCACCGCTTGGCCGCGGGAAGCAGCTCTCCACATTTTCGGTTTGACAGGGCCGGGGTTTGCCCATAACCGGACTGACCGAACCGGGGCCAGGCGCCCCGCAAACCTCACGACCGAGAAACCCACAGGAACATCGATGGCCAGTTCCGAACGCGGCACCAAACGCACCGATCCCGAGACGGGCAAGAAGTTCTACGACCTCAACCAGGACCCGATCGTCTCGCCCTATACCGGCAAGAGCTACCCGCGCTCCTATTTCGAGCAGGTTCTCACCGGCAAGCCCTCTCCCGCCACCGCCCGCAAGGACGATGACGAGGATGATGAGGAAATCGAAGAAGTGGAGGACGCGGCAGCGCCCGAAATCGTCTCGCTCGAGGATGCCGACGCCGAGGAATCCGGCGACGAGGATATTCCTGATGTCGAGGATGTCGAGGTCGACGAAGAGCTCGGCGACGACGAGGCCGATGTGTTCCTCGAAGAGGACGAAGACGAGGACGACGAGCTCGGCTTCGACGTCAGCGGCGACGAAGACCCTTGATTTGAATGATTTTTTTGGCCGGTGGACACGATCTGCCGGCCAAACAAAAAAGTGTCATTTAGGCACTTGCGCCAGTCGGGATCATCCAATAGGTTCCGCCTCGCTTCGGACGGGTTAGCCCC
>CBIGSA010000349.1:0-3415 GCA_966192215.1 uncultured Devosia sp. | reverse complement strand
AAAATCCATGCTGCCCAGCCGCAGGGTGAACATCGGGTTCAATGCCAACGGATAGGCCGGGTCGATGGCCAGCGACTGGGTGAACCAGTGCCGGGCGACATCCATATTGCCTCGTGCCATTTCGACCTCGCCGATGCGGGCGAAATAATGCGGGCTGGTCGGGTCCAGCTCGGCGGCGCGTTGCAGGAAGGCGATGCCTTCATCGATCCTGCCGGCGCCGATGGCCAGTTCCGCATAGCCCTCCTGCACCTCGGGGGAATTGGGGAGGCGAGCGAGGATGGCGTCATATTCGGCGCGGGCGGCCACGGGATCGCCCAGTTGGCGCAGGGCGCGGGCGGCATTGGCCTGGGCGATGGTGAAAGCGGGGTCGAGCGCCAGAGCGGCGCGATATTCGGCCAGGGCCGGGCGATAGTCGCCGGCCGTGGACCGCAGGTTGCCGATGAGGTTATGCGCCCATTTGGCATCGGGGTGATGCTGGCGGATCAGGCGGCGGGCGAGGGCAGTGGCGCGGACCGGCTCGGTTTCGGAAATGGCGGAGACGGCAACAAAGGGATCGAGGACCGACAAAATCTGGATCGCGGCACCGGTGAAGTAACGGCGCAGGTCCGCATCGCCCACGGCGGGCAGGTCGATCACCTCGCTCGTGCCGCGCAGCACGCGCAGGCGCAACACCATGCCCTCGGGGGCGCAGGCAGCATCGGCGCAAGTGAATTCGCCGGCAATGCGCGTCTGGTGTATGTTGAAGAACTGGCGGGTCTGGCGAACGATGGAATCCATCGAGAGACCCACTTCGGGCACCGAGAACTGCACGCGCTGGCTGTTGGGAATGGCCGCGACGCTTTCCTTGGAGGTACGCGCCAGCGCATTGGCATCGCGCAAGCCGTCCCATAGGCGGCTGGCCACGACTTCGGGCGTGAGACCCCGCGTCACCAGCGCCTCGGGCACCGCGATGGGCTCGATCAGCACCGGATTGCGCAGGAACTGGCTGAGCAAGATCGGCAGAAAGATCAGGATGGCCAGCACGAAGGCCAGATTGAGGATGAGCTTGCGCAGCCGGGTCGAGCCGCTTTCAATGGTGGGCAGGGACAGGCGCCGCCTGGGTCGCGGCGCGGCCTCGACCGGCGCGGCCGGTTTTGGCGCACGCTTGCGCGGCGTACCGCTTCTGGCCGCAGGTTTGGCGGGCGCACGCGCCATCTGTCTGAACTCCCCAGTGGCGGAGTTTTACTGGGGAATTTTTACGCTGAATAGGGGCGCGTGCCCCGGATCGCCTCAGCCATTTTTTCGAAGGTCTTGCCGAAGGGCGTGGCCTCGCGCCAGACCAGCGAAAGACGCCGTCCGGCGCCGGGCGAGACCAGGTCGTGGATGGCGATGCGCGGATTGGTGGCTTCCTTGCGCACGGCGATGGCGGGTAGCAGCGTTACGCCCTGGCCGTTGGCGACGAATTCGACAATGGTCGAGAGCGACGTGGCTGCGAAAGTGCGGGCTGAAGCGTCGCTGTCGAGCCGGCAGGCGGCGATGGTCTGGTCGCGGAAACAGTGACCTTCGTCGAGCAGCAGGATGCGCTCAGGGGCCAGGCTTGCGAGGGAAACCGGCTCGGATGGCCCCTCGTCGCGGCTGGTGGCCAGCACGAAAGGGTCGTCGAACAGGGTGCGGCTCACCAGTCTGGGGCCGCTTTCGGGCGGGGCGGTGCCGATCAGCGCGACATCGAGGCTGCCATCGACCAGGCCCGAAATCAGGGCATCGGTGCGGTTTTCGCTGATGGTGAAATCGAGGCCAGTCAGGCCGGCCGTCAAAGCGGGGAAAATCTCGGGCAGCAGGTAGGGCGCCACCGTGGGAATCAGGCCGAAACGGATTGGCCGGTCGGGTTCGCCGGCATGGCCCAGCGCGAAGGCGTCCAGCGCCTCGGCGCGCCGGATCGTCTCCTGCGCCAAAGCCACGAATTCACGGCCGAAGGGCGTAGGTCGCACGCCGCTTTTCAGGCGATCGAACAGGCTGGTGCCGCATAAGGCCTCCAGTGCCAGGATCTGCTGTGAGAGCGCGGGCTGTGACACGGCGCAGGCTTCGGCTGCCCGGCCGAAATGGCCGGTGCGTGCTACAGCCACGGCATAGCGCATCTGCTTGAGCGATATGGTCACGATAAGTTTCTCCTATCAGTGTGGGAAGAATTATCGATTGGCCTAATGATTGTCACCTCCCTATAAGACAGGCAGCAGCAATAGGAGCCCCCATGGACGAGACGATTTCCCCCGATCAGCAGGCCGCCGCTTCGGCCGGCAAGTGCCCCGTGGATCATGGCAAGGCAGCGGGCCGCAGCAATCGGGACTGGTGGCCCAACCAGCTCGACCTGTCGGTGTTGCACCAGCATTCTTCCCTGTCCAATCCAATGGGCGAAGCATTCGACTATGCCGCAGCTTTCGAGGCGCTCGACCTCGAAGCGCTCAAGGCGGACCTGCGTGCGCTGATGACGGATTCGCAGGACTGGTGGCCGGCCGATTTCGGCCATTACGGCCCGCTCTTCATCCGCATGGCCTGGCACAGCGCCGGCACATATCGCGTGGCCGATGGGCGTGGCGGCGGTGGCGGCGGCCAACAGCGTTTCGCGCCGCTCAATTCCTGGCCTGATAATGTCAACCTGGACAAGGCACGGCGCCTGCTCTGGCCGATCAAGCAGAAATACGGTTCGTCCATTTCCTGGGCGGACCTAATGATCCTCACCGGCAATGTCGCGCTCGAATCCATGGGCTTCAAGCCGTTCGGCTTTGCCGGCGGCCGTGCCGATACCTGGGAGCCAGAGCTCGATATCTATTGGGGCAAGGAAGGCGAATGGCTGGCCGACGAGCGCTATAGCGGCGACCGCGATCTCGACGACCCGCTGGCGGCCGTGCAGATGGGCCTGATCTACGTCAATCCCGAGGGGCCGAATGGCAATCCGGACCCATTGGCCTCGGCGCGCGACATCCGCGACACCTTTGCCCGCATGGCGATGAATGACGAAGAGACGGTGGCACTCATTGCTGGCGGCCACACCTTCGGCAAGACGCATGGCGCGGGCGATGCCGCCAATGTCGGCGCCGAGCCCGAAGCGGCCGGCATCGAGGCACAGGGCCTTGGCTGGGAAAACACGTTCGGCACGGGTAAGGGCGGGGACACGATCGGCAGCGGGCTGGAGGTCACCTGGACCTCGACCCCCACCAAGTGGAGCAACAACTTCTTCTGGAACCTGTTCGGCTATGAGTGGGAGCTGACCAAGAGCCCGGCCGGCGCGCATCAGTGGACGCCCAAGCATGGCATGGGCGCCAATTCGGTGCCCGATGCGCATGACAGCAGCAAGCGCCATGCACCGTCCATGCTGACCTCGGACCTCGCGCTGCGCTTCGACCCCGAATACGAGAAGATTTCGCGCCGGTTCTATGAG
>CBIGSA010000348.1:0-3424 GCA_966192215.1 uncultured Devosia sp. | reverse complement strand
CCGTCGCCCAGGAAGCAGAAGCCCAGCGACACCACGATGATCGCGAAGCCCGGCATGGTCGCCACCCACCATTGGTCGAGGATGAAGGTCCGGCCGCGCGAAATCATCGCGCCCCATTCCGGCAGCGGCGGCTGCGCCCCGAGCCCGAGAAAGCCCAGCCCCGCCGCCGTCAGGATCACCCCGGCCATGTCGAGCGTCACCCGGATGATCATCGAAGAGGTACACAGCGGCAGGATATGCCGCACGATCACCCGCAGGGGAGATGCGCCCTGCAGCCGCACCGCCGCGATGAATTCGGCATTGCGGATGGTCAGCGTTTCCGCCCGCGCAATGCGCGCATAGGCCGGCCACGACGTAATGGCGATGGCGATGATTGCATTGTTGATCCCCGGCCCCAGCGCCGCCACGAAAGCCAGCGCCAGGATCAGCTTGGGCATGGAGAGAAAAATGTCGGTGATCCCCATTAGCACCCGGTCGGTCCAGCCGCCGAAATAGCCCGAAACCGCCCCGATCAGCAGCCCCAGCGGCGCTGAGATCAGCGCCACCAGCAGCACGATGGTGAGCGTGATCTGGCTGCCCCAGATCACCCGCGAAAAGATATCGCGCCCCAATTCGTCCGTGCCCATCCAATGCGCCGCAGACGGCGGCATCAGCCGGTTCGCCAGGTCCTGTCCGGTCGCCGAATAGGGCGCCAGAACAGGCGCAAAAATCGCCGTCAGCACCAGCAACAGGATGATGATCCCGCCCGCCACCGACAGGGGATTCCGCAGCAGCGCCGTGAACACGCGATAGGCCCGCCCGGCACTGGCCTGCCAGCGCGAGGACGGGGAATCGTCGAGCAACCAGTCGCGTGTTGTCATGGCGCTTCACCCAGATGCGCATCCACCCACGACGTCATTCCCGCGAAAGCGGGAATCTCCCTTGGCCGGGCAGAAGGATTCCCGCTTTCGCGGGAATGACGCTGATGCTTGAGCCGCTTGTCCATCACCGCGCCCTCGGATCGAGCACCCGATACAGCACATCGGATACCTTGTTGATGAAGATGAACACCGCCCCGATCACCAGTGTCGACCCCAGCACGGCATTCATGTCCGCATTGAGCAAAGCCGTGGTCAGGTAGTTGCCGATCCCCGGCCAGGAAAACACCGTTTCGATCATCACCGAGCCCTCGAGCAGCCCCGCATAGCTCAGCCCGATCACCGTGATGAGCGGCACTCTTATCGGATTGAAAGCATGCCGCCAGATCACCACCCGCTCCGGCACGCCCTTGACCCGCGCCGTCGTCACGAATTCCTGGCTCAATTGATCCAGCATGAAGCTGCGCGTCATGCGCGCGATATAGGCCAGGCTGAAAAAGCCAAGCACCGATGCCGGCAGGATCAGGTGGCTGATGGCATTCCAGAAAATGTCCACCTCGCCCTGCAGCAGGCTATCGATCAAAATCAGCCCCGTCACCGGGTCCACCAGTCCGTCATAGAAAATGTCGAGCCGTCCCGGCCCGCCCACCCAGCGCAGCCGCGCATAGAACAGCGCCAGCCCCACCAGTCCCAGCCAAAAGGCCGGCATGGAATAGCCCAACAGCCCCACCACGCGGATCACCTGGTCGATGATGGAGCCTTGCCGGCTTGCCGCAATCACCCCGAGCGGCACGCCCAAAGCCACGCCGATGATGATGCCGATGGTGGCCATTTCCAGCGTCGCCGGAAAGAACCGGCTGAGATCGTCCACCACCGCCCGCCCGGTCGAGACCGATTTGCCCAGGTCCCCGGAAAACACGCCCACCACATAGTGGAAGAACTGGATCGGCAGCGGCTGGTCCAGCCCCATCTGCACCTTGGCCGCTTCATAGACGGCAGGCGTCGCCCGGTCGCCCACCACCGACAGCACCGGATCGATGGGGATCACCCGTCCGATGAAGAAGGTGATCGCGAGCAGCCCCAGAAAGGTGAGAAGAACCGTGGCCACGAACCCCAGCACCGTCGAAACGCCGCGGCCCCACTTCCGTCCTTGCGACGAAGCGGGGGCAGGGGAGGCAGTGATCTGCGGCTCAATGCTCAAGCAAAACCCCTAACGAAAACAATACACTGCGCCCGCGAAATGACTCTCTCGCAGACCGTGAAGCTCTTCATATTTCGCTTTCACCATACAGAAAACTTTGCTTATATCAAAAAAATTTTGGTGGGACCGCATGGCAGGCGAGGCGCTGTTGAAGTCTGAACTGGAGGGGCATCCCAGGGTGGGCGCCCTCATTCGCGCGCGCCGCCGCCAGCAGCATATGACGCTGGAAGCCCTGGGCAAGGCGGCCGAAGTTTCCGTCGGTTATCTCAGCCAGGTCGAGCGCGACCACGCCACGCCCTCCCTGGGCACGCTGGCCGGCATCGCCCGCGCCTTAGGCGTCGGCATCGACTATTTCGTTTCCGCACCCACGGCGCAGACCGCGCTCACCAGGGCAGGGGAGCGCAACCGCTTTTCCGTCGACGGCTCGTCCATCATTTATGAACGCCTGGGCACCGAATTCCCCGGCAACCAGCTCTCGAGCTTCATCATGACTGTCCCGCCGGGCTACCGCTCCGAAACGGTGGCGCATGAGGGCGAGGAAATTCTCTATGTGCTGGAAGGCGCCATCACCCAGCGCCTCGACAATGAGGAAATGGTCATGAACGCGGGCGATAGCCTGCATTTCCGCGGCAACCGCCCCCATTCCTGGTCCAACCATACCGACCAGCCCGCGCGCCTGCTCTGGACGGGCACGCTCACCCTCTTCCGCTCTTCGGCCAAGCCCAGCCGGCAGGTCGTGGCGGCAGCAAAACCCGGCCTCAAGCCGGTGAAGAACAGGAAAATCGTCAACAAGGAGAAACGCACATGAGGATGCTTCGCGCAGCCCTGCTCGCCACGGCCCTCTCGCTGCCCCTGGCAGCCGGCGCCGTCTATGCCGCCACGCCCGCCGATGCCCTGGTCATCGCCCAGAATATCGACGACATCGTCGCGCTCGATCCCGCCCAGGCCTATGAATTCACCTCCGGCGAGATCAACACCAATGTCTATGACCGTCTCGTCGGCTACGAAGCCGAGGATACCACGGTCCTTGCCCCCGGCCTCGCCTCCGAATGGGTTGCCGACGACGCCGCCAAGACCATCACCTTCACCCTGCGCGACGCCACCTTCGCCTCGGGTAATCCGGTGCGGCCGGAAGACGTGGTCTTCTCCTTCTCCCGCGTCATCAAGCTGAACCTGACTCCGGCCTTCATTCTCGCCCAGCTCGGCTGGACCCCCGAGAACATCGCCGACATGGTCACCATTGCCGATGGCAAGGTGGTGGTGAAATACGAGGGCGATTTCTCCTCCGCCTTCGTGCTCAACGTACTGGCTTCGCGCCCGGCCTCCATCGTCGATGAAGTCCTCGTCATGGAACATGCCGAAGGCG
>CBIGSA010000347.1:0-3424 GCA_966192215.1 uncultured Devosia sp. | reverse complement strand
ATGCCGGCAAGCTGCGCCAATTGATTGACTGTGTAGGTCTTCATCTGTCCACGTCTCCGCAAGACAGGTGGATAGTCCCTCACGCCGCGTCAGGGTCAACACATCAGCTGCTATTCGCATCCGGAATCGACTCGGCGCGTGACAGGCTGGCATTGTTGTATCGATCATCCTCTGTCACCTCGGCGCCGACCCAGTCGGGGACCGTCACGGACTGGTCTTCGTCGTCCAGTTCCACCTCGGCGAGCACAAGCCCTTCATGCCGGCCCAGGAAGACATCGACCTCCCATGTCAGGCCGCCATGTGGCACGAGATAGCGGCGCTTTTCGATCACATGCGGCTCGGCCATGGCCAGCAGCTCGCGCGCATCCGCAATGGGAATGTCATACTCGTATTCGGCACGCGAAAGGCCGGAAGCCGGCCCCTTCAGGGTCAGCACCGCTCGCGTGTTGTCCTTGCTGCGCACCCGAACCGTCGCCTTGGCATTGGACGACAGATAGCCCTGCCGCAACAGCAGGCTGCTTGCCACCGTCGCTTGCCAGGCATCGGACACGACCAGGAATTTGCGCTCGATCTCCCGGGCCATGGTCAGAATCCGAATGTCATCTGCCCGGCCGGCGTGCCGACGGACACGCCTTCCAGCTCCAGCATCCTAAGCTTGGATTCGGCCCCACCCGGTGCCGAAAACCCGCCCGGCTTGCCGTCGCTGGCCAATACGCGATGGCAGGGGATGATGAGCGGAATGGGGTTGGCGCCCATGGCGGCGCCCACGGCGCGCGACAAAGCGACATCGCCCAGTTCCCGCGCCAGTGCGCCATAGGTAGTGGTCTCCCCCCAGCCGATCCTGAGCAGCAGGTCATAGGCCCGGCGGTTGAAGTCCGGCACGCCACCAAGGTCGAGCGTCACGGCCGAAAAATCCACCGCCTCCCCCTCTGCATAGTCCTCGATCTGGTCGATCAGCGCTGCAATGGCCCGCGTCGGTTCACCGGGCCGCGCATCACCGCGATTGATCCGTTCCAGCAAGCCGGCCCGGTCCAGGCCCGGTAATTGCACGCGCGCCACCCCTGCCTCGGTCCAGCCGATGCCGAATTCCCCCAAAGCCGTATCGAAAATCATGGTCTCCATGGCCCGACCTTATGACCCGAATGCGCCGCTTTCCAGAACTACCGTTCGCTGCTGACAGATCCTGTCGTCAGCAAGCCGCATAGGCCGCACGACAAATGCAGGAGAACGCTCATGGCCCGGATCGTCGGCTATATCGCAACCAGCCTCGACGGCTTCATCGCCACGCCAGATGAAAATCTCGACTGGCTCACCCAGCAGCCCGACCTCAACCTGGGCGAGCACGACTATCGCAACTTCATTGAGACAATCCGCACCGTGGTGATGGGCCGCGCCACCTATGACTGGATCGCCCGCTATCCGGGCGCCTGGGAGTATGACGGCAAGCGGGTGATCGTCGTGACCTCGCGTCCCATCGACAACCCCAAGGGACCGCTGGAAACCCGCGCCGACGTCCCTGCCCTGATCGAGGAGCTGCGCGCCCTCGATGATGGCAATGTCTGGATGCTGGGCGGCGGCAAATTGCAGATGACCTTCATGGAGCGCGGGGCGCTCGACGAAATCGAAATCTACGTCATCTCCGAGATCATCGGCAGCGGCATTCCGCTCTTTCCGCCGACGGGCTTGCGCGCTTCGCCCAAGCTGATTTCGGCGCAGAGCTTCGGCACGGCCTGCGCGCGCCTGCATTATCGCTTCGGCTGATTGGCCAAACCGGGCGTGGTCTGCTACACGGCGCGCCATGCCCGGACCCATGCCCACCCTGCTCGACTATCACCCGCCGCTCGAGCCCTATCTCAACGTGTTGCATGTCGATGACGACATGCTGGTGGTCGACAAGCAATCGGGCCTCTTGAGCGTGCCGGGCAAGGACCCGTCTCTCTGGGACTGCATCGAATATCGTGCCCGCCAGACCTGGCCGACAGCCGGCATGTGCCACCGGCTCGACAAGGACACGTCGGGCGTGCTGGTGCTGGCGCTCAACAAGCGCGCCCATGGCCGCATCGGCAGCCAGTTCGAGCACCGCAAGACCACCAAGGCCTATATCGCTCGCGTCGCCGGCGTGATCGAGGCCGATAGTGGCCTCATCGACCTGCCGCTGGCCACGGACTGGGAGAACAAGCCCCGCCAGCGCGTCGACTACGAAAACGGCCGCCCGGCCCAGACCGAATGGACCGTGCTGGAGCGCGAGGCCAATGCCACCCGCGTTCGCCTCCATCCCCTGACCGGCCGCACCCATCAGCTCAGAGTTCACATGAAGGAAATTGGCCATGTGATCCTGGGCGATGCATTTTATGCCGACCCGGAGAGCTTTGCCGCCGCCGACCGGCTGCAGCTCCATGCCGCCGAACTGGGCCTGACGCACCCCACGACCGGCGAATTCATGACCTTCATCGCACCGACGCCGTTCTAACCTTCACCGAGGTAACTGACCTCGATGCGCTGGAACAGGTGACCCGGCTTCATCGTATCGAGCCATTTGCGGAACTCGACCGCATCGGCAAAGCCGGCGCGCTTTGCGTCGGCGTCGCTGACAGCACCCGGGTCCATATCGGTGATCGCGCCGATCTGCAGCAGGCCGACCTTGGTCTTGAGCGTGCCGCCGGCCTTGACCGTGGGCCGGCTCCAGCGGCGGAACACCAGGTCGACCTTGCCCGCCTTGATCTCTTCGAGCAGTTCGCGCTTGAGCAACATCAGTCCAGTACCGCCTGTGCCGTGATTTCGATCCTGAGGCCCTTGGCCAGCAATTCCTTGACCACCACCGTGGCCCGCACCGGATAGGGTTGGCTGGTGAAGAATTGCCGATAGACCGCGTTCATGCCAGCCGCATCGGCGCTGTCGACGAGGAAAATCTGCACCATCACCAGATTGGCCAGCGTGCCGCCGGCCGCCTTGACCGCGATTTCCAGATTCTCGATGCAGCGCCGCGCCTGCGCCTCGATGCCGCCTTCGACGATCGCGCCCGTTGCCGGATCCTCGGCAATGGCCACCAGCCACACATGCTTGCCGGCCTTCACCGCATCGTTGATGGGCGAGGACGATGGCGCAATGCCGGTTTCGATGCGTTCGATCATGGGGCCTCCGGTTGTGGTGCGGGCGGCGGGACTTGAACCCGCACGGGGATACCCCCTCCGGATTTTAAGTCCGGTGTGTCTACCATTCCACCACGCCCGCGTCGGCTCGCAGGTAGCATGGGGGGACGGGGATGCCAACGCGTTACACATCGCCGGGCAGCCGAAATTGCCGCCCGGCTTTCGCTTACGGTGACACGGGAGATGGGCGGCCATTGGACCAAAAACTGTCGACATAGACGGACCAAGGGCCGCCCATCACGATCCGCTTTTGAGCGAGGTATGGTTCAGGCGGT
>CBIGSA010000346.1:0-3440 GCA_966192215.1 uncultured Devosia sp. | reverse complement strand
GGGTCGATCGTGTCATTGGCCGTCGCATGCGAGATGGGGGCAAAGCTCAGGAGGCCCGAAACCGCCGCGATGAGGCCGGCCATCAAGCGCCGCTTCATCTGGTGTCCTGCTGGTACTCGCGCCTGCAAGCAGGCGCACACTACAAAGCCAGCAAGGCGCCCCCATCCTTGCGGTTAACCCATCCTTACCCTGCGGGGGTAAATATCGGGTTTCCGCGCCGACGATCCCTGCCGGCCGCCGCCAACGAAAACGTTGTCGTGGCAGCCAAGTGAACGTATGGTGCGCCACGCAAAACCGGCTGCCACCTGCGCCGGTCTCTATCATCAGGCCACGGCTGAACTGTGGCACCCAAGACCAAGGACATTCCGACAATGCTGCGAGGATCGATTACGGCGCTCATCACTCCCATGCGCGATGGGAATGTGGATGAGAAAGCCTTCGCCAGCTTTGTCGACTGGCAGATCGCGGAGGGCACGCACGGCCTGGTGCCGGTTGGCACCACCGGCGAAAGCCCCACCGTCAGCCATGAGGAACATCGCCGCGTCGTCGAAATCGCCATCGAAGTCGCCAACAAGCGCGTGCCCGTGATTGCCGGGGCTGGGTCCAATTCCACCGCCGAGGCCGTGGAACTGGCGAAGTTTGCGGAAAAGGCCGGTGCCGACGCCGTCCTCTCCATCGTGCCCTATTACAACAAGCCCAACCAGGAGGGCATGTTCCAGCACTTCTCGGCGGTCGCCAGCGCCATCGGCATTCCGGTCATCCTCTACAGCGTGCCCGGCCGCACCGTGGTCGATCTCACCATCGACACCATTGCTCGCCTGCGCGATGCCCATGCCAATATCGTCGGCGTCAAGGATGCCACGGCCGATCTGGGCCGGGCCAGCCTGCAGCGCGACAAGCTGGGCAAGGATTTCGTCCTGCTTTCGGGCGAGGACATCACCGCGCTCGCCTTCAACGCCCATGGCGGCCATGGTTGCATCTCGGTCACGTCCAATATCGCGCCGCGCCTCTGCTCGCAGATGCAGGAACTGTCGCTGTCCGGTGACTTCAAGGGCGCGCTGACCATCCAGGACAAGCTGGTCCACCTGCACAAGAACCTGTTCATGGAGCCCAATCCGACGGCCGTGAAATATGCCGCCAACCGGCTCAATCTCTGCGCCAACGAACTGCGCCTGCCGCTCGTCCCCGTCGCCAGGCCGACCGAAGAGGCGGTGGACTTTGCAATGCGCCATGCGGGGCTTATCTAAGAGCCCATGGCCCAGAAGAACGACAAGAACAAGAACGGCATCATCAGCCACGGTCTCGTGGCCGAAAACCGTCGCGCGCGCTACGATTACGAAATCGGAGAAACCCTCGAGGCCGGCATCGTGCTGACGGGCACCGAGGTCAAGTCGCTGCGCCTGGGCAAGGCCCAGATCGCCGAGTCATACGCCTCGCCGGAAAAGGGCGAGCTCTGGCTCATCAACGCGCATATCCCCGAATATCTCCAGGCCAACCGCTTCAACCACGAAGAAAAGCGCCCGCGCAAACTGCTGGTATCAAAGAAGCAACTGGCCAAGCTGGACCAGGAAGTCTCCCGCGCCGGCAACACCATCGTGCCGCTCAAACTGTTCTTCAACGACCAAGGCCGCGCCAAGCTGCTGATCGGCCTGGGCAAGGGCAAGAAGAACTACGACAAGCGCGAAACCGAGCGCAACCGCGACTGGAACCGCGACAAGTCCCGCATCATGAAAGAAGGCGGGCGGGGTTAGGATTGTGCCACGCCCTCGTGGTTCGAGGGTCGCTGCGCTCCCGCCTCACCATGAGGGCTGCTGATACACCGAGCTAGAAGTAGCCCTCATGCTGAGGTGCGCTTCTTCAGCGCCTCGAACCACGAGGGCGGGGCACTTGTGCTCGAGCTATTCCTCGACCGCCGCCGCAACCGGCCGCGTGCTCGGCGGGCGGCCTACCGCCTTGGCCAGATCAGCCACATCAATGAAGAAATCGGCCTGCCGGCGCAGGTCGTCCGAAATCATCGGCGTGGCCGTGGTCAGCGTCGATACGACCGTTACGCGCTTGCCCTTGCGCTGCAGCGCCGCGACCAGGGCCGTGAAATCGCCATCGCCCGAGAACAACACCATGTGATCGTAGAAGGGCGCAAGTTCGAGCGCGTCCACCGTCAGCTCGATATCCATATTCCCCTTCACCTTGCGGCGGCCCATGGCATCGGTGAATTCCTTGGCCGGCTTGGTGACCACGGTGAAGCCGTTATAGTCCAGCCAGTCGATCAGCGGGCGGATGGAGGAGTATTCCTGGTCCTCCACCAGCGCGGTGTAATAATTGGCCCGCAGCAGATAGGCCCGTCCGTTGAACTCGGCCAGCAGCCGCCGATAGTCGATATCGACGCCAATCGCCTTGGACGTGGCGTAGAGATTGGCGCCATCGATGAAGAGAACGATCTTTTCCCGCGGGTCGATGGGCATCTCAAGTCTCCCGTCGGCGGCCTGACCGCCCAAAACATTGCGCTGCGCGAAGCAGCCAAAAGCTCTATTTAAATTCCACAGAGGGCATTAACATAATTTCGGTATTCGCATGTTTTCCGGCATCCGGCAAGCTGTAGCGAGGCGCGTGGTCAACGCATGGCCCATGCGCGCCCGTTGGAGCAGGGAAACCTTGTACCCGCGGCCTCACTGGTATATGGGAGGCGTTCATTCCATAAGTTTTGGAGACGTCTGTGGCACGCGTCACCGTTGAAGACTGCATCGAAAAGATCGACAACCGCTTCGATCTCGTTCTCATGGCGGCACACCGCGCGCGCATGATCTCGTCCGGCGCCCAGATCACCGTGGCACGCGACAACGACAAGAATCCCGTGGTTGCCCTGCGCGAAATCGGCGACGGCGCCATCTCGCCGGAAGACCTGCGCGAAGACCTGATCCACTCGCTGCAGAAATATGTCGAAGTCGACGAGCCCGAGAGCCATGCCGCTCCGCTGATCGAAAGCGCCGGCGACGACGATTCGATCAATTTCGACACGATCAGCGAAGAAGAACTGCTGCGCGGCATCGAAAGCCTGGCTCCGCCGGAGCGTCGCGACGACTGACTTCGGTCGGTCGTGTGAGTTCAGCACCCCCGGCGCAAGCCGGGGGTGTTCTGTTTTGAGCACTCTTCCTGCATCGGGACCAACCCGCCCCCACCCTTGATCCCTCCCCACAAGGGGGAGGGAGCGATGAACACTGGCGCTGGAGCTGGCGCCTCCTCCCCTGAATGGGAGGGAATGAGGGTGGGGTGATGGGAGCCACGATGCACGGATACGAGGGTGCGTCCATCCTTCCCAATCGCCCGCAACTCAGATACTCAATCCCGCACTCTTCCCATTTCCAATCAAAGCGCTAAGCTCTTTCCTTCGAGCGAGCGGCGACCACCTCCATGATGCGTCAGTACGAGCTTGTCGAGCGCGT
>CBIGSA010000345.1:0-3442 GCA_966192215.1 uncultured Devosia sp. | reverse complement strand
CCTAACGTCGTTTGCGTATTGCCGAACCGAATTAAACTTTGTTAACTATTTGGGCTTAGGGTTCAGTCATATCCAGTAGGGTTGGAGCGAGGCGAGCATCCAGTCGCTGTCTCGCAGGTTCCAGCAGGAACGAATGACAAGGGGAATATAATGCGGGTACTCCTTATTGAGGACGACAGCGCGACAGCGCAGAGCATCGAACTGATGCTGAAGTCCGAAAGTTTCAACGTCTACACCACCGATCTGGGTGAGGAAGGCGTCGATCTCGGCAAACTCTACGACTACGACATCATCCTTCTGGACCTGAACCTGCCCGACATGAGTGGCTACGAGGTGCTCCGCACCCTGCGCGTCGCCAAGGTTCAGACCCCGATCCTTATTCTATCCGGTCTTGCCGGTATCGAGGATAAGGTTCGTGGCCTCGGCTTCGGCGCAGACGACTACATGACCAAGCCCTTCCACAAGGACGAGCTCGTGGCCCGCATCCACGCCATCGTCCGCCGGTCCAAGGGCCATGCCCAGTCGGTCATTCAGACCGGCGACCTCACCGTCAACCTGGATACCAAGACCGTCGAAGTGCAGACCCAGCGGGTGCACCTCACCGGCAAGGAATACCAGATGCTCGAGCTGCTCTCCCTCCGCAAGGGGACCACGCTCACCAAGGAAATGTTCCTCAACCACCTCTATGGTGGCATGGATGAACCCGAACTCAAGATCATCGACGTGTTCATCTGCAAGCTCCGCAAGAAGCTTTCCGTTGCGACCGGCGGCAAGAACTACATCGAAACCGTCTGGGGCCGCGGCTATGTGCTGCGCGAGCCCGACGAGAACGAAGTCTATAACGAAAACGTCGCCTGATCCTGCAGGCTCCACCGTCACACGAAAGCCCCGCGACGCCGTCGCGGGGCTTTCTGTTTCGGGCGCTCGACAATCGCACGACACCACCGGCTCCTGCCCACCCCCCTCGGGGGGAGACGCCAGATCGACCGTCGAGGATCATCTCAAATGTCTCCACAAGCATGGAGCGGGCTTCCCTCCCCCTAGGGGAACGAGGACGGGGTGAGTCTCACGCACTGATCTTTCACAAAATTCGCCCCGGCCATGTCGAAGTCGGGCGCCATCGTTCGTCGTCAGGTCAGAAGCGCAGTCAGATGCTGCGCCCCACCGAGGAGACGACCCATGTTCCGTACCGCCATTATCGCAGGCGCCATGCTCATGACCACGACCGCCTTCGCCCAGTCCGAGCCCGTTGGCGCCACCGTCGTGGTCAACGGCATGCAGATGTATTACGAAGTCAGCGGCGAGGGCGACCCGCTCGTCGTGCTGCACGGCGCCTATATGAACATCACGACCATGGGCGAAATCCTGCCTCGACTGGCAGAGACCCATAAGGTCTATGCGCTCGAATTCCAGGGTCACGGCCGCACCACCGATATCGACCGCCCCATCACCTATCCCAATCTGGCCGGCGATGTTGCCGCCTTCATGGACGCCGTCGGCATCGAGAAGGCCGACATATTCGGCTATTCCATGGGCGCCGCTACCGGCCTGCGCCTGGCCATCGACTATCCCGAAAAGGTCGACCAGCTCGTTGCGGCCTCGGTCGCCTACGATGAATCGGGCTGGCAGCCGGCCTTCAAGGATTTCATCCCGCAGATGGTGCCGGAAATGTTCGTCGGCACCCCGATGGAAGATGAGTGGAAGAAGCTGGCGCCCAATCCCGACGGCTTCCGGGCGCTGGTGGAAAAGCTGATCGCGCTGGAAAGCGAGCCCATGGCCTGGGAGGAAGAGGTCAAGGCGCTCAAGGCTCCTGTGCTGATCATCGCCGGCGATGCCGATGTCTCGACGCTGGAGCACAATGTGGCCCTGTTCCGCCTGCTGGGCGGCGGCGAAATGGGCGATATGGGCGTGCCCCTGCCCGCCTCGCGACTGGCCGTATTGCCGGCGACGTCGCATACCGCCGTCATCAACCAGACCGACCTGCTCTACGGCTTTATCGAACCCTTCCTCCAGGGCGAGACGCCTGCCGGCTTCATGGGTCAGTAAGCGGTTGCGGGGGAAGGCCGATGCTGGTTTCATCCCCCGCCATGACCCAGGATTCGGAAACCCACCGCACCATCAATTCCGTCTGGAAAATCGAGCAGCCCCGCCTCATCGCGGGGCTGACGCGCATGGTCCGCGACATCTCGCTGGCCGAGGAACTGGCGCAGGACGCGCTGGTCATTGCGCTCAAGACGTGGCCGGAATCCGGCGTGCCGCGCAATCCGGGCGCCTGGCTGATGCAGACGGCCAAGCGCCGCGCCATCGACTATTTCCGCCATCGCAAGATGGCCGCCACCAAGCTGGAAGAGGTCGGCCGCAATATCGAGGACGACACGCCCGACCATGAAGCAGACATCATCGAAGCGATGGATGACGATGTCGGCGACGACCTGCTGCGGCTGATCTTCACCTCCTGCCACCCGATTTTGCCTGCAGAATCAAGGGTTGCGTTGACATTGCGCCTGCTGGGCGGGCTCACCACCGAGGAAATCGCCCGTGCCTTCCTCGCGGCTGAGCCGACCATCGGCCAGCGCATCGTGCGCGCCAAGAAGGCCATTGCCGATGCCGGCATTCCCTTCGAGGTACCACGCGGCGAGGAGCGGGCGGAGCGGCTGAGTTCGGTACTGGGCGTGCTCTATCTCATCTTCAATGAGGGCTATTCGGCGACATCAGGCGACGACCTGATCCGGCCGCAGCTTTGCGAGGAAGCCATGCGCCTGGGTCGCATCCTGGCGCGGCTCTCGCCTGAGGACTCCGAGGTCCATGCCCTTGTCGCGCTTATGGAAATCCAGGCATCGCGCACTGCAGCACGCACCAACAGGGACGGCGAGCCGGTGTTGCTGCTGGACCAGGACCGCTCCCGCTGGGACCAGTTGCTGATCCGCCGTGGGCTGGCGGCGCTGGATCGTGCCATCGCGCTGGGCGGGGAGAACGCTCCCTATGCCCTGCAGGCCGCCATCGCCGCCTGCCATGCCCGTGCCCGCAAGGCCGGAGACACAGATTGGTCAATGATTTCAAAGCTTTACGGAACATTGGCGCAGGTCATGCCATCGCCCGTGATCGAACTCAATCGCGCCGTCGCCGTGTCCATGGCCGATGGCCCCGCTGCGGCCCTCGTGCTCCTCGACGCCATCAAGGATAATCCGGCGCTGAAGAACTACCACCTGCTCTATGGCGTACGCGGCGATCTGCTCAGCAAGCTTGGCCGGCAGACCGAGGCCATGCTGGAATTCCGCCGCGCGGCGGAACTGACGCGGAACGAGCGGGAAAAAACCTATCTGCTCGGCCGCGCCGAAGCGGCGGTCTAGAGTTCACCCCGGGCCTGGCGCAGTGAGGATAAATCAGGCGGCGAGCGAGGCGCCGGGATCGAACTTGGCTTCGAGAATGGCCCGATCGAAGG
>CBIGSA010000344.1:0-3481 GCA_966192215.1 uncultured Devosia sp. | reverse complement strand
AAATCGACATGCTGTTCGAAGTGACCAAGCAGATCGAAGGTCACACTATCTGCGCGCTCGGCGACGCCGCCGCGTGGCCGATCCAGGGCCTGATCCGCAATTTCCGCCACGTCATCGAAGAGCGGATCGACCAGTATACATATTCGTCCACCAGCGACGGCGCCGTGCCGTCGATCGCTGCGGAGTAGGGCAATGGCTTCCATCAAGGTCGACGGCCAGCTCGTCGAAGTTCCCGATTACTACACGCTAATGCAGGCAGCCGAGGCAGCCGGCGCGGAAATTCCGCGCTTTTGCTACCACGAGCGCCTGTCGGTGGCCGGCAATTGCCGCATGTGCCTGGTCGAGGTGAAGGGTGGTCCGCCCAAGCCGCAGGCGTCGTGCGCCATGTCGGTCAAGGACCTGCGTCCGGGCCTGAATGGCGAGCCGCCCGAAATGTTCACCAACACGCCCATGGTCAAGAAGGCCCGCGAAGGCGTGATGGAATTCCTGCTGATCAACCATCCGCTCGATTGCCCGATCTGTGATCAGGGCGGTGAATGCGACCTGCAGGACCAGGCCATGGCCTATGGCGTGGACAAGAACCGCTTTGCCGAGAACAAGCGCGCCGTCGAGGACAAGTATATCGGCCCGCTGGTCAAGACCTCGATGAACCGCTGCATTCACTGCACGCGCTGCGTCCGCTTCACCACCGAAGTTGCTGGCATTGCCGAAATGGGCCTACTGGGTCGCGGCGAAGATGCCGAGATCACCACCTATCTCGAGCAGGCGCTGACCAGCGAGTTGCAGGGCAACGTGATCGATCTCTGCCCGGTTGGTGCACTGACCTCCAAGCCCTATGCTTTCAACGCCCGTCCGTGGGAACTGGTGAAGACCGAAAGCATCGACGTCATGGATGCCGTGGGTTCCGCCATCCGCGTCGACAGCCGTGGCCGCGAGGTGATGCGCATCCTTCCGCGCATCAATGAGGCGATCAACGAAGAGTGGATTTCCGACAAGACGCGTTTCATCTGGGACGGCCTCAAGAGCCAGCGGCTCGATCGCCCCTATGTGCGCAAGGGCGGCAAGCTGCAGCCTGCAAGCTGGGACGAGACGCTGTCCGCCGTCGCTGCCCGCGTCAAGAAGGCCGGCAACAAGGTCGGCGCGATTGCCGGTGACCTCGCTGCCGTCGAGGAAATGTATGCGCTCAAGGCGCTGCTTACCTCTATCGGTTCGGGCATGACCGATGTGCGTCCGGCCATGTCGGGGATCGACCCCTCCATGCCGCGCTCGGCCTATATCTTCAATCCGACCATTGCCGGGATCGAAGAAGCCGACGCGATCGTTATCATCGGCGCCAATCCGCGCAAGGAAGCTTCGCTTATCAATGCGCGCATCCGCAAGACATGGCGCGCCAAGGGTCTGCCGATCGCCGTGATTGGTGAAAAGGCGGATCTGACCTACAGCTATTCCTATCTTGGCGAAGGCTTCGAGTCGCTTGCCGATCTGGTGGCTGGCAAGGGTTCGTTTGCCGAAATTCTCGCCAAGGCGCAGCGCCCGCTCATCATCGTGGGTGAGGGTGCGGTTTCACATGCGGCGCTCGGCAAGCAGGTTGGCCGCGACACCATCGCGCTGGCAGCGAAGCTGGCGACCGGTGCCAATGTTGCCGAAGGCTGGAACGGCTTTGCGCTGCTGCACAATGCCGCCAGCCGCGTTGGCGGCATCGACATCGGCTTCGTGCCGCATGACGGTGGCGTATGCTCGGCTGACCAGATCGGCCTCGCTGGCAAGGGTGAACTCGACGTGCTGTTCCTGCTCGGCGCCGACGAATACGACATGTCGGCCATGGGCAAGGCATTCGTGGTCTATGTCGGCAGCCATGGCGATGCGGGCGCGCACCGCGCCGATGTCATCCTGCCGGGCGCGACCTACACTGAAAAGTCGGGCACCTATGTCAATACCGAGGGCCGCGTGCAGGTGACCAGCCGCGCCGTGTTCCCGCCGGGTGAAGCCAAGGAAGACTGGGCGATCATCCGCGCGCTGTCGGGCGCCATCGGCAAGCCGCTGCCGTTCAACTCGCTTACGCAGCTCCGTGCCGCCATCTATGCCGAATTCCCGCACCTGGCGCAGGTCGACCAGATTGCGCCCGGTTCGGTTGCCGATGTGGCCAAGGTGGCCAAGGCCGCCATCAAAACCAAGTCGGCGCCGTACGGCTCGGCTGTCACTGACTTCTATCTCAGCAATCCGATTGCCCGCGCTTCCGCCGTCATGGGCGAATGCGCCGCTATGGCAGCCGGTCTGCGACAGGCCGCGGAGTAGGGGAGACCAATGGACTTTATTCTCTCCGCGCTTGACTACCTACTCGGCATCCCCGTCCTCGGCTGGGGTGTTCATGTCGGCCTGATCTACAAGACGCTGGCGCTGCTGGTGGGCCTGCTTATCTTCACGGCCTTCATCCTGCTGGCCGACCGCAAGATCTGGGCGGCGGTGCAAATTCGCCGCGGCCCCAACGTCGTTGGTCCCTTTGGCCTGCTGCAGAGCTTTGCCGACCTCATCAAGTTTGCTCTCAAGGAAGCGGTCATTCCCGGTGGCGCCGACAAGGTGCTGTTCCTGCTGGCTCCGCTGATCACGGCGACGCTGGCGCTGGCCGGTTGGGCGGTGATCCCGGTCGATGCCGGACTGGCCATCGGTGACATCAATCTCGGCATTCTCTACCTGCTCGCCATTTCGTCGCTTGGCGTTTATGGCGTGATCATCGGTGGCTGGGCCTCGAACTCGAAGTACCCTTTCCTCGGCTCGCTCCGTTCTGCCGCGCAGATGGTGTCCTACGAAGTCTCCATTGGCCTCGTCATCATAACAGTGCTGCTTTGCGTTGGGTCGCTGAACCTTTCCGACATCGTGGTGGCGCAGCAGGAAATGGGCCTGGCTCATATGCTGGGCGTGCCGTGGCTGAGCTTCCTCAACTGGTTCTGGCTGCCGCTGTTTCCGATGTTCATCGTGTTTTACATCTCGGCCCTAGCCGAGACGAACCGGCCGCCCTTCGACCTGGTTGAAGGCGAATCCGAGCTGGTTGCCGGCTTCATGACCGAATATTCGGCTACGCCCTACCTGCTGTTCATGCTGGGTGAGTACATCTCCATCCTGCTCATGTGCGCCATGACCACCATCCTGTTCCTGGGTGGCTGGGCTTCGCCGATCGACCTGCCACCTTTCACCTGGATTCCGGGCCTGATCTGGTTCTTCATCAAGGTAAGCGTGGTGTTCTTCTTCTTCGCCATGGCCAAGGCCATCGTGCCGCGCTACCGCTATGACCAGCTGATGCGCATCGGCTGGAAGCTGTTCCTGCCGCTGTCGCTGGCCATGGTCATCATTGTTGCTTTCGTTCTTCAGCTCACCGGCTGGGGCTGGCATGGAGGGATGGCCTGATGCGCGCCACCCAATTCATCAACACGCTGCTGCTCACCGAGCTGGTGAAGGCCTTTGGCCTGACCATGCGCTACTTCTT
>CBIGSA010000343.1:0-3524 GCA_966192215.1 uncultured Devosia sp. | reverse complement strand
GGTCCATGGCGCCGCCCATGCCCTTGACCATCTTGCCGGGGATCATCCAGTTGGCGAGATCACCGTTCTCGGCCACCTGCATGGCGCCCAGGATCGACAGGTCGACATGGCCGCCCCGGATCATGCCGAAGCTGTCTGCACTGGAAAAAAAGCTGGTTTCCGGCAGGGCGGTAATGGTCTGCTTGCCTGCCTTGATGAGGTCGGCATCTTCCTCGCCGGCAAAGGGAAACGGCCCCATGCCCAGCATGCCATTCTCGCTCTGCAGCCGCACGTCCATGCCCTGGGGAATGAAGTTGGCCACCAGTGTCGGAATGCCGATGCCGAGATTGACATAGAAACCGTCCTTGAGTTCACGGGCGGCGCGGGCCGCCATCTGGTCGCGGGTCCATGCCATCAGGCTACCTCCTCGCTGCGCTGGCGCACGGTGCGCTGCTCGATATGCTTTGTGCTCGCCGGCACATGCACTATGCGGTCGACGAAGATGCCGGGCGTGTGGATCTGGTCGGGGTCGAGGCTGCCGGTCTCGACCAGTTCTTCGACCTCGGCAATGGTGACCTTACCGGCCGTGGCCATCATCGGATTGAAGTTTCGCGCGGTCATCCGATAGACGAGGTTGCCTTCATGATCGCCTTTCCAGGCGTGGACGATGGACACATCGGCCACGAGGCCGGTTTCCATCACATAATCGTCCTCGCCGAAGCGGCGCACTTCCTTGCCTTCGGCGATCAGCGTGCCCACGCCAGTCTTGGTGAAGAAGGCCGGGATGCCGGCGCCGCCAGCGCGGATGCGTTCGGCCAGGGTGCCCTGCGGATTGAATTCGAGCTCCAGTTCCCCTGACAGATACTGCTCGGCAAAAAGCTTGTTCTCGCCCACATAGGACGAAATCATCTTCCTGATCTGGCGGGTGGCCAGCAGCCGCCCCAGTCCGATGCCGTCGACGCCCGCATTGTTGGAAATGACGGTCAGGTTCCTGGCGCCTGAGCGCTCAATGCCTTCGATCAGCGTTTCGGGAATGCCGCAAAGGCCGAAGCCCCCCGACATGATGGTCATGCCGTCGGCCAGCAGGCCGGCCAGCGCTTCGGCTGCGTTGGAATGGACCTTGCGCATGCGGGTTTCTCCTCCCCTCGTGGTCATTGTCCAAACGCTAGGTCTTGCCTGTACGGGAGAGTTAGTCGTATTTCTACGACATGGCGACAGAGCTGCAATTCACCCTGGCCGATATTCCCGTGCCCATGGTCTATGCCACGCATCGCATCATCCGCGACTGCAATAGCGAGTTCGCCGCCCTGTTCGGCTATCGCCGCGATGATGTGGTGGATACGAGCTTTTCCCGGCTTTATCCGGCTATTGCCGATTTCGTCCGTACGGGCGAGATGTGGCGTCACCACCTGCCGGGTGGCGCGGTCTACCACGACGAGCGCATCATGGCCGGGGCAGGGGGCCAGCGCTTCTGGTGCCGGGTGAACGGGCGCTCGCGCGATGCGGCCGATCCCTTTGCCGCAGCGCTCTACTGCTTCGAGCCAATGAGCCGACCGGTAACAGAAACCACGCTCAAGCTGACCGGCCGCCAGCGGCAGATTCTGACCCTGGTCGCGCAGGGCAAGACCAATGGCGCCATCGCCGAAGAAGTCGGATTGTCCCGCCGGACTATCGAGGCCCATCGGCTGCGACTGGCGCGATCGGTCGGCGTAGCCAACTCGGCCGAGCTTGTCGCCTGGTTCCTAAGCCAGCCCGCGGGATGACTACAGGGCGCCCTGGATATAGGTCGCCTTGAGGTAGAAATCCTTCGGGCCCTGGATATGGGTGCGAATGATGTTGGCCAGTTCGTCCGCCGCGCCGCGAGAAATGGCGTCGATCATGGCGAAATGCTCGCCGATAGCGATCTCACGCAGTTCCTCGCTGGGAAAGGCGCGGGTTCGGATAGGGTGTGTGGCGAAGGTGTAATGCCGGATGGCATCGGCCAGTTGCTGGTTGCCTGCTGCGCGGTAGAGCACTTCATGGAAGACGTTATTGAGCGAGAACACTTCGGCATAGCGCTGCTCGCGCGAGGCTTCGCGGTGGCGTGTGGCGACGTCGGTCAATTGCGCGACGAGTTCGGGACTGGCCGCCCGATCAAAGTGTGACGCCGCCCGCATCTCGAGGCATTCGCGAATCTCGTAAAGCTCCTCGACCTCGGTGATCGAATAGTCGCGAACCTGCACACCCTTGTTGGGCTGGCGCAGAACCAGGCCAACACGCTCCAATTCGTCGAAGGCCCGCCGTACGGCGTGGCGGGTGGCGCCGGTGCGCTCAATGATTTCGTCTTCGACCAGCCTTTCACGCGGACGAAGCTGGCCGGCGATGATCTGCCGCTGCAGCTCCCTATAGACGGCATCCCAGCTTTTCGATTGTTCCGACAAAGACCTGGCGACCCGCATGCGGCCCTCGAATCCACGTTCCGATGGGCGTGCAGAGTAGCCACATTTCCACAGCCAGACAATCATCGTTGACATTATCGATAATCATACCGATGATGATGTCGATCAGGGAGGTCTGCGTGTATCGTATTGGCAGTGGTGCTGGTTTTTCGGGCGATCGTGTCGACGCACCGCAATCGGTGGTGGCGGCAATAGCCGCAGCCGGCGAGGGCGGCGCGGTGATCTTCGAAACGCTGGGCGAACGCACCCTCGCGCTCGGCCAGATCGCCAAGCGGCAGGACCCGAAGCGGGGCTACGAGCCGCTGCTCGAAGACTTGCTCGAACCGATACTTCCCACCTGTATCGCCGCCGGCATCGTCATCGTGGGCAATTTCGGCCAGGCTAATCCGCCCGCCGCCGCGGCAGCTATCCAAGCGCTGGCGTCCCGCATAGGGCTTGGAAATCTTCGTATCGCGGTCATTTCCGGGGATGACCTGGCCGGCCGCATTGATCTGGCGCAGACCGAGCGCTGGGATGGCGATGGCCGCCTGCCTGCGATCGATGGGGACATTATCGCCATCAATGCCTATCTGGGGGCGGGCGCCATTGCCGATGCCGTAAGGGCAGGGGCGCAGATCGTGGTCACCGGCCGCGTGGCCGATCCGGCGCTGGCGCTGGGGCCGCTGGTGGCGCATTTCAACTGGTCGTGGGACGATCTCGACCGCATCGCGGCCGGCACGCTGGTCGGGCATCTGCTTGAATGCGGCGCGCAGGTCTCGGGCGGATTCTTTGCCGATCCCGGCGTCAAGGATGTGCCTGATACTGCTGATATCGGCTTTCCCATTGCCGAGGTCGAGGCCGATGGCAGCTTCATCATCACCAAGGCGACGGGTACCGGCGGGCTGGTCGATCTACGCACGGTCAAGGAGCAGTTGCTTTACGAAATCCATGATCCGGCGGCCTATCTCACCCCGGACGTGACGCTCGACATAACCGACGTCGATCTGGAACAGGTTGGGCCTGATCGGGTACGGGTCTCCGGCGCCCGTGGGCATGCCGCGCCGGCTCGGCTCAAGGCCACGGTGAGCTATTATGGCGACTGGCTCGGCGAGGCCGAAATCTCCTATG
>CBIGSA010000342.1:0-3548 GCA_966192215.1 uncultured Devosia sp. | reverse complement strand
ACCCTACCCCGCCGCAAAGCTCGAATTGACGTCCTGCGGCCTGATCATCCCGACCATCCGCCAGGCCGCGGCGAAGGCCAGCGCCGCCATGGCCGCGCCCAGCACATAGACCGGCACGACGGCCAGCTTCACCTCCGCACCGGACACGGCCGCCGCCATGCCCGCCGCATTGGCCGCCACCCCGGCCAGGGCCGCGCCGATGGCATTGCCGGCCGATTGCGTGGTCGGCATCAGCGCCGAAGTGCGGTCGCGTTCCGCATCCGTGGCCGCTTCCATCATGGTGAGGTTGAGATAGCCGTTGCAGGTGCCGAAGCCCGAGCCGATCACCAATTGCCCCGCGATCACGATCGCCACCTGGTCCACCTGCAACCCGGCCAGCACCAGCAGCAGGCCGATGCCGATCATCGCCGGCCCCATCCGGATCAGCGTCTTGCGCGTCTCCTTGCTGCGCACATTGGCCACGGTAACGGCCGAAAAGCTCCAGGCCACGGCCAGCACGGCGGCTATGGCCCCGGCCGCGGTCGGGCCATAGCCCCACATTTCCTGCACCACCAGCACCAGATAGACCGCCGAGCCGGCGCCCGCGATGTTGATGAGCAGCACCATCCACAGCCCCGTGCCCACCACCGAAATCGGCCGGAACGCATCAGGTGGCATCAGCCGATGCGCGCTGCGGCCATCCAGCTTCACCACGCCCACCAGCAGCACGGCGGCGCCTACCAGCAGGCCCGTCGCTGGCAAGGGCGGCGCCAGTCCGGCCAAAGCCACCAGCATGATCGCCACGCCGATCGTCACCAGCCGCATGCCAGGAAAGCTGACCTCCTTGCGGTCCTCGGGGGAATGGGCCGGCACTTTCACCACAACCATGGCGGCAAACAGCAGCACCAGCGGTACATTGACCAGGAAGGCCGCGCGCCAGGAGACCAGTTCGGTCAAAAGGCCTGCCGCCGCCGGCCCGCCAAAGGCGGCAATGGCCCAGATCATGGCCTGCAGGCCGAAGACTTTCGGCACCAGCCGCGAGGGAAACAGTTCCGGAATCAGCGCGAAGCAGATAGCTGAAACCACGCCTTCCCCCAGCCCCTGCAGCGCCCGCCCCACCAGCACCTGCTCCATCGAGCCGGCCATGGCGGCCACCACGGTGCCAACAAGAAACACGCCGGCCGCAACCAGCAGCGCATTCCGCGCCCCAAGCCTTTGCTTGAACAGGGCCGCGCCCGAGCCGCCGACAATGGCAAAGACCAGGAACAGCGTCAGCGCCCAGGAGATCAGCGCCACCCCGCCCATTTCCTGCACAGCCGTGGGCAGCGAGATCGAAGCGAGAAAGGCATTGAACGCTAAGAGCGCCACGCCCAGGCAGAGGATCAGCGTAACGGTCGCATAACGGGGCGTGAAAATTTCGGCCCAGTTGCCGTGAGCTTGCGTGTCGGTCATGGAAGAGACTCGGAATTAAAAAAGCATATGCTTGGTATATTAGCCGAAACAGAAAGGCAATTGCATATTCCTTGGGCAGGGCGGAAGCGAGGAGAATATGCGGCGTGAGGGGCACGAGGCACAGCCTCACACCCCATCTTAACCGCCCCGGTTCATCCTGCCGCCACGCCAGCGCAGGACTGCCCGCTTGACCACCACCGCCCGTTCCCGTCCCGATCTCCGCCTTGTCGCCCTCGTCTTCGCGGTTGCCGCGGCGATCCTGATCATGCGCACCGTGCAGGGGCGCGCCGGCCTGCCCTTCTTCGCCGATACCGACGATGCCATGCGCATGGTCATGGTGCGCGATTTCCTTGCCGGGCAGGGCTGGTACGATCTCACCGCCCATCGGCTCAACACGCCATTCGGCGCTGAGCTGCACTGGTCGCGCCTGGTCGATCTGCCGCTGGCTTTGCTGGTCATGGTCTTCACGCCGCCGCTGGGCGCAGACATGGCGCTGGTCGCCGCCGGCTATGTCTGGCCCATGCTGCTATTCGCCCTGCTGCTCTGGCTCAGCGCCATGCTGGCCCAGCGCCTGGTCGGGCCCGATGGGGTATTGCCCGCGCTGATCCTGCCGGTGCTGAGCCCCGCCATCACCGCCGAATTCACCCCCGGTCGCGTCGACCACCACAATGTCGTCATCCTTTTGACCCTGGCCATGATCTGGGCCGGCATTGAGGCGATCCGCCGCCCGCGCTTCGCTGTGCTCTGCGGCCTGCTGGCCGCGACGGCGCTCGCCATCGCCACCGAATCCCTGCCCACCATCGCTGCGGCCATTCTCGTCATGGGCCTGCTCTGGGTGTTCGATCCGGTACAGGGCCGCACCATGCGTCTCTTCGGCCTCGCCTTCGCCGCGGGCGCCATGGTCCATCTCGCCATTTTCCGCCCGCCTGCGCGCTGGCTGGAAGCGGCCTGCGATGTGCTTTCACCGGTCTATGTCGCCGTGGCGCTGGTCGTGGCCGCCGCCTTCACCATTGCCAGCCTGGTCCCGCCGCCCCGCGCACCCTGGCAGCGCTTCGCCCTGCTTAGTGCCCTGGCCTTTATCGGCATGGGCGCGGTGGCTGTGCTCTATCCGCAATGCCTCAGGGGGCCCTATGGCGAGCTCGATCCCTGGCTGCAGGCCAACTGGATCGCGGGCATCGTCGAGGCCCGGCCGTGGTTCACCACCATCACCGAATTGCCCGCCTATGCTCTCGCCGTCGGCCTGCCCGCTCTGCTCGCCGCCGGTGTCGTCGCATATCGGCTCTGGTCCGTACCCGAGCAGCGCACCGAATGGGCGGCGCTCATGGTCTTCACCCTCTGCACCGCTCTGGTCATGCTGGCCCAGGTGCGGGCCGGGCGCCTTGCCATCATGCCCGCCATTCCTGCCGCCGCCTGGCTCATCGTCGCGGCGCGCCAGCACTATCTCGCCCACCCGCGCCTGCGCACCATTGCCGGTCTCGTCCTGAGCTGGCTGGCCTTTTCCGGTGTCGTGCTGCTGTTGCTCGTCACGGCCGTGGTCAATCTGGTCTCGACCCGCCCCGAACAGGCAGCCGAAGCCCGCGCCAGCAAGGAGCCCTGCCTCTTGCCATCGGCCTTTGCCGATCTGGCGGCCTTGCCGCCAGATCGGGTGATGACGCCCATCGATCTGGGCGCCCATCTCCTGCTCTATACGCCGCATGAAGTCGTCGCCGCCCCCTATCACCGCAACGAGCAGGGCGTCCGCGATGCCTTCCGCTTCTTCAACGATCCCATCGCCACGGCCCGCGCCATCGTCGGTGAGCGCGGCATCGGCCTCGTCGTGCTCTGCCCGGAAATGGCCGAATTGCGTGGCATTCCCGGCCATGCCGAAGACAGCTTCGTCAGCCTCTATGCCAGGGGCGATCTCCCGACATGGCTGGACAATGTCAGCCTCCCCGGCGCCACATTGCAGGTCTTCGCCGTCCTGCCGGAATGATCATGGGGCTACAGCCCCAGCTCCGCCCGTGTCTTGCGCGTCAGCTTCCCGGCCACGATCCGGTGCGCTTCGCGGATATAGGCCTCGACCTCGTCTCCGCCCAGCGGGCTTTCCGCCGAAATCGCCACCCAGCCGGCCCGCGCGA
>CBIGSA010000341.1:0-3555 GCA_966192215.1 uncultured Devosia sp. | reverse complement strand
CCGAGCTATCGACCTGCGCCAGCAGCGAGGTCGGCATCTGCACGAAATCCATGCCGCGTCGGGCGATCGAGGCGGCAAAGCCCGCCAGGTCGCCGATCACCCCGCCGCCCAGGGCAATGACCAGATCGCCGCGTTCGAGGCGGGCCGCCAGAATGCCCTCCACCGCCTGGCCGAGATAGGCCCAGGACTTGGTGGCTTCGCCCGCCGGCAGCACGATTTCGGTATGGCCCAGCCCCGCCGCATCGAGCGAGGCGAGCAGGCGCGGCAATTGTGCCCTGGCCACGGTCTCGTCGGTGATGATGCCATAGCGGCGGCCCGGAAAGCGCTCAGCCAGGATCGCGCCCGCCTCATCGAGCAGGCGGTCGCCGATGAGAATGTCATAGGCCCGCTCGCCAAGGGCGACGTGAACGGTGTGGGCAATGTCGGCCATATGTCAGTCCTGGCGCTTGAGGTAGCCGAGCACGGCGTCGATCACGTCGCCCGCCACCACATCCTGCGGCACGTCGCGGGAAATGACGGTGACATCGGCCTCGGCATAGATGGGATAGCGATCCTCGATCAGCTTTTCGAGGGTGGCGCGGGGATTGGCTGTCTTGAGCAGGGGCCGGTTGGAGCGGCGCGACACCCGCTCGAACAGGATATCGGCCTCGGCCTTGAGCCAGATGGAAATGGCCTCGCCCTTGACCAGCGCCCGCGTCTCCTCATTGACGAAGGCGCCGCCGCCGGTGGCGAGCACGATGCCGCCATCCTTGAGCACGCGGGCGATGACCCGGGTTTCCCCCGCGCGAAATTCGGGCTCGCCGCGCTGCTCGAAGATTTCCGGAATACTCATCTGCGCCGCCTTCTCGATCTCTTCGTCGCTGTCGAGAAACTGGCGGTTGAGCCTGGCGGCGAGGCGGCGCCCCACCGTGGTCTTGCCGGCGCCCATCATGCCGACCAGCACCAGCGGCTTGCCGGCAAGCCGCTCGGCAAGGTCTTCGGCGCGGGCCTGCCGCGATGCCGCGTCGGGTCGGTTCAAGAAGGCGCTCCCCTGATCTTGCCGCTATGAACCCGCCGCCGTCGCGCCTGTCAAGAACTTGCAGTCGGCGCGGCGAAACCGCACTATGCCTACGGAAACGCAACCTTTTGTCGGCAAACTGCAGGAAAGTTGCAGGCAAGCTGCAAGCAAACCGCAAGCAAAACCGCCAATGCCCACCCTGATCCGCCTCATCATCACGCTGCTTTTCCTGGCCGGGCTGGTCTATGCCGGCATGTTCGCCCTGGTCGCTTTTGTCGAGCCGACGCAGAAGGAACAGACCATCCGCATTCCCCAGCGCGACCTGCTTTCAGGCGGCCAGCCGGCTTTGCCTGGCCAGGAGGCACCGGCCGAGGCGCCGGAAGCGGAGCCGGCCTCGTGAGCCACCTGATCGGTGCCTTTCTCGAAATGATGAGCGCCGAGCGCGGCGCGGCAAAGAACACGATCGACGCCTATCGCCGCGACCTTTCCGACTATGCGGGCTATGTCGCGGGCAAACAGCAGACGCTGCTCACAGTCGATCGCGACACGGTCAACGCTTTTCTCGACAGGCTGAAGCAGGAGGGGCTCTCCGCCTCGTCTTCGGCGCGACGGCTCTCGGCCATCCGCCAGTTCCACAAATTCCTCTGCGCCGACGGCATGCGCGGGGACGACCCCACCCGCATCGTCGCCAGCCCCAGGAGCCGCCGGGCTTTGCCAAAGGTGCTGTCGCTGGCAGAAGTGGACAAGCTGCTGTCCACGGCCGAGGCCGAGGCCGGCAAGGAGGCTTCACCGCAAAAGCAGGCCGCGGCCCTGCGGCTCTATGTGCTGCTCGAACTGCTCTATGCCACCGGGCTCCGCGTCAGCGAACTGGTGAGCCTGCGCCGCTCGGCGGTGATGCGCGATGCCAGCTTCCTCAACGTGGTGGGCAAGGGCAGCAAGGAGCGCATCGTGCCGCTCAATGACCGGGCACGCGACGCCATCAAATCCTATCTCAAGACATTGGAGCCCGGAGTGTTCCTGTTCCCCGCCGCCGGTGCGGAAGGCCATCTCAGCCGGCAGGTCTTTGCCCGGGATCTCAAGGACCTGGCCATCGCGGCCGGTATAACTCCGTCGCGCATGTCCCCGCATGTGCTGCGCCACGCCTTTGCCAGCCACCTGCTGGCCGGCGGAGCCGACCTGCGCGTGGTGCAGATGCTGCTCGGCCACGCCGATATTTCCACCACGCAGATCTATACCCATGTGCTGGACGAGAAGCTGCGCACGCTGGTCGAGACGCATCACCCGCTGGCAGAGGGGTAAACTCTTCACCTCTCCCTTTGGGGGAGAGGTAAGAAGCCTTGACTTGCCATTGCGCCGTCGCCACTTTCCGGCCACTTTAGGGCGCAAGAGCAGCGGCCCATAATCCAGGGTCCGAACAGAGACCCCGAACGGGCGGTGGAATGCAGTCTTATCTCGATTTCGAAAAGCCGGTTGCCGATCTTGAAGGCAAGATCGCCGAGCTCAAGGCCATGGCGGCAACCGACCAGGCGGTGAGCATCGACGAAGAGGTCAACCGGCTGTCGAGCCGCGCCGAAGAGGCGCTGGTCGAAATCTACAAGAAGCTCACGCCCTGGCAGAAGACGCAGGTGGCCCGCCACCCGCAGCGCCCGCATTTTTCCGACTATGTCGGCAAGCTCATCACCGAATGGACCCCTCTTGCCGGTGACCGCAAATATCGGGAAGACGCGGCCCTGCTGGCCGGTTTCGGCCGCTTCAACGGGCAATCCGTCGCCATCCTGGGCCAGGAAAAGGGCTCATCCACCGAAACGCGCCTCAAGCACAATTTTGGCATGGCCAGCCCCGAAGGCTATCGCAAGGCCGTCCGCATCATGGACATGGCCGACCGCTTCAACATTCCGCTGATCTCCTTTGTCGATACGGCCGGCGCCTATCCCGGCATCGGCGCCGAGGAACGCGGCCAGGCCGAGGCCATTGCCCGCTCAACTGAAAAATGCCTTGAACTCGGCGTGCCAAACCTGGCCATCGTCATCGGCGAAGGCGGCTCGGGCGGCGCCATCGCCATCGCCGTGGCCAACCGCGTGCTGATGCTGGAAAATGCCATCTATTCGGTGATTTCGCCCGAAGCAGGCGCGTCGATCCTCTTCCGCGACGCCGCCAAGGCGCAGGATATGGCCACGGCCCAGAAGATCACCGCGCAGGACTTGCTGGGCTTCGGCGTCATCGACGGCATCATCCCCGAGCCGGCCGGCGGCGCCCATCGCCACCACGAAGCCATCATGGACACGACCCGCACGGCCATCGCCAAGTTCCTCGCCGACTTCGAAGGCAGGGGGCGGCTCGAAACCCGCGAGCATCGCCGCGAGAAGTTTCTGGCGATCGGGTCGACGCTTTAGCAGCGACCAGATCACTGTGTCATTCCCGCGAAAGCGGGAATCTCCCTTCCTGCGCCAGCCCAAGTGGGATTCCCGCTTTCGCGGGAATGACACAGGTCGAAGTAATCACGCCACACACTTGCGTGATATCGCCCCGCTTCCAGCCGAATCTGCGGCGTGCTAACG
>CBIGSA010000340.1:0-3556 GCA_966192215.1 uncultured Devosia sp. | reverse complement strand
TCATGGCCGGTGGCATATTGCGGGCGGATGATCGACCTGTACTGGTGGCCCTGAGCTTCGGCTTTGCCCACGGTCGCTTCCGCCGTGGCGCCTTGCTGCGCGAAGCGGAAGCGGCCCTGATGCACGGGCGGCGCGGCGGCCTGAACATTGCCGGCTTTGCCGCCGGCCAGGCCGATGCCTTGCAGCGCCGGCGTCATTTGAGCGTGGCCTTCCACCAGGCCATCGACCGGGGCGAGTTGCGCCTTGTCTACCAGCCACAATTCGACCTTCGCACGGGCGGCATGGTCGGCGTCGAAGCGCTGATGCGCTGGCAGCACTCGGAATTGGGGCCCATCTCGCCAAGCGAGTTCATTCCCCTGGCGGAGGAATCGGGCGACATGATCCGGCTGGGCCGCTGGGCCCTGCTCACCGCCTGTCACGATGCCATGCGCTGGGATTGGACTGGACGGGTCGCGGTCAATGTGTCACCCAGCCAGTTGCAGAATACCGACCTGGTAGCCGATATCACGCACGCCCTGAGCTTATCCGGACTGAGCCCGGCCCGCCTCGAAATCGAGCTTACCGAAGGCACGGTGCTGCGGGATATCGAAGCGGCGCAGGCACTGGCCGCGGCCCTGCACGAACGTGGCATTGGCCTGGCGCTGGATGATTTCGGCACGGGCTATTCCGCGCTCAGCCATCTCACCACCCTGCCCTTCGACACGATCAAGATCGACCAGAGCTTCGTGCGCCGCATGGACCAGACCGCCGCTGACCGCTCGCTGCTCGAATCCATCATCGCCATGGGCAAGGCGCTGGACAAGACCGTGCTGGCGGAGGGCATCGAGACAGCCGCGCAGCTGGGCACCCTGAAGCTGGCGGGATGCGATATCGGGCAGGGATATCATCTCGGCCGGCCGATGGAGGCATCCGCCATCGCGGCCCTGCTTGATGCCGGAGCTGCGCGCTCGGCCTAGGACTTCCCGTTGCCATTCCCCTGGCCGGAATTCCCGTTTCCATTGTTGGTATGGCCCGAATTGCTACTTTCGTGGCCATAGGCATTGCCTTTGCCACTGTTGCTGTTGGCGTTGCCATTGCCATTGCTGCCGCCATGACCATTGGCCTGGCCGTTCCCATTCCCGCCAGCATGACTGCCGCCGTTTCCGGATTTGCCGTTTTCCAAACCGTAGGCATTGCCATTGCCGTTGCCACCGGCATTGTTGCCCTCAGATCCGCGGCCATTGCCGGCGGAATTGCCATTGTCATTCGTCACCACGCCGTCGCGGTCAACCAGCTGGCCGTCCAGGGTAACGAGCGGAACATGGGCGCCAATGCCCGAGACGTCCAGCACGACGTCCGGGCTCACCACGGCGCTCTGACCCGGCGTTATATCGGTGGCGACGCCATGCACATAATCCTGCACCTGCACCAGGCCGCGCTCGACATCGACGCTGGATTGCCCGTCACTGGAATGAACGGTGAAGCGTGTGCCTTTTACAATGGCGGCAAGGTAAGGCGTCTGGATCGAAAAATGCTGCACCTGCAGGCGCTCGGCCTCGACGGTAACGGTGCCATAGGCCTGCATGACCGTGGTCATCCGCTGGCCAACCTGATCGAAAATGCGGATTTCGGTCGCCCCGCTCAGCTCGATCGCCTCGGCGCCGCGGGTGAAGACGACCCGGCTGCCATCCAGCGAACGGATGCGGCTGTCGTCGCTGACGATATCGCCGCGTTGCAAGGCCTGCCAGATGCCGCCGATCTGCACCTGCACTTCGCCGCGCAGGCGGTCCACCATCCAGTCATCGGCCATGACGCCGCCGGCCAGCCCGGTCCAGGCGACCAGAGCCAGGGGCGCAATACGCAAAAGTCCATCCTGAGCCATGACAGACACCTCCGGCACAAATGCTAGTCTTGCCGAGGTCGCGGGCCGGTTAATAAGACATATCTGTCAGAAATGCTTTTGCTTTATTGCCTAACGATCGGCTACCTGGCCGGCCGAAGGTTGATGGATCGTCTGTCCGGCCGGCCAGGCGCCTCATTCAACCCCAATGGCTGCCAAACTTGCCCCCGGGCATTCGGGGATATGGACCAACCGGATCGAGCTCATCGGGCCGGCCATTGCCGCGCGATAGCGCCGCAGCCTCATTGAACCCCATCGACGAAATGCGTGGCACCCTCTAGGGTCGCCGCATTGCCAAGCCACTCGTTTTCCTGGATTTGTCATGCCGGTCGGCGTGTTTTACGCGGTTGCCGCCTACTCGGTCTATTCCTGTGGCGACGCCATCATCAAGGGCTTCGGCCAAAGCCTCTCCGTCTTCGAGATCGGCTTTTTCATCGCCGTCTTCAGCCTGATCCCCGCCGCCTTCGCCAAGCCCGAGGGCGAGCATTGGCGCGGTAGCTTCCGCCTGCGGCATCCTGCGCTGGTTCATCTGCGCTCATTCACCGGCGTCGCCTCCTCGATCCTGGTGACGGTGTCCTTCACCACCATTCCCTTTGCCGAGACCTATTCGCTCGTCTTCATGATGCCGCTCTTCATCACGGTGATGTCGGTCTTCATCCTGAGGGAGCGCGTCGATATCATGCGCTGGGCCATGCTGGCCTTGGGCTTCATCGGGGTGATGCTGGTGGTACGGCCCGGCTTCCGCGAACTCCAATTGGGACACCTGACCGCCCTGCTCTGCGCCATTTTCGGCGCCTCGACGACCACAATATTGCGCATCATCGCCCCCACCGAGAAGCGGGTGAGCCTCATCGCCCTGCCGGCAATCTATGTGATCGTCGTCAACGCCGTACTGATGGCGCCCAGCTTCATCATGCCGACGCTCCAGCAATTCGGCCTGCTGGCTGCCTCTGGAAGCCTTGTGGGCCTGGGGCATATCCTGCTGATATCGGCCACGCGCAATGCGCCGGCCAGCCAGGTGGCGCCGATCCAGTATGTGCAGATCGTCTGGGCTATCGGGCTAGGCGCCTTCTTCTACTTCGAATATCCCGACCTGCTGGCCTATGCGGGCCTGGCCGTGGTGGTGCTGTCCGGGCTGGTCAATGTCTTTGTCGATGGCGCCCGGGCGCGCGTCGCCGGCCGCTTTGCCGAGTATCGCGGCCGCCCGGACAATCCGGCCGGTAACATTACCGAATTGCGCGGCCCCGAAATATAGGCCGAACGGCCCGTCGACGGACCGCGCCGCCGCTTGTATGGTAGACGCTGTTTCGAGTCCCTCCTGTTTTGCGGATATTGCGATGCCGGTCGGCGTCCTTTTTGCCTTTCTGGCCTATGCCAGCTTTTCCGTTGCTGACGCGCTCATCAAGGCCACCGGCCCGGCCATGTCGGTGTTCGAGATCGCGTTTTTCACCACCAGCCTCTCCATCATTCCGGTCATGCTGACCAAGCGCGGCGAGCGCTGGCGCGACCTCTACAAGCTGCGGCACCCCTGGCTGGTGCATCTGCGCTGCGCCACGGCCATTGCGGGCACGGCCTGCGTGATGTTTGCCTTCACCCACATTCCTTTTGCCGATGTCTATGCCATCGGCTTCCTGACGCCGATCATGGTCACGCTGCTGGGCGTGCTGGTGCTCAAGG
>CBIGSA010000339.1:0-3558 GCA_966192215.1 uncultured Devosia sp. | reverse complement strand
ATATGCAATTCCTCATCGGCGTGATGCGGATGCGTGCCGACCGAGCACCAGACGTTCGGGTAACGTTCTGCGAGGGTCGCGTATGTGGAAAACTTCTCCACATGTGTGGATATCGTCACCATGCCGGTGACGCCGGCTGCGGCGGCGCGGGCCATGACGCCGTCGATGTCATTGGCCAGAGCCTCGAAATCGAGGTGGCAATGGCTGTCGATCAACATGCTATTCGGCCTTGCGCTCGAGCCGGGCAAACACGCCCTGCGGTAGCGGGAGGGGCGTATCGGCTAGCAGACTGTTAGCATTGAGCGCAGCAGCGAGGGAACGCTGATCCTCGGGCACGGCCAGTTGATCGAGGAGGCGCGCTGCCGAAGCCGGCACGAAAGCCAGCATGGGAATGGCGAGGCGGCGGACGGTATCGGCCGTCACGTAGAGAACGGTCGCCATGCGCGCCGGGTCGGTCTTCTTCAGCGCCCAGGGCTCCTGCCCCGCGAAATAGTTGTTGGCCGAACTCAGCGCGGCGATGATGGCGCCGGCGGCTTCATGGATGAGCTGCTCGTCCATCGCCTTCTGCGCGGCCTCGATGGCCTCGGTGACTTCGGCGATAAGGGCCTCGTCGGCTGCCGTCAGCGAACCCGGCTGCGGGACCTTCGCATCGCAGTTCTTGTTGATCATGGACAGCGAGCGCTGGGCCAGGTTGCCGAGATTGTTGGCCAGGTCGGCGTTGACGCGCAGCACGAGCTTTTCGTGGCTGTAGTCGCCGTCGTTGCCGAAGGAGACTTCGCGCAGGAAGAAGTAGCGGACGGCATCGGCGCCGAATTGCTCGACCAGCTCGAACGGGTCGATGACATTGCCGAGCGACTTGCTCATCTTCTGGCCGTCGACGGTCAGGAAGCCGTGGGCGAAGACGCGGTGCTGCACGTCGATGCCGGCGCTCATCAGGAAAGCGGGCCAGTAGACGGTGTGGAAGCGGATGATGTCCTTGCCGATGACATGGAGGTCGGCCGGCCAGAATTTCCGGAACAGCTCGCTCGATTCATCGGGGAAGCCGACGCCGGTAATGTAGTTGGTCAGGGCATCAACCCAGACATACATGACATGGCCGGGCGCGCCGGGCACAGGAATGCCCCAATCGAAGGTGGTGCGGGAGATGGAAAGGTCCTGCAACCCGCCCTTCACGAAGGAGATGATCTCGTTGCGGCGCTCTTTGGGCGCGATGAAATCGGGGTTGGATTCGTAGAGGTCGAGCAGCTTCTGCTGGTAGGCGGAAAGGCGGAAGAAATAGGTGGGCTCTTCCACCCAGGTCACCTCGGCGCCTGATGGCGCGAATTTCTTGCCGTCCTTGTCGGTCAGCTCGTCTTCGTCGAAATAAGCTTCGTCGCGCACGGAGTACCAGCCCTTGTAGGTGGACTGGAAAATGTCGCCGTTGTTGCTGGCTTCCATCTTCTTCCAGATGGCCTGGCTGGCTTCGTGGTGGCGCTTTTCCGTGGTTCGGATGAAATCGTCATTGGAGATTTCGAGCACTTCGGCGAGGCGGCGGAACTCGGCCGAGTTGCGGTCGGCCAGTTCACGCGGTGTCACGCCCTGCGCTGCGGCGGTCTGCACCATCTTGATGCCGTGCTCGTCGGTGCCGGTGAGGAAATAGACCTCCCTGCCCTCCAGGCGCTTCCAACGGGCAATGGCATCAGTCGCAATCATCTCATAGGCGTGGCCGATATGGGGCGCGCCATTGGGATAGGAGATTGCAGTCGTGACGTAGAAGGGCTTGGCGGTCATTGCGGCTCGGAAGAAACGGGGGTGGTCATCGAAACGTGCTTCCTGATCGCGTCAAAAATGGCGACCAGCGTCTGCTTCATGTCCAGATTTATCTCGTCGGCCTCGGTAAGGAGGGCGTGTGCCTTGTCCCATAGCTCGTTGGCGGAGGCAAGGCGCATGCGCGCCTGCGGCTGCATGGCGGCGTTGCGGGCCTCGTCGGCCATCCAGTCGTCCAGCATTTCGCGGGCGAAGCTGAGTTCGGGGCTCTGCGTATCGGCGCCGAGGGCGTCGGCAAGCTGCAGTGCAATGGAAGCAGGGTGCTGGCCGGGATTGACCAGCCAGGCCTGCAGCGCGCCAAGGGCGGAGTCCGGCTCCAGCGCCAAGGTCTCGAAGGCGCGGCGCGGCCTGCCGCCGGCCAGGGCTATGGCGCGGTCGAGCTCGGTCTGGCCGAGGGTGGGATCGTGGTCCAGCAGCACGGCGCGGACATTGTCCGGCGAAACCGGGCGCAAGGCCAGGTTGTGGCAGCGGGACTTGATGGTGGGCAGCAGCTGGCCTGGGCGATGGGAGACCAGCAGGAAGATGGTGTCGGGCGGCGGCTCTTCCAGGGTCTTGAGCAGGGCATTGGCGGCCGAGGGATTACAATCGTCGATGCTGTCGATGATGGCGACGCGGTGCCCCGCCCTGCCCCGCGTATGGTGCAGGCTGTCGCGCAGGTCGCGCACGTCTTCCACGCGGATGACGGTGTAGAAGCCCTTGCTGTCCTTGGGACGGCGGCGCAGCAGGAAGAGATTGGGATGGGACATTGCCCCCACCTGTTCCTCGACGCGATGCGCATCCTCGTCGCCGGTGGCGGCGAGGATGGCGGCGGCCATTTCGAAGGCGAAGGTAGCCTTGCCGATGCCCTGCGGTCCATGCAGCAGGATGGCGCCCGGCAGGCGGCGTTCGGCAAGCTGGCCCAGGATGCCGGCGCGGGCGGCGTCATGCCCGCGCGCGCGCTGGCGGCGTTCGGGCAGAGCGATACCGTCGAGGGCGTCCGGGTCGGTCACGCCTGAGAACCAGCCAACAGCTCGGGGAAGCGCTGGCTCACGGCCTCCCAGATGGCCGCTTCCAGCGCGTCTTCGGACTGGTCGGCGGAGATGACGACGCAACGGTCGGGATTGGCGCGCGCGATGGCGAGGAACCCTTCACGCAGCCTTTTATGCCACTCCAGCTCTTCCTTTTCGAAGCGGTCGCCGGTCAGGGCGAGCCCGTCCTCGATAGCGCGCTCGGCGACGCGCTTGAAGGCGGCTTCCGGATCCATGTCGAGGATGATGGTGAGGTCAGGCGCGTGGCCGTCGAGCGCCAAGGATTCGAGGCCCGCGATCAGCCTGTCGTCCACCCCGCCCGTCAGGCCCTGATAGGCGCGGGTGGAATCGTGGAAACGGTCCGACAGGACCCAGGTGCCGTTGCGCAGATTGGGGGCGATGAGCTGGTTGACATGGTCGAGCCGCGCGGCGGCGAAGAGCACGGCTTCGGCGCCCGGGCCCCAGCTTTCCGAGCGGCCTTGCAGGATGAAGGACCGGATGGCCTCGGCCTTGGGCGTGCCGCCAGGTTCGCGGGTGCGCACGGCCTCGATGTCATGCCGCTGCAGGTTTTGCAGCAGGCGCTTGACCTGGGTTGATTTGCCCACGCCTTCGCCACCTTCGAAGGTGATGAAACGGGCGCGGCTTTCCGTAGTTGGCGCGTGGTGCAGCATCTCTTCCGGGTTCATTTCAGTTCACGCCCACCGGCCGTCACCCGGGCGTGACCCGAGGGCTATGCACTTGCGGG
>CBIGSA010000338.1:0-3559 GCA_966192215.1 uncultured Devosia sp. | reverse complement strand
CCCGGAGCGCGGCATCCGGCATCCAGTCCGCACTGTCGAGGAACCAGTAGCCGGTGACCGCGACATCCTCGCCCCAGTCCGCGGGCTTGGGCAGAACGTGGGAGCTGTAGCCATAAAGCGTTCCCGCATCCGGCGCGGCCTTGCTTCGCTGCGGCAGGCCCAATGCCTCGGCGCGCCACTGCCTGATGCCCTTGGCAAACATGATGCTGCCACCATGGATCATCAACGCATGACTGATCCTGTTGAGCGGTCCCAGATTGGCAAAGGGCAGTACAGGCGTAGGAAAGGCGGAGGTCGGCGTAAAGCCGGGCAGGGGGGAGGTCAGGAACGAGGGCACGCCCAGCCGGGTAGCGATATGCGGCGCGCCCAGGGCCTTGGCGTGGTAGAGGATGGCATCGGGCGCGAAGTCCCGCGCGGATTGCCATTCGATATCGAGCACCGGACGCATCAACCCCCGATAATGCTTGAGCAGCTTGAACCCGGCCCCGAAGCCGGGCTTGGACTTGCCGATTGCCTCGCGGGCCTCGGGTGAATTGAGAATGTCGAGGAATTCGGCCGGCAGGGCCGCAAATCCGATGCCTTCCTCCCTCGCCATGGCCTCGAATTGCGCCGGCGCCACCACCAGCACATCGTGCCCCCTTCGGCGCAGCCCGCGCCCCAGCGCCAGATAGGGCTGCATGTCGCCGCGCGTACCCAGCGTATGGATGGAAAAGCGCATCAGCCGGCTTGCTTCTGTCGCCAGCCGGCAAAGAACGCTTCGGTAAAGCCTGGCTCGATGAACTGGATGCTGCCTTCGGGCAGGCCCAGTATGCGGTCGGCGACGATCCCCTGTGCGATCCATCGCCGCTCGAATGCCCTGGCTGCGCTGCGGAATGCCTCCTCCGAGGACGCATTCACCAGCGCCGCCACGCTGTCATGGGTTGTTGTCGTCAGTCCCAGCAGAATTTCCGCCATGGCTTCCGCATCTCCGGGCAGGAAGCTGCCGTCGTCCATGCCCTGCTGCAATATGTCCGCAACCAGCGGGATCAGCACGCGGCTGATCCGGGTGAAGACGTGGTGGTAGAGGGCGATATTCTCCGGTCGGAACAGCGCCTCGAACAGCGCCAGCGCCTCGGGCGCCCGCTCCACCTTCAGCCGGCGGTTGTGCTTGAGAAACAGATCCAGCCGCTCGAAGCCGTTGAGCGCTTCATTGGCAACGATCGCCTGCGTCTCGGCGGCTGCCTCCAGCGCCATCTGTTCCGCCAATGCCTCCAGGGCGGCTTCCTTGGATGGAAAGTAATAATAGAAGGCGCCTTTTGAGAGGCCGGCCCGGCTGATGATTTCGTCGACGCTTGTCGCCTCGTAACCCTTTTCGAAGAACAGCGTCCGGGCAACGGCAATGAGTTCGGCCCGGCGAATCGTCGGATGCTTAATGATACGCGGCATGGCTTACCTTCGCAGCTTCAAATGACCGGCGGTCGGTATAGCAGACTGACCGTCGGTTGGTAAAGCGGCACAAAGGAAGGGAGCGGTCGGGTCCCGCTCCCCTCGGCAGCTACTGCGAAAAACTAAGCGTGCCTGTGGAGTCCGCGCTGAGCGGTGCCTCGCCGGCCTCCATGCCGTTCACCGATAGGATGTAGGCCGTGATATCGGCATAGACCTCGGCCGAAAGGCTGTCCGGTGCGGAGGGCGGCATGGTGTGGACCTTGGCCACCAGGTCCGACGCGGGCTTGCCCTCCCACTTGTCGTGGAAGAACTGCCCGGCCAGCGGCGGACCATAGGTATTGTTGGTCATCGTATCGCCGTGACACACCGCGCAACTGGCGTCATAAGCCGTCTTGCCGGTTGCCAACTGGGTCTCGGCAAAGCTGGCTATGTCCCCCGAAGCGGCCGTGCTGTTTCCGGCATCCGCCTCGCCCGCGGCCTCTGCCGCCTCGCCCTGGCCCCGCAGCGATTGCTCATCGGCTGGTGGCACCGCGCTGGGGTCGCCGTCGCCCGAATAGGTATAGGCGATGATCTCGCCCGGATTGGCCAATTCGCTCGTCGTGCCGCCTTCGGTATTCTCGGCCAGCCCGGTCGCATCGGTGGCGATATAGATGGTCTTGCCATCCGCGCTGACGGCCACGTCGCGATAGCGGTTATTGGTCTGGAAATAGCGTTCTACCGTTCCCTCGACCGCCTGGCCGTCCTCGTCCAGCGGCAGCACATAAATCGAGCCGCGCTTGAGGGTCGGCGCCAGCAGCACCTTGTCCCAGCCCGGAATGCGGTCGTCGCCGCCTTCGTAATATTCCACGCTGGTAATGCCCACGGTCGGCCAGCAGATGAAGTCGATGCCCTCGCAGTCGGCCACCTGGAAATTCCAGCCGGTATCCACCGTGAACATGGTGGCGATGGGGTCCTGCATCTCCTCGGTAAAGGCCGATTCCGGTTCATGTGGCACATTGTCGGGAATGGCATATTCGCTGAACGTGGTCTCGGCGCAGGGCGGGTCGGCGGCCAGTTCCCAATTGGCATGCTCATAGGCCTTGCCGTCATTGAAGCCGGCGACGTTCGGCCAGCCGTAATTGCCGCCGCTGACCAGGATATTCACCTCGTCATCGGTCTTGGGCCCGTGCTCGGTCGCATAAAGTGTGCCGTCCGGCCCGAAATCGATGCCCTGCATGTTGCGGTGGCCATAGGTATAGACATGGCTCCTGACGCCATCGAGTTCCGGATTGTCCTCGGGGATCGAGCCGTCGAGATTGAGCCGCAGGGATTTGCCGACATAGGCGACATAATCCTTGTTCTCGATTTCCTCCGCTGTCGGCAACCGCTGCGCCTCGATCGGCAGGCAAACATTGGCGCCCTGGTTATTCCCCTGGTCGCCCAGCGTGTAATAGAGCGTATTGTCCGGCCCGAATTTCAGCCGCCCCGAATTGTGGTCATTGCTGGCCGGCAGGCCGGTAATCAGGTCCACCGGGTCGCTCAGCGTGCCGTCTGCCTCATTGTAGGTCAGCCGGATGATCTTCGTGTACAGTTGGTGATAGGGGCTGGTTGCATCTGTAACCTGCGGATCGGCACCCTTCTCCTCGTCCACGTAAGTGTAAGCCGTATAGACATAGTCATTGCCCGTGCCCTGGCCGAGTTCGGGATGCAGCGCCATGCCCATCAGCCCGTCCTGGCCACCCGGCGCCGAAATCTCGTCGATCACGATGGCCTCGTGCTGCTCGCCGGTGGCCGGGTCGATGCGGCTGATGCGCTTGCCGGTCCGCTCCGTCGTCCACAGCATGCCATCGGGCCCCAGCGTGATTTCCCAGGGGTTTTCGAGGCCCGTGATCACCACCGATTCCGTGAATTGCTTGGCGCCAGTCACATAGGAATCCGGGCTTTGCGCAAAGCTGGGGCCGGCAAGAGCCGTGCAGGCCAGCAGGACGCAGATGGAATGCAGGTTTTTCATGGCAACGCTCCCTGGATACACGCATCCAACGCATGGATCGGAAAAACGTTCACGGCTGTGGTGGTGCTAAGCCGATGATGTTGTTGGCTTTGGCGGCGGCGCTCGACATCCGCCTTGACTCCGCCACACACTCCCGGCAAACGC
>CBIGSA010000337.1:0-3621 GCA_966192215.1 uncultured Devosia sp. | reverse complement strand
AGCTGGTGTGGGAGGATGAGTGCTGTTGAGCGTGTATTGGACGGCCGAAAGGGGGTCGAGACCGGCCATTGCCGGTGTTGCACCTACCACCGCTCCCCACCCACCGGCCGTCACTCTCGGGCTCCGTACTTCAAGATGCCGCAATGGGCGGCCATGTCTACATTCTTGCCAACATGCGTCGGGGACGAACCTATATCGGCGTCACCAACGAGCTTGTTCGTCGTGTTTACGAACACCGCGAGGGTCTGGTCGAAGGGTACACGAGGTCCCGCAACATCAAGCGGCTCGTCCACTTCGAGCAGTTCGATGACATCTCGCTTGCCATCCAGCGCGAGACATCGCTCAAGCGCTGGTACGCACGCTGGAAGCATGAGCTGATCGAAGAGAATAATCCCGAATGGCGCGATCTCTGGGACGACATCGTCAAGTGAAGAGCCCCCGGGTCAGGCCCGAGGGTGACCCGCGGTGGGTGGGCGGCAGATCGTCACCGTGGCTGGCTCCAGCGGTGCGCGGACCGGGCTGAACGAACCGCCCCTCACCCCCGGCTCTGGTATACATAGCCCTGCACGCTGGCCGGCACTTCCACCCTGAGCCACTCCCGAAACGCCCGGAGCTTGCGGCTTTCCCGCCGTCCCTTGGCTACGACCAGGAAATAGCCCTGCGGTCCGTCCACCGCATGCCCGAACGGTCGCACCAGCCGCCCGTCGCTCACCGCATCGGCGCTCATCATGTCCGCCGCCATCAGTACGCCCTGTTCGGAAATCGCCGCGTCGAAGGCCAGCGAGGCATCTGAATAGACCGGCCCGCTCAGCTTGACGGCGGGGTCCAGCCTCACCTCGGCCCGCCAGGCGTCCCAGCTCAGCATCGTCGTCTCGTCCTGGATCACGGGGACGTGCCGGAGGTCCTCGGGCGTCCTCAGCCGCTCGGCCACCACGGGCGCGCAGACCGGCTGATATGCGGTGCCGCCCACTAGTTCCGCATTCACACCCGGCCATTGCCCATGCCCATAGCGGATGCCGCAATCGACATCCGGGCGGCTCAGGTCCAGCATGGCCGCCGTCACATTGAGCCGCACTTCGATATCACGATTGAGGGCGGTGAATTTGTTGATCCGCCAGATCAGCCAGCGCGAGGCGAAGACGCTGCCCACCGTCAGGTTCAGCACGCTCTCGTCGCTCCCGCGCAGGCTGCCCAGCCCGTCCTGCAGCGCGGCGAAGCCCGCCGTCAGTTGCGGCATGGCGGCCTTGAGCGCCGGCGTGGGCCTGAGGCCGGTCGGCGTGCGCTCGAATAGCTCCATGCCCAGCCGCTCCTCGGCCCGCCGCAGATGCTGGCTCACCGCGCCGAAGGTCACGCCCAGTTCCTCGGCGGCCGGCGCCAGCGCGCCCCGCCGCGCCACGATTTCGATGGCGCGCAGCGCATTGAGCGGAATGGGGAAGGGATTAGCCATATAGATTTTCTACAATGGTCCGGCGACCTTGTCCATTGCGGCCGGCAGGGCAAAGGCGCAAATTCGGGTCATCGCTTCTGCCAAGACCTGAAAGGAGGTCACAAAATGTCTACCCTGATCCACAGCATCGGCCGCCTCTTCACGGCGCTTTTCTCCAGCGATCGGGCGCCGCTCGATCCTGAAACGATGAGCCTGAACGATTGGGCCGACCTGCCGCCCCATCACCCGTCGTGAAGTCGCGCGCCGCGCTGCAGCCACAATCGGGCCTTTGAAGGGGGAGAACCCGCCTTCAAGGAGCCCTCGATGATCCGTCCGCTCGCCGCCCTCGCTGTTCTCGCCCTCACGCTCGGCGCATCCGTCGCGCAGGAGGCTGCCCCCGCCGCGGCGCCTGAAATCGTCGTCGATCCGGCGGCCAGCCTCAATACCACGCCCAAGCAGGCCAATATGCTGACCGGCTTCTATGCCACTTTGGCCGTCATCGAGATTTGCGCGATCACCATCGAGCCCGACATCACCGCTGGCATGGAGGCCGATCGGCAGCGCCTCGAAACCGCCCTGGGCATGGATGCTGCCACCGCCGCATCGGCCTTTGCCCAGGTCAAGGCCGATGTCGAAAAGACCGCCCCCGACTGCACCGAGGGCAGCGCCGACCGCCAGGGCGTCGACGCCGTCACCGCCATCTACGCCAACCTGCCCCCGCCGCCGGCCACCCCTGCCCCCGCTGCACCCACGGCCGGCACCGTCACTACCGAAGCCCCGGCCGCGCCCGCGCTGTAGGTTTCGAGGCCATCGGGCCTATGAGCGGAGCTCCACCCTCCCCCTTGTGGGAGGGCAGAGAAGCTAGGGCTGTAGCGAAGCTGGGGGGGGCGGGCGCTTGCTATACTCGACGTTCGCGGGAACGATCACTCGCAAATCCGCGCCGTGCAGCTCTGCCCATGGCAGCCCAGGTCGAGATGCAGGTGATCGTGATGCTCCGCATTGGCCTCCGGTCCCAGCACGGTGGTAAAGCCCGAACAGGCCGCGTCATGCGCCAGTCGCAGCAGCCGCCCTGCGGGCGCAGCCGCCGGCAGCCAGTCACCCTCGACGGCAATGCGCGTTCCATCCATGAGGGTAAAGCCGGTCACGTCGACCGCATTGGCAAAGCCGTGTTCCGAGGTGAAGCCATCGGCCGCATTGTTCCGGTTGCGGCACATATAGCTGGTGCCGGTGCCGATCTCGGCCAGGGCGCTGTCCAGCATGGCTTCGGCAGAGCCGTCCACCACCTCGGCCCAGCGGGGCAGGGCGCTTGCCATCTGGCAATTGGTGGTAATGGGGCTCGATAGCGGCACCATCCGGCCCCGGCTCATCACCCCGGTGACCACCAGTGGCGATTGCTCCCCGCACATTCCCTCGCTCAGCGGCGGCACCATTTCCGCCTCCACCAGTCCCATGATCACGGCGGGGCAGGCCACCTGATAGATGCGCTCCGGCTCCGGCTCCGGTTCTGGCTGCGGTACAGGTTCCTCCCCCGGTTCCGCCGCCTCCGGCGCTGCAATGGGCGGCCGGGGTGTCCCCACCACCGGCGCGTCCGGCAGGCTGGGTGGCCGCGGGCGCGGTACCGGGGGCGGCGTCGCCGGTTCATCCGCCTCAACCTGCGGCGCCGGCCTCGGCTTGGATGCCGGCTCGGTCAACTGCTCCACGAAATCCTGGATCGGCCCCAATATGTCCTGCCCCGCGGCGGGGGCGGCCAGCATCAGGGGCAGGGCGACGAGCAGGTGGCGGGCGATGGTCATGGCAGGCCTAACGCCCGAGCCATGCAAAAGGTGGCGCTGCGCCCCTGTTAACGTCAGCTAAACCATCTTTCTCGCCGTTTCCGCTTCTGCTATCAGCGCGCGTATGACAACGCCGCTTTCCCGCATCCGCAATTTCTCCATCGTCGCCCATATCGACCATGGCAAATCCACCCTGGCCGACCGCCTCATCCAGATGACGGGCGGCCTGGAGGCCCGTGAGATGAAGGAGCAGGTGCTCGATTCCATGGATATCGAGCGCGAGCGCGGCATCACCATCAAGGCCCAGACCGTCCGGCTGAACTACAAGGCCCAGGATGGCGAGACCTATGTGCTGAACCTCATCGACACGCCCGGCCATGTCGACTTCGCCTATGAAGTCTCCCGCTCCATGGCCGCCGTCGA
>CBIGSA010000336.1:0-3627 GCA_966192215.1 uncultured Devosia sp. | reverse complement strand
AGTTCAGCACCGACCCCAGCCGCGACGTGGGCGGCGAGTATGGGGTGATCAGTGAGGCGGCCGTCGTCGACGCGGCCTGGGCGGAGGCGCTCTTCGACCTCGAGCAGGGCCAGACGACGGGCATCATCGCCGGCTCGGACGGGACGTACCGCATCGGCCGCGTGACCGAGATCCTGCCGCGCCAGGAGGAGCGCTTCTTCCTCGACGAGATCCTGGCCGACATGTCGCTCGAGCGCTATCGCCAGTTCCTCGAAATCGCCCCTGACGCCCCGGAGCGCGCCGAAGTGGAAGACGCGCTGGCGACCCTGGACTAGGCCGCGGCCACCTGCCCCCGGCGGCGGAAGCTGTCATAACTGAACACCATCAGCGACACCCAGATCAACGCGAAGCTGAGCAGGCGCAGCCCATTGAGATGCTCCCCGAACAGGAAGATCGCTACCAGGAACTGGATCGAGGGCGCCAGATACTGGAACATGCCGATCGTGGTCAGCCGCAGCCGCCGCACGGCAAAGGCAAACAGCAGCAGAGGAATAGCCGTCGCCGGCCCGGTCAGCACGAGCATGGTCATCAGGTAGGGGTCGGTATGCACGCCCGGCCCGGTGGTGACAAACGTATAGACGATGAAGGCCAGGGCCACCGGCGTCAGCATGGCCGTTTCCGCGAACAGGCCCCCCGCCGGCCCGAGATGCGCCGTCTTGCGGAAATAGCCGTAAAAACCGAAGGACAGCGCCAGCCCCAGCGCGATGAATGGGATATTGCCCAGCCCCACCGCCTGGATGCCGATGGCCACGGTGGCGATGAGAATGGAAATGGTCTGCAGCCGGTTCTGCCGCTCCCCGAGCAGGATCATGCCCATCAGCACATTGACCAGCGGATTGATGAAATAGCCGAAGCTGGCTTCCAGCACCTGCCCGGTTTCCACCGCCCACACATAGAGCAGCCAGTTTCCAGCAAGCAAAACGGCGGAAAGCAGCGTGCCAAGCGCGCGCTTCCGGTCAGCAAACAGCGCGCGAACCTCCCCGAATCCGCCGGAAAAGGCCAGGATCCCCGCGAGCAACAGCAGCGACCAGACGGTCCGCTCAGCCACGATCAGCACCGAGCCGGCCGCCTCGACCTCGCGGAACAGCAGCGGCAGGAAACCCCAGAGCGTATAGGCCGCTAAGGCCGCCAATATGCCGTTGCGGCCTTCATTGGCAGCGGGACGGGAAGGGGCGGCGACCTCGGCCGGCGCAATGGCTTCCGGCGCGGATTCAGGAAGGGACATTGAAAAAACTCCGCATCCCGGGCGGGATGCCTGAAAGTCCCTCTGATACCAGCGCCGCGCCGCGACCGCCAATCAGAGTTTGTGATCGGGCAGGCTTGCAAAGCTGATGGATGAGGCCAACCTTTTCCCTCTGGGGGCGTTTGGCCTGAGCAAGCCCCATCACGACCATCACCAGCAGGAGCACATCATGAAAAAGACCGTCACCTGGGTTTTGATCGCCGACGGCGCACAGGCGCGTGTCCTCGAGAATACCGGTCCGGGCAAGGGGCTCAAGCAGGTGGATGGTCTCGATTGGGCCATCGAGCCGCTGCAGGCGCAGGAGATCGTCAGCGACCGGCCCGGCCGCAGCCATTCCTCGGTCGGCAGCGGTCGCAGCGCCATGGAGCCCAAGACGGACCCGGTGGAGCACCGCGAGGCCGAATTCGTGCGCTCGGTTGCCGCCACGCTGGACCGCAAGCAGCAGCAGGGCGCCTTCGACCGGCTTGTCATCGCCGCTGCCCCCAACGCTCTGGGCGATATCCGCCAGGCCATCTCCCCCGCGGTGAAGAAAACCGTGGTTGCCGAATTGAGCAAGGACCTGACCAACACGCCCACGCCCCAGCTCGATCAGCACCTGGACGGCATCATCGCGACCTGACGGGGGAATTTTCCCTGAAATTCAACACACTAGCGACAAAAGCCGATTCAACCTGCCAGCAAGTTGAATCGGCTTCTCAATGTCTTGACTCGATCGTTCAGCGCATTGAATCGGGATGCGAAGCGATCGAGAAACGCGATCTAGCCCGCTGACTCCTCGTCGCTTTCTTCCTCGTCGCCGCCCTCGATGGCATCGAGGAATTCCAGCAGCATGGAATTGATCAGTTCCGGCCGCTCGATGCTGGGAATATGCGCCACGCCCTCCAGCACGGCGGCAAAGGCATTGGGCATTTCCTCGGACAGATGCTCGTGCCGGTCGATCAGCGCGGTGAAATCCTCGTCACCCACCAGCAGCAAGGTCGGCGCGCCAACCTCGCTCACGCGCGGCCAGGCGGGCGTGCGCTGCTCTTCCTGCGTCAGTTCGGGCTTGCCCAGCGCAATGGCATTCATGTCGAGGAACAGCTCGCGCACCGCGCCGCCGACCCGCCCGCTTTGCGCGCGGGGACCATCGAGCCATTCATGCGCCTGCACCCGGTTGAGCATGTCGCGGTCGCCGCGCTCCCACGCGTCCTCCTCGGCCATTTCGAGCTGCTGCTCTTCCTGCGTCGCGCTCCATGGCGCGCCGGTGACCGAGGTGCCGATCAGCACCAGTCCGATCACCCGCCCCGGATGGCGCAAAGCGAAATCCAGCGCCAGCCCGCCACCCATCGAACAGCCGACAAACACCGCCGCGTGAATATCCAGCGAGGCCAGCACGGCCTCCAGGTCGTCGACATGGTTGAAGGTTTCGTCCGGACTTTCCGTCTCACCATAGCCGCGCCGGTCATAGGCGATGGCATGCCATCCTTCCTCGGCCACGGCCTCCATCTGGTTCTGCCACATGCGCTTGTCGCAGACCCCGGCATGCAGGAACACCACGGGCAGGCCTTCGCCCACCTGCCATCCGGCCAGCACGGCCTGGCCGACGGTCACCGAAAACGCAGTCATCGCATCCACTCCGGCTTGCCTCCGCCGGCTATTGCTCGACCAGCACGCAGAATTCGAACTCGTCGCCGCGCGCCCAGCAGCCGGGCTTCCCATCCACGGCGCGGAAGTCGCGCAATTCGTCCGGCACCTGCCCCGGCCCGGCATTCGCCTCGATCAGGAAAGCCGTACCCACGCCTTCCTCCACCAGCGTGAAGGCAAAGGTCTTGCCATCAGGCAGGGCAAAGGTCAGCCCGCCGCCATCCAGCGCCACGTCGCAATCGAATGTGTCATACCCGGTCACCGTACACTGCCCCGGCGCCCCCGCCGCCAGCGTCACCATCCCGCCCGTCGCAGCGACCATGACCGCGGCCGCCCAAATCATCCGTTTCAAGTCTTGCCCCCAGAGCAATCAGCCAGTGCAGTACCGTGGTTCTCTCTTAGCGCGGGAATGTGGGGGTGTCGCGGATTTTTGCGCCCACAGGTGAACGGAAGAACAAGCGGGCATGCCAAGGGCCCGCCCGTCACGCGGTTCTCATGTCGCCTGCCACAGCCGGCAGCGAAGGCGGACCCCGAAGCGATTGCCGCCCCGTAGGAAATTAAAATGAGACGACAATCGCCCCGGGGTGCCGGTTTTTGGAACAGTCCGTGGGGGTCGCGCACACGCTTCCGCCCGGACTCGAACCTGTGCGGGAGGCAATACCCACAGCCGGCTCCCCCCACCACTGATCGCCTGCAGGCCGCCGCGTGGGGTGACGGGGGCT
>CBIGSA010000335.1:0-3647 GCA_966192215.1 uncultured Devosia sp. | reverse complement strand
CCAGGTCCGCCGCCAGAGCCAGTGACTCCGCATTCTCATTGGCCCCCATATCCGGGTCGAGGCCTGGAGACCAAGAATGTTGGACGGGATCAGGCCCTTGAGGAAATCGAGCCACGAGCCCGACGACGAGGGGGCGCGAGCGGCCTCGGCGGCAACGGCGGAGTTGAGGCCCGGCTGGATGATGAGACCCAGCGCAATACCGATGGCCACAGCGATCAGCGCCGTGATGGCGAACCATAGCAGGGTCTGCCAGACCAGCTTGGCCGCGTTCTGGAGTTCGCGGAGATTGGCGATGGAGGCCACGATGGCGGTGAAGACCAGGACCGGCACCAGTGCGCGCAGCAGCGACACGAAAGTGGAACCGACGGTGGAGAGGGTCTGGGCCAGCCAGTTGGCGCCGCCGGCGGCGTCGGGGCCCATCTGACGGGCGATGTAGCCCAGGATGAGGCCGATGACCATGGCGGCCAGGACCTGGAAGCCGAATGAGCGATAGAACGGCTTGGGGGGGCGTGACACCCGAGCAGTGGAAACAGTGGTGGGAGACATGTGTTGACCTGCAATGAGCCGAAGCGACCGCTCAACAATTGAGCTGTCCGCCTCGAAATTAAGCACGATTCTACCCCGTTTAACGATAATTCGCTGCGCAAGGCGTTGCGTTTGCCCGGGAGGACGGGAAATTTTCTGTCGGTGGAAAGCGCCCCGCGGCAATGGGCATGCTGCGTGCTCAACGGTTGAGAAAAAGCACCGTGGCGAGTCCGGCAATGACGGCGGGCACGAAAATGGCTGCCGCAAAGGACAGGATGAGGATGCCGAGACCCGCATCGAACCAGGCCAGAGCCAGCAGGCAGATGCCCGCCACGCCATAGGAACAGCCGGTGGCGCGGTGGACGACGCGCCAGGCGCGGTCGGTGCGGACCGGCCAAGGCATGCGCAGGCCGGCATAGGTGTGACGCTCGGCCTCGTAGAGCACAACGCCGAGCAGCAGCAGCATGGCGCCCAGGGCAAAGCCGGTGAAGCGGACGAAATCGAGATCGGAGCCGATGCCTGAGAGCAGCAGTCCGAGCTGGGTGGCTGCCACGACCGCCATCAGGGCGGTTAGCGCCGGATCGAGAATATGCTGGGACTTGGCATACTGGTTTTTCGTCAGCAGGCGCCCGAGCAGGAAAAAGATGGCCATGAAGAGGAGCTGGATGGCGGGGGCGACGAAAATGGTTTCGCGGGGCCAAAGCCAATCGGCCGTACTGCCCGACCAATGGGCGAAATAGACGAAATCGGCGGGAATGCGGAAGGCCCCGACGCCCGATATGGCCAAGGTGACCGTCAGCAGCAGGAGATGGAAGCGGGTGACGAGGAACTGCATGGTGGCATCCGGAAGCTGGCCACATATGGGCGACGGTGACGCCATACCAAGGAACGGTACAGAGTCTGTGTGAGATACCCCCTCCTAGCCTCCCCCTGACAGGGAGAGGAACAGATCGAGTTTGAGGCACGATCACGCCCCAACCACTGCGCGGCTCCTCCCCCTGTCAGGGGAGGGTGGGAGGGGTATCCATACAAAAGAAAAGGGCCGGTTTCCCGGCCCTTTGCATTGATAATCCGAAGCTTAGCGCTTGGAGAACTGGAACGAACGACGGGCCTTGGCCTTGCCGTACTTCTTGCGTTCGACGACGCGGCTGTCGCGGGTCAGGAAGCCGCCCTTCTTGAGGATGGGGCGCAGGGCCGGCTCGAAATAGTTCAGAGCCTTGGAGATGCCGTGACGGACGGCACCGGCCTGACCGGACAGACCACCACCGGCAACGGTGACGTTGACGTCGTACTGGTCGAGACGGTCGGTCGCCACGATCGGCTGCTTGACGATGAGCTGCAGCACCGGACGGGCGAAGTAGGTGGCGAATTCGCGGCCGTTGATGACCAGCTTGCCCTTGCCCGGCTTGATCCAGACGCGCGCAACAGCGTTCTTGCGCTTGCCGGTGGCATAGGCGCGGCCCTGGGCGTCGAGCTTCTGGACGTGCACCGGAGCGGTGTTGACGGCCGGAGCGGCGGCAGTGGTGCCGAGGTCTTCGAGGGAGTTGATGGTTTCGGCCATATTACTTCACCCGCGCATTCTTGGAGTTCATCGCAGCAACGTCCAGCTTGGCCGGGTTCTGCGCTTCGTGGGGATGCTCAGCGCCGGCATAGACGCGGAGGTTCTTGAGCTGGGCGCGGGTCAGCGGGCCGCCCGGCATCATGCGGCGGACGGCGTTCTCGAGCACGCGCTCGGGAAAACGGCCTTCCAGGAGTTGGCGGGCAGTCCGGTCCTTGATGCCGCCGGGGAAACCGGTGTGCCAGTAGAACTTGTGCTGGTCCAGCTTGCGACCGGTCAGCTTCACCTTGTCGGCATTGATGACGATGATGTTGTCACCCATGTCCATGTGCGGCGTGAAGGTCGGCTTGTGCTTGCCGCGCAGGCGGCTGGCGATGATCGAAGCGACGCGGCCCACGACGAGCCCTTCGGCGTCGATCAGGACCCACTTCTTTTCAATCTCGCTCGGTTTTGCCGAGTAAGTGCTCATGCTTGAATTCCCTAGATTTCTTGGGGCTTGCAGCCTTCATCCGGGGAAGAAAGCGGCACGTTCGGCCGGTCGTGTATGGGGGATTCACGCAGGCGTCAAGAGGGTTGATTTTATGTTGCAAAATCAACAGGTTATGTTTGCGGTACTATATTACCTCACAGGCGTTACCGCTCTGCCCGCCGCATGTCTGCGATATAAGCCACGGTCACGCCGGCCAGCATGAAGGCCATCGCCTGATGGCCGACGGCCAGCGAGATGGGCACGAAGCTGAGCAGCGTGGCAATGCCCAGGGCGACCTGGACCAGGACGAGCAGGCCGAGACGGGGCAACCAGAGGTGCACGCCGGCAAAGCCCCCTGCCCGGTGCTGGCGCCACAGCATGACGGCCAGGTAGGCGGTGATAAGATAGGCGATGCAGCGGTGGATGAACTGCACGGTCAGCGCATTTTCGAAGATATTGCGCCACGCCGGCTGCATGACGCCCAGGCCGTCGGGGATGATGGCGCCATCCATCAGCGGCCAGGTGTTATAGCCCATGCCGGCATCGATCCCCGCGACAAAGGCGCCTGCCGCGATCTGGAGGATGATAAGGGCCAGCAGGATGGAAGCCCACCAGAGATTGCGACTTTCGACGCGCCCGGTCACGCGACCCGGTTCGAGCGTGCGCGGCACATAGACGAGCGCGATGAAGAGGAGCGACGCGGCGGTGAGATGGGCGGCGAGGCGGTATTGCGACACCGAGGTCAGTTCGGTGAGGCCGGACGAGACCATCCACCAGCCCAAAGCGCCCTGGAAGCCGCCGAGCAGGAAGAGGCCGAAGAGCGGCCAGGCCAGTTGCGGGGTAAAGCGCTTCTGCACGAGGAAGACGAGGAAGGGCACCGCGAACAGCACGCCGAGCAGGCGGCCGAGCAGGCGATGCACATATTCCCAGAAGAAGATGACCTTGAAGTCGTCAACGGTCATCCAGGAATTGTTGACCTCGTATTGCGGGATCTGCTGATAGGCCTCGAACTCGGCCTGCCAATCGGCATCGGTCAGCGGCGGAATCGTGCCGGAAATGGGCTTCCAACTGGTGATGGAGAGCCCGGATTCGGTG
>CBIGSA010000334.1:0-3709 GCA_966192215.1 uncultured Devosia sp. | reverse complement strand
TCGTGCCGGGGCATTTCCTTCTGCCAGCGCGCCAGCCTTTCCTTGGTCTCGGGGTGAATGCGGTTGGCCTTTACCTCGCGCCAGAAGGGCGTGTCCTCTCGCTCCACCACATAGTGCGTGTTGACGAAAGTGCGGAAGTCATCGACCTGCCGGCCCACCCGGATGTTATAGTCCGCCCGGTCCGTGTCGGTCATGTCGGCCGGCCGCTTGAGGAAATGCCGGCCGAACAGCATCATCTGCACAATCGTGCCATGGATCGACGTGGATTCCAGCGGTTCGAGGAAGCTCGAGCTCAGGCCCACCGCCAGGCAGTTGCCGATCCAGGCATTCTCCAGCCGGCCGATCTGGAAGCGGATATCGCCCCGCACTTCGATTTCGTGCCCCAGCATGCGTTCGACCTCGGCCTTGGCCTCATCAGGCGTCGAGAATTCGTCCGAATAGACATAGCCGCAGCCATACCGCGTGCGGGTGGGTATCTGCCACATCCAGCCGGAGCCCTGCGCCCAGGCCCGGGTATAGTTGGCCAATTCCTCGCCCGGCTTGAGATCGATCCAGAACGGCAATGCGCGATTGACCGGCAGTTCATGCGCATAGGATTTCCAGGGCGCCTGCAATTCCTTGACGATGATCTGCTTGCGGAAGCCGGTGGCGTCGATCACGAAATCGGCGTCGAGACGCGAATTGTCGTCCAGCACCAGCGCTGTAATGTCGCCCGTCTCCCCGTTCCGCTCCACGCCCGCGACAATGGCATCCACCTTTTCGACGCCCTGCGACTTGCTGGCAAAGAACTTGCCCACCAGCGCCTGGTCGAAATGGTAGGCGTGATGAAAGGGCCCAAGCGCGATCAGCGAGCCGTCCGGCTTGCGGGCATAGGGCGCCTTTTTCTGCTCCAGCAGCGGCTGGAAAAGATGCATCTCCTGCACCGGGCGGCCGGCTGCCACCGCATAGACGTTGAGGTAGTCTGACGGGGCACCGGACGGCGCCTTCACGACCTGGTGCGGATCATCGATCGGCCCGTAATAGGTATAACCCTTGCGGCGCCAATCCTCGTGGCGGATGCCGAGCTTGAAGCTCGCATCGGTCTTGCGGAAAAATTCGAACTCGTCGATGCCGAAATGCTTGAGCAGCACACGGAAGGCCGCCGTCGTGGCCTCACCAACACCCACCGTGGGAATCTTCGAGGATTCGACGACTGACAGGCGAATATCCAGCCCCTGCCGTCGCGCCTCATCCTGGATGATGTAGGCGGCGATCCACCCTGCCGTGCCGCCACCGACAATGACGAAATGCGCAGGTTTTTTCATCGCATGTCCTCCCTGCCGGAAGGCTATTTCCCGCCCGGATTTCGGGCAAGCCATCGCCATCCGGCGGGCGGGATTTCTGTAGAAGCCGGAAGAATTCGACTGGTTTCCGAGGAGCCGCCCGACCTTTCCGTCAGTGGTGACCGCCCACCACTTCGCGCAGTTCCTCGACCGAACGCACGCGCTTGCGGGCGGCGCCGTCCCAGTCCCGCGTCTTGACGGTGGACTTGGCGATGCGCTCCTTCGCGGCCGGCACGGCGTCGGCATATTGCGGCAGCCATTGCGCCTGGGCGACGACCATTTCGTCGACCATGGCCCAGACCTCGTCGGGCGTGCAGATGGCGCCAACGAGCGGGTCATGCAGTACGGCAAGCTTTAGCGTGTCGATATTGCCCGTCATCGCCGCCTCCACCGATAGCCGCTGCACCGAGACCGAGACCGAACAGGTAGCGGCGCACGCGGTGGGCAGCGTGATGCCCTCGATCATGTTGATGCCGAAGCGGTCGACATAGCCTGGGCTTTCGATGATCGCATCGTCGGGCAGATTGGTGATGATGCCGTTGTTACGGCGGTTGAAATGGCCACGATAGGTCCGACCGGTTTCCATCGCCTCGATGATGTAGCTGGCATGTTCGCTGGTGCGCTTATATTCGCTGAGCGGCTTATTGGCCTGCTCCTTGAACATGGGGAAGTCGGTCTCGAACCAGTTCCGGCGTTCGGTGGAATAGCGCAGATAGCCGCCGGTTTCCCCGTGGATCCAGTCGCTCATGTCGATCCAGCGGCCGATCTCCTCGGGACGCTTGCGATACCAGGGCAGATATTCGGAAAGGTGCCCGTTGCTCTCGGTGGAATAGACCCCGAAACGCTTCAGCACATCGATACGCACCTTTTCCTGCCTGGAATAGACCGGGTGCTTCTCGAAGCCCGCAATCAGCTCGTCAGCCTCGATTTTCCGGCCCTTGGCGCGGATGTCGATATACCAGGTCTGGTGGTTGATGCCCGAGCAGACATAATCGAGTTCGCTGTCGTCCACGCCGAGCACATTGGCGATCTGGTGGGCGCCATGCTGCACGCCGTGGCAGAGACCGACGACATTGACGCCGCCATACATGTCGGCAGCCCAAGTGTTCATCGCCATGGGATTGGCATAGTTGAGGAACAGCGCGCCGGGCTCGGCGACTTCCCTGATATCCTTGCAGAAATCGAGAATGACCGGGATGTTGCGCTGGCCATAGAGAATGCCGCCGGCGCAGATCGTGTCGCCCACGCATTGGTCGACGCCATATTTGAGCGGGATGGAAATGTCGGTCGAGAAGGCCTCGAGCCCACCCACGCGAACGCAGCTCATGATGTAGCGCGCACCCGTTATGGCCGCCCGCCGATCGGTGTTGGCGGTGACCTTGGCGGGGAGCTTGTTGACCGAAACGATGGTCTCGATCACCTGTTTCACCATGTCCAGGTTATGCGGGTTGATATCGGTCAGCGCGAATTCGCAATCGACGAATTCCGGCACCTTGAGCAGGTCGGAAATCAGCGTTTTGGTGAAGCCGATCGAGCCGGCACCGATGACCGTGACTTTGAATGACATGTCTTCCTCCGCGGGATTCACCGATGGGGCGAATTGGTTAGCACACTGCTAGCGTTGACGCGTTCCGCCTGCTAGAGAAAGCTTGTGCCTTCTAGGGTAATTTTGTGCTCAATCAGCTCATCGACCATGGTCATGACCTGCGCGTGCTGGCGCTGCCCCGCAGCGCCGCGCCATTGCATTGCATGGCCATCAGCGCCGGCTATGAACAACGCCGCAACGAGGTCTATTCCTGGGACGGATTGCAGCGCGGCACGGCGCCCTTTCTCGTCATCCAGCACACGCTGGTCGGTGAGGGCCGTCTTGACTTCGCCGGCACGCAATACCGGCTGACACCAGGCCAGACCATGGTGCTCAGCCTCCCCCACGCCCATCGCTACTGGCTGGAGCGCGGCGGGCATTGGGAATATTTCTGGATGGTGCTCAATGGCCGCGAGGCCCTTCGGTTGGCGCGCGAAATCATCGATGCCGCCGGCCCGGTGGTAAGCCTGCCTACGCCCGTGATCGACCGCATGGCCGATGCCTGCCTCACGCTCGTCACAAAGCCCGACATTGCGCCCGGCGAAGCCTCCAGCGCCGCCTATGCCGCCATGACCGCCCTGCATGACGGCGTGTTCGGCGCGCACGCCGCACCCGAGCAGGCCCTGCCATCAGCCGTGACTCGCGTCATCGCCCATATCGAGGCCAACCTGGCCGGCTCCCTGCAGGTGGAGCGGCTGGCCGCCATCGCCGAAATGAGCCGCGGCCATTTCGTCCGCCAGTTCGGCGCCGGCGTCGGCGTCCCGCCCTCCGACTTCGTGCTGGAGCGCCGCATCGAACGCAT
>CBIGSA010000333.1:0-3726 GCA_966192215.1 uncultured Devosia sp. | reverse complement strand
CAGCTCACGCATCTGGAACGAGGCCCGCACCAGGATTGCCATGGAGTTCAATGGCTCCCCAAGGCGCTGATATTGCTCGATTTCCTCGCCGACCGTGCGGGCCTCTTCTTCGGAGTCATAGACCTGGGTGAACGAGACAGGCTCGCCGGCTTCGGCAACATCGGTATGCAGCGTCTTGCCCAGGCGGCTTTCGTTGTTGGCGATGAGGGTCGAGGCGGCCTTGAGGATGTTGGAGGTCGAGCGGTAGTTGCGTTCGAGCTTGATGACCTTGGCGCCCGGAAAATCCTTCTCGAAGCGCAGGATGTTGTCAACCTCGGCGCCGCGCCAGCCATAGATGGACTGGTCGTCGTCGCCCACGACGCAGACATTAGCCTGGCTGGCTGGTCTACCCTGGGCAAGAAGGCGCAGCCAGAGATACTGGGCGGTGTTGCTGTCCTGATATTCATCCACCAGTATGTATTTGAACTTGCGGTGGTATTCGGCAAGGACTTCCGGGCGCTCGCGGAACAGTCGGATGCATTCGAGCAGCAGGTCGCCGAAATCGGCGGCGTTGAGCACTTTCAGCCGGGCCTGGTAGTCGAAATAGAGCTTGCCGCCCTTGCCATTGGCGAAATAGCCACTATCGGCCTCCGGCACGTCCTTGGGGAGAAGGCCCCGGTTTTTCCAGGCGTCCAGCATGCCGGCGAATTGCCGCGCCGGCCACCGCTTCTCGTCGATGTTTTCGGCTTCGAGAAGTTGCTTGATGATCCTGATCTGATCGTCGGTGTCGAGAATCGTAAACGTCGGCTTGAGGTCGACCAGTTCGGCATGGTTGCGCAGGATGCGCGCCGAAACCGAATGGAAGGTGCCCATCCATGGCAGGCCGTCGAGGCTCGGAACCAGGTCATGGATACGCTTCTTCATTTCGCTGGCGGCCTTGTTGGTAAAGGTCACCGCCAGGATCTGACTGCCCCAGGCCATGCGCTGGTTGAGAATATGGGCGATGCGCGTCGTCAGTACGCGCGTCTTGCCCGTGCCGGCGCCGGCCAGCACCAGCAGCGGACCCTCGGTGGTCAGCACCGCCTCGCGCTGTTCCTCGTTGAGGCCGCGCAGGTAGTCGGGCGCCTGGCTCCGGCCGAGCTGGCTGGTGATCGGCCCGGCAGAAGGGCGGTCGATAGGGTGGGGTACACCGGACATTCATGGCCTTTCCATCGCAGCGTGCCGGGGCGGGCAGACGCGGCGCGGGGATTGACGAATCTTATTTTGTTCTCATGGGCAATATAGGGTGCGGGACGCCCGGTGTATAGAATGGGGCGCTGTCACCGATGTGTCATGCGGGTGTCACGGGGCTGTCTTTCGCCCGCCCTATGCGGAGCCTATTCCAATAGGGGCTCCATCATGCTTAAGCCAAGATATCTGGTTGCACTCACTGCCGCCTTGCTGGCCACGACCGGCTCGGTCACGGGTGCCGAATATTTCAATCGCATTGCCAGCTTCCCCGTTGCGCTGAACAATCCAGACGTCGAGGAAGGCATCGAGAATTCGGCCGAAATCATCACCGCCACCGAAGACGGCATGACGTTGGTCTATTCCAATGCCCTGCTGGGCGGCATCGGCATTATCGATATCACCGACCCCACCGCCCCTGAGGCCGCCGGTTTCGTGGCGCTCGATGGCGGCCCGACCTCGGTTACCGTCATTGGCGGCAAGGCGCTGGTGACCTCGGACACGACCGAGGATTTCAGCGCACCATCAGGCTACCTCTCGGTCATCGACATTGCCACCAAGACCATCGAGGCCACCTGCGACCTCGGCGGGCAGCCCGACGCCATCGCCAGGAATGCCGATGCCTCGCTGATCGCGATCTCGATGGAAAATCAGCGCGATGAAGATCTCGACGATGGCGTGATCCCGCAACTGCCGAGCGGCAATATCACCTTCTTCGACGTGGCCGATGGCATGGTCGATTGCGACACGATGCGCGTTACCGAGCTGGCCGGTGTTGCCGACTTTGCAGGCGAGGATGCCGAGCCGGAATATACCGATTTCAACAGTGCCAACGAACTGGCCGTGACGCTGCAGGAAAACAACCACATCGTCATCCTCAATGGAGAAACCGGTGAAATCATCAATGATTTCAGCGCCGGTATGGTCGATCTCGTGGGGATTGATGCTACCGAAGACGGCGTGCTGAGCTTCACCGAGAGCCAGGAAGGGCGCAAGCGCGAGCCCGACGCGATCCAGTGGCTGGACGAGAACCGCATCGTGGTCGCCGATGAGGGCGACTATGAAGGTGGCTCGCGCGGCTTCACCATCTTCCACAAGGATGGCACCGAGCTCTACGAGAGCGGCCCGTCGATGGAATATGTTGCCGCCCAGCTCGGCCATTATCCGGAAGGCCGTTCGGACGCCAAGGGCGTCGAGCCCGAAGGCATGGAAGTGGGTGCGTTCGGCGAGACGAAGTTCATCTTTGTCAACCAGGAGCGCTCCTCGCTCGTGGCGATCTACAAGGATACCGGTGCGGAGCCGGAATACTGGCAGTCGATCCCCTCGGGCATCGGCCCGGAAGGCGCGCTGGCCATTCCATCGCGCAATCTCTACGTGACCGCCAATGAGACCGACCTTAGCCCCGACGGGCTGGCCGGCGCGCATGTCATGATCTTCGAGCTCAGCGAAAGCGAGCCGGCCTATCCCCAGATCATGTCGGACCTCGATGCCGACGGCAAGCCGATCGGCTGGGCCGCGCTGTCGGGCGCCGTGGGCGATGCCGAAAAGCCGGGCATTCTCTACGCCGTCAGCGACAGCGCCTTCAGCGAAGCGGCGATCTACACCATCGACGCGACGGCCAAGCCGGCCCGCATCGTCAAGAAGACCGTGGTGACCCGCAATGGCGTTCCCGCCCAGAAGCTGGACCTCGAAGGCATCACGCTCGATGGTGAGGGCGGTTTCTGGCTGGCGTCGGAAGGCAATACCGCCAAGCTGACGCCGCACGCGCTCTACCATGTCAATGTTGATGGCGAGATCGAAGACGAGATCGCCTATCCGGCGGCCCTGCTGGCCGGCGAAACCCGTTCGGGTTCGGAAGGCGTCGCCAGGATCGGCAACACGCTGTGGATCGCCATCCAGCGCGAATGGAAGGATGACGAAAAGGGTTTCGTGAAGCTGGTTTCCTACAACACCGAGACCGAGGAATGGGGTGCAGTGCGCTACCCGCTCGAAGCCGCGCCGGAAGGTGGCTGGGTCGGCCTCAGCGAAATCACCGTCCATGGCGACTATGCCTATATCATCGAACGCGACAACCAGATCGCCGGCAAGGCCCAACTCAAGGCGCTCTATCGCGTGAAGGTGAGCGAGCTGGTTCCGGCCGAACTGGGTGGCGAACTGCCCACCGTCGTCAGCAAGGAACTGGTGCGTGATTTCGTGCCCGATCTGGCCGCCAATAACGGCTATGTTGTCGACAAGGTCGAGAGCTTTGCGGTTGATGCCGCCGGCAACGGCTTCGCGATCACTGATAATGACGGTGTCGACGACAGCTCGGGCGAGACCTTCTTCTGGTCCATCGGCGCGCTATAAGGCGTTGCACACACTATGAGAGCGGCCGGGCCAAAAGGTCCGGCCGCGTGGCGTTGGGCGGGCGAATCTGCATGTATTCATTGCAGGCGGGGTTGCGCCGGAAGCCCGCGTGCCGACACACGTCCGCGGGAAAAAGGATAGCCACCTACTGTGCTCAATAGCGGCTACATCGTC